>DAMDHZ010000025.1:5675-30778 GCA_032101665.1 Brachybacterium sp. | reverse complement strand
TGGCCCACAGGCGCGCGAACGGCAGATTGATCGCTAGCAGCACGATCATCGCGATGAAGAAGCTGGCCAGCAGGCCCCACACCAGGTCGGGCGTCTTCTCGAACAGCAGCGGTCCGGGCTGCAGGCCGAACTGGCGCATCGCGGCGAGGATGATCGCGGCCGTCGCCGAGACCGGAAGCCCGAGTGCGAGCAGCGCACCCATCGACATGCCCGTGGTGGCATTGCCGGCCGCTTCCGGGGCGGCCAGGCCGCGGATCGCACCCGTGCCGAACTGGGGGTCCTTACGCCGGGAGTCCAGACGCTTCTCCAGCCCGTAGGAGAGGAACGTGGGGATCTCGCTGCCGCCCGCGGGGACCACCCCGAAGGGGAGGCCGATCGCGGTGCCGCGCAGCCAGGCGGGCCCCGCCTCACGGAACTCCTTGCGCGAGAGCCACGGACGACCGGTGGTCCGCATCATCTGGCCCTGCCCGGCGTGACGGGCGATGGTCGCCACGTAGATCACCTCCCCGAGCGCGAGCATGCCGACGGTGACCGTCACGAGCGAGATGCCGTCGAACAGGAGCGGCGAGCCAAGGGTGAAGCGCGGGGCACCCGTGACGGCGTCCACGCCCACCACCGCGATCGCCAGTCCGAGCATGAGCGACAGCAGACCCTTGACGGCACTGTCGGTCACGACCGAGCTGGTGGCCACGAAGGCGAACAGGGCCAGGGCGAAGAACTCGGCCGGCCCGAACTGCGCCGAGAAGTCCGCGAGCATCGGGGCGAGGAAGACGACCAGGACCGACGAGATCATGCCGCCGATGAAGGCACCGATCGCCGCGGTGGCCAGGGCCTGTGCGGCGCGTCCGTTCTGGGCCATCTTGTGCCCCTCGAACGTGGAGGCGATCGCGGAGGCCTGACCGGGCGTGTTGATGAGGATCGCCATCGTCGAATCCCCGAACAGGCCGCCGAAGTAGACGCCGGAGAACATGATGAGGGCGGCCGTGGGGTCGAGCGCGAACGTGACCGGCAGCAGCAGCGCGACCGCCATCGAGGAGCCGAGGCCGGGCAGGACGCCGACCGCGGTCCCCAGGAAGCAGCCCACGAGCACCCAGAAGAGGTTCTGAAGGCTGAGGGCGTGGCCGAAGCCTTCGGCGAGCGAGGCGAGTGCGTCCATGTCAGAACCCCCATCCCAGGATGCCCGAGGGCAGCGACAGCCCGAGGGCCATCTCGAAGATGATGTACGCGGCCGAGGAGACCGTCAGGGCGATCACGATGTCGAGCACCGTGCGCCGGGATCCGAAGGCGTGGGCGATGCACCAGAACAGCAGTGCTCCGGCGAGGATCCAGCCGAGCACCTCGAGCAGCACCGAGAAGACGAGGAAGGATCCCACGATCCACAGCAGGGCGCGCACGTTGAGGCGCGACTGCGTGCCGGCCTCGACGACGAGGCCCGACTGGCGGCGCTGGTCCTCGTCCTCGCCGAGCTCGACGAGGGTGCCACGGCGCCATGCGCGCACCGAGGCGATGACCTGCAGCAGCACGAGCCCCAGGATCACGCCGGTGACGACACCGGGGAAGAACCGCGGGCCGGGGAAGTCCGCGTTGGTGGGCACGTCCATCGTGACCATGCCGTAGATCAGGTAGAGCGCGACGAGCACGAGGATCAGGGGCATCGTCAGCTCCCGCCACAGGTGGACGGGCGCGCGGCGCGGATCCTCGGGCGCGGACGGGGCGGTGCCGTCGGGGTCGGGCGCGGGCCGATCGGGGGTCGTGGCCGCGGTCATGAGCCCATCTCCTCGTACAGCTTGCGGATCTGTGTCTCCTGGTCGGACAGGAAATCGGCGAGGTCGTCGCCGCGGATCACGTTCTCCGTCCATGCGTAGCGCTTGATGGCGTCGGCCCACTCGGGGGTCGCGATGGTCTCGGTGACCACGTCGTTGAGGGTCGCGACGTCCTCGGGGTCGAGCCCCGGGGGCGCCGAGATCGAGCGCCAGTTCGACAGCGTCACGTCGTAGCCGAGCTCGACCGTGGTGGGCACGTCGAGGAAGTCGACCCGCTCCTTGGCGACGATCGCGAGCGCCCGTAGGCGCCCCGACTCGATCTGGTCGCGCGTGTCGGGCAGGCCCGAGGCGGCTGCCTGTGCGGTGCCGTTCAGCAACGCGGCGATCACCTCTCCGCCGCCGTCGGACGAGATGTAGGTGATCGCGCCGGCGTCCACGCCCCCCTTGATCGCGAGGTCGGTGACGACGAGCTGGTCGAAGGAGCCGCCGCCGCTCCAGGGCATCGCGCCGGGGTCCTCGCGCCACGCCGCGACGAGCGAGTCGAGGTCCTGATAGGGCGAGTCCTTGGGCACGACGATCGCGTCGTACTCCTCGACGAGGATGCCCAGCGCAGTGACATCGGTGAACGCGGTCTTCGACTTGTACTGGACGGTCGCGGCGAGCAGGCCGGTGCCACCGATGAGCAGCGTGTTGGGGCGACCCTTGAGGCCGGCGACGTTGCTGAGGGCGATGGTGCCGCCCGCGCCGGGCATGTTGAGCACCTGGACGTTGTTGACGATCGAGTGGGCTCGCTGGGCCTGCTGCATCTCACGGGCCACGGCGTCCCATCCGCCGCCGGCCGCGGCGGGGGCTACCAGGGTGAGGGAGGCACGGACGTCGTCGCCGCCGGAGGCGGAGGCGAACGAACCGGCGGTCGCGGTGCCGATGGTGCCGACGGCCACGATGCCGCCGAGCACCTTGAGGGCGGTGCGGCGTCCGGGGTTCGTCGAGGCGATGGGCGCGGTACCCGGATCATCGGGCGGGCCGGCCGAGCCGTGGGGTGAGGATGCGGAGGACGACGGTGTCATCACGGGTACTCCTGGCAGGGGGCGAGGATTTCGGGCACCGGGCCGCGAGAAGCACGACCCCAATGTCGTCCCAGCCGATGAGGGCTGGAAATGCCCCAGGGTACAGGGAGCCCTGCGCATGGCACGTCGCGTCCAGGATCCGGAGCGGAGCAGGAGCATCGAACGGTCCCCCCTCGGCAGGGCACACAGGTGCCCGTAGGCTGGCCGCGACAGACTGCGTCGCCTGCCACCGAGGAGTGCCTTCCGATGCCCGCTCGCCCCGAATCCCCCGATGACCACCGACGTTTCTCCCTGAGCGAGGACTGGGCGGCGACCGTGCTCGGCCTCGTCCTGCTCGTCCTGTGCCTGCTCGGCATCGTCTCCCCCGAGCTGGTCCCGTGAGCGAGGCCGAGCGCCTCGAGGAACAGGACCGCTCCGGTGCTCCCCCGGCCGCGTCCGCGCACGGGCGGCCCTCGACATCACATGCCGCCGGTGCGATCGCGGGCATCGCCGTCGCGCTCGGCCTGGCGGCGCTCACCCGCTGGCTGACCGAGGCGGTTCCCGCGGCGACCACGGGAACCGGGATGGAACAGGTGGCCGCCGCGGTCGAGTACCCCGTCTACGCGATCGCGCTCGGTTTCGCGGGCAACGCCGTGCTCACCCTCACCGGGCTGCGCAACCGCATGACCGCGGCCTTCCGCACGGAGCTGTTCATCAAGGTGGGTCTGGTGCTCCTGGGCGCGAGCATCGATCTCGCGACCGTGGCGCGGGCCTTCGGGCCTGCCATGGTCCAGGCGATCATGCTGATCGCGATCGTCTTCGGCTTCACGTGGTGGTTCGCGGGGCGTCTGGGGCTCGACGACCGGCTGCGCGCGCTGCTGGCGAGCGCGCTCTCGATCTGCGGTGTCTCGGCGGCCGTCGCTGCGGCGGGGGCCGTGCACGCGCGCAAGGAGCAGCTCGCCTACACGGCCACTCTCGTGATCGTGTTCGCTGTCCCGTCGATCTTCCTGCTGCCGTTCCTCGCCGGCATGATGGGCCTGTCACCGGCGGTGACCGGGGCCTGGATCGGCGGCAACATCGACACCACCGCGGCGGTCACGGCGGCCGGTGCGGTCGCCGGCGAGCAGCCTCTCCAGATCGCGTCGATCGTCAAGGTCACCCAGAACGCCCTGCTCGGTGTCGTCGCGGTGCTGCTGACCGTGTACTTCACGGTGCGGATCGCCGCGACGGAGGCCTCGGCCGAGCGCGACGGTACGGCGGCGTCAACCAGGAGCAGTGGGAGGGCATGGCTCGCCGTGCTGTGGCACCGCTTCCCGAAGTTCGTGCTCGGCTTCCTCGTGGCCTCCGTGCTCGTGACCGTGCTGGGGCAGACGACGCCGGCCGATGTGCTGGCCGATCGGCTGTCCGCGGCCAAGGAGCTGCAGGTGTGGGCGCTCACACTCGCCTTCGTCTCGATCGGCCTCGAGTTCAACGTGTCCTCGGCGCGCGAGGCCGGGTGGCGGCCCGTGCTCGTGTTCGCGGTGGCGACGGTCGTGAACCTCGTGGCGGGGCTCGGGCTGTCCCTCCTGCTGTTCTCGCACTTCACGTTCTAGGAGAAGCGGGGCGCGCCGCGACGGGCGCGAGAGCCCGGGCGGGAGGCCCCGCGTGGCCGGGACGGCTCACGCCCGGGGCATCGCCAGTCCCCGTCTGCCGCCGCCCGCGCCCTCACTCCAGGCGGATCAGCTGGAGGTCGAACTCGAGCACCACCTTGTCGCTGATGAGCACGCCGCCGGAGTCGAGCCGCGTGTTCCAGCGGACATCCCATTCACGGCGGTCGATCCGTCGGCTCCCCTCGAGACCAGCACGCGTACGCCCGTCGGGATCGACCTCGGTGCCCGTGAAATGCAGGGTCAGGCGCAGGGGCTTGGTGACGTCGCGGATCGTCAGGTCGCCGATCACGAGGAAGTCGCCCTCGTCCGAGTCGTCGGGCTCCTCGATCCGTTCAGAGGTGAAGACCATCTCCGGGAAGGACTCCACGTCGAAGAAGTCGGCGCTGCGCAGATGCCGGTCACGCTCCTCGAGCTGGGTATCGAGGCTCGCGGTACGGGCGACGATCCGGGCCCACGAGCGTGTGGGGCTCGTGGGGTCGATGTGGGCCTCCCCCTCGAAGTCGGGGAAGCCGCCGCGGATCTTGGTGATCATCGCGTGGCGCACGGAGAACCCGAGGCGGGAGTGCGCAGGGTCGATCTGCCAGGTGCCGACGAAGTCGTGGGTGTCCATGCGGCAGCTCCTCTGCGTCCCGACGGTGGCAGACACCTTAGTCGCGAGCGGACCGGGCGGGGACGGATCGCAGCGGTCGGACCGTCGGCGGCACGAACGAGGGCAGGACAGGACCGGGAGCGCGCGCGGGGTGCCGGGCGGCGCCGGGTGCCGGGCGAGTGGAAGGGCATGCCTGGTGTTCGAAGGGCAGGTCGGCGCCTCGCGCCCGCGGATCTCGGCACTTCTCTGTCCGTGAGAGCCGCACCCCCTCGATAACGCAGGGTCACGGCTCTCACAGACACCCATGTGCTGCCATGGCTCGAGATCACTCGGGAGACTTCGGCACTGCACCCGTCCCTCGCACATCGGACCGGCACGGCACCCCCGGTACGCGGCACCGGGCTGCATCGGTGGGATCGTGGTGCATCCTGGTTCCTCCGACCCTGCGACCGAAGGATGCCGATGATCCTCATCAACGTGAAGTTCCCCGTGAAGCCCGAGTTCGCGGACCGCTGGCCCGAGATCGCGCGCGAGTTCACGCAGGCGACCCTCGCCGAGCCGGGCAACAAGTGGTTCGAGTGGTCCCGCAGCGTCGAGGACCCCACCATCTACGTGCTGCTCGAGGCGTTCGAGGACGACGCCGCCGAGGCCCACGTGACGTCTCCGCACTTCCGCACGATGCAGGAAGAGCTCCCGCCCTATCTCTCGGCGACGCCGCAGATCGTGTCCCAGCAGGTCGGCGCGGACGGCTGGGGCCCGATGGACGAGCTCCAGGTCGACTGATCTCGCCCGGCGCCGCGAGGGCGCGCCCTGCTGGCAGGCTCCGAGGGGGCCTCGCCCCGCTACCGGGTGCCGGGACCGGTCGGGTCCATCCGTCGGAGGTGAATCATCCGTGCATCGTGGCACGGGAGAGGCGGTGGCACCGACCGGTTTCCTCGGGCGCGGAGACGACGTCCTCGAGATCACCACGGGGCCGCGAGCCCCTAGACCCGCCGATCCTCCGTCTCCCGCCGCGCATCCCACTCGGGCAGCTCGCCACGAAAAGCCGTCGCCCACTAGTGCGGCAGCAGTTCGTGCAAGGGCTCCCACCGGACCTCGGTGCCGTCCTCACCCCGCGGGACCGCCGCCAGGACATCGGGGCCGTACGACGCGAGCCATTCGGGGCAGATCCCGCAGGGGCTCAGGACGAGGAACCGGCCCGCCGCGTCCCGATGCACGCATCAGTCTCTCTTCCTGCCCGCACCGTCGCATCGGACCAGGTGGAGCAGCGGGTACGGACGCCCCTGGCCGTCGAGCGCACTCCTGCCGACGACGGTGAAGCCCTGATGCCGATAGAACCCCACCCCCGGCTGGTTCTGCTCGTTGACGTCGACGGTCCGGACGTCGTGCGTGGTGATGACGTGCGAGAGGAGCGCACGGCCGATGCCCCGCCCTCGGGCGTCGGCATGGACGAAGAGCATCTCGAGGCTCGTCCCGGCCACTCCGGCGAAGCCGACCGGGCGGTCGTCGAGCGTGGCGACGACGAGCTCGACCTGCGGGAAGTACACCTGCGCGAGCTGCTCTTCGATCGCCGCCCTGTCCTCGGCACGCAGGAATTCATGGGTCGCGTCGACGGCGCTGCACCAGATCGCGACGAGAGCGGGCGCCTCGTCGGCCTCACTGGAGGGGCGGATGTGCGGTGCGGGCATGGTCTCCGTCTCCTGACAGGCCGTGAACGGGCGGCGGCGTCCGACATCGGATCGCCGCGGTCCGAGCCTACCGAGATCGTCACCGGAACTTCCCGACCCGGTTCCCGCTCCCCGCGGTCCGTACACTGGCGAGGGTGAGCTTGGTCACTCGAGCGCTGACGGAGGAACGGTGGGCCTCCGTGCTGGACGCGGCCCATGAGCATGCGGCCACGCTCACCGTCGCCGACCTCGCGGACGTGGCCGGGTACAGCCCCTTCCATTTCTCGCGGGTGTTCTCGGCGCACGTCGGCATCGGCCCGGGCCAGTACCTCACCGCACTGCGGATCGACGCGGCCAAGCGCCTGCTGCTCGCCGACCCCTGGCCGGTCGTCGACGTCGCCGCGGAGGTCGGTTTCGACTCGCTCTCGAGCTTCAGCCGGCGGTTCCGTGACACGGTGGGTGTGCCGCCGGCGCACCTGCGACGCCTGGCCGACCGCATCGGCGACCGTCCGCCGCGACCCTTCACCCTGCCCTCTGCGAACCGGGCAGCGGTGCACGTGGTCCTCGACCTGCCCACAGATCTCAGCCCGCGTGCCGACGCCTCGGTGTGGGTGGGCTGGTATCCGCAGCCCGCCCCGATCGGACTCCCGCGCTCGGGTGTGCTCGTCTCCGGACGCACCGGCGTGGACCTCTCCCTGTGCGACGGCGCTCCCTTCCTGCTCGGCTTCGCCGTCGCCGCCCAGGCCGATCCGCTGGACCAGCTGGTGCCGTCCGCACCGGTCGTCGCGGCGCACCCATTGCCGGTCACCGGCCCCGGTCACCTCACCCTGCACTTCGGCGTGCAGAAGACCCGTCGGATGCCGATGCTCTCGGCGCTGCCGAGCCTGTACCGGTCATGAGACGCCACCGGCCACGCCGCCCCCGCCCACACGGGCACGAAGTCCGCACGATCGGACAAAGATGCTCGACGCGGTCTGCTTAGCGTGGACTCACGACATGGGCCGCACGGGCCCGGGACCGAGGAGGAATCATGACGCGCAGCACCGGCACCAGCACCTGGCTCGACCTCGACACCCACGACCTCGCGGCGGCATCTGCCTTCTACTCGGGCCTGTTCGGCTGGACCTTCGAGGACACCGGCGAGCAGTTCGGCCGCTACCAGATCGTCCGCAAGGCAGAAGCGCTCGTGGGGGGCGTGATGGACGTCACGGGCATGACCTGCCCTGCCGGCGATCCTCTGCCCTCCTCCTGGAACGTCTACCTCGCCGTCGACGACCTGGACGCACGGCTCGCCACCGCGACCGAGCACGGCGGCACCGTGATCGTGCAGCCCATGGACATCGGCGACGCCGGCCGGATGGCGGTGGTCCTCGACGCCACCGGCGCGGACGTCGCCCTCTGGGAGGCCAAGGATCTCGAGGGATACGAGTTCACCGGCGAGCCCGGTTCGCCCGTCTGGTTCGAGCTCATGACACACCGGTTCGACGAGGCGAGCGCGTTCTACACCGCCGTGGTCGACGCGAACCTGGTGGCGATGGGCGAGCCGACGGACGACTCCCCTGTCCGCTACGTGACGAATGGCCCGGAGGACTCCGCGAGCTGGGGTCTCTGCGACGCGAGCGGGTTCATGCCCGCCGAGGCCACGGGCTGGAGGATCTACTTCGGTGTCGAGTCGTGCGATGCCGCGGTCGAGCGGGTCCGTGAGCTCGGCGGGAGCCTGCTCGACGGACCGGTCGACTCCCCGTTCGGACGCATCGCCACGGTCGCCGACCCCGACGGCGCGAGCTTCCAGATCAGCGCCATGAGCGAGGCGATCGCCGAGGGGTGATGCGCGACGCCACCGGTCGGTGAGGCTTGAGGCCATCGCTGCGTGCTCTACGGTAGCCAGATGCTCCGTCCCCTTCTCGCCCGGATGTTCTGGGCGCTCGGTCGCTGGAGGCTCGTCTCCCGGCCCGCACCGGACCGCCCCACCGTGCTCATCGGCGCTCCGCACACCTCCAACTGGGATTTCGTGCTCATGCTGGCCATCGCCTGGCGCTTGCGCATCGATGTGCGGTGGCTGGGGAAGAAGAGCCTGTTCCACGGGTGGCGTGGCCCGATCATGCGGCTTCTCGGCGGCATCGCCGTCGATCGCGCCGATCCCGGCCGCGTCGTCGCCGACATCGTGCAGCGCGTGCGGTCGGGCGACGTCTTCGGTCTGGTGGTCACGCCCGACGGGACGCGCGGGGCCCATGCGACGTGGAAGTCCGGCTTCTACCGGATAGCCCGAGAGGCGGGTATGCCGGTGACCTTGGGCTTCGTCGATCGCGCCACGATGACCGCGGGTCTCGGCCCGACCGTCGAGCTGACGGGTGACGTGGCCGCCGACATGGACGTCATCCGAGCCTTCTATGCGGACAAGGCCGGCTTCCGCCCCGAGCTCCGCGTCGAGCCGCGACTCCGGGAAGAGCACGGACTCGCCTGATCAGCGTCCGCTGCGTTCCGATCGTTCGCGAAGCCGATGCCGCCAGGCGCCTGAGAGCGCCCGTGCCGAAGGGGGTGATCGCGGCTCCGAGGTGTCGGCGGGACCGGTGGGACCAGAGGTCATGGGCCGGTGACCTTGAATCGCCCCCATGCGCGTGAAAAAGTGGTGGATCCCACAGCCGTCGAGCTCATGGCCGGGCATCGCCTTGGTCCCACGAGCAGTCTGGAGGTTTCCGTGAAAGTGCCGTGGCTGAAAGGCCCCATCGCCGACGAGGGTCCGTTCCTCTCGATCCACCTCGATACGACCAGAACGGATCCGAGCGCATCCGCCGAGCTGTCGACCCGCTGGAGTCACATGCGCACGCGGCTCTCGGCCGCCGGCGCTCCGTCCGAGATCCTCGACGAGATCGCGGACAGCGTGCTCAGCCCGTCACCGATCGGCGGCCGTCACGGGCGCGCGATCATCGCCTCGCCCCGCGAGATCCTGCTCGACCGGGTGCTGCCGGTCCCGCCCCGCGAGGACGCCGCGTCCTTCGGTACGACGCCGACGCTGCTGCCGCTGCTGCAGCTCACGCCGTTCGCGGTCAGCCAGCTGCTCATCGAGGTCGACCGGGCCGGCGCCGACCTGCACCTGCGGGCTCCCGAGGATCCGTCGATCAGCGCGGACGGCCCCGACCGCGTCGACGGCGGCCATGACGAGCTGCACAAGGCGAGCGTGGGCGGCGGCTCCCAGCACGGGTGGCGGGCGCGCAACTTCGATGCGCGGGTCGAGGACTCGTGGGAGCGCAATGCCGAGGCGGTCGGCCGCAAGGTCGATGCGCTCGTCGAGCGGCACAAGCCGGACATGGTGCTGCTGACCGGGGACGTCCGGGCCACCGCACTGCTGCAGGACGTGCTCGGCCAGGAGGCCCGTGCCCGGCTGCATCTCGTCTCCGGCGGGACTCGCGGGCTCAGCATGGACCGCGCCTCGTTCCGCGAGGAGCTGGAACGGGTGACCCAGGAGTTCATCGACAAGCGCGAGCAGAGCGTGGCCGACCAGTTCCACGAGAACCAGCTGCGGGGCGGCACCTCTGTCGCGGGCGTGGAAGAGGTGACCGCAACGCTCCAACGGGGCCAGGTGGATGATCTCGTCTTCACCGTCGGCCAGGAGCCTGACGGCATCGAGGAGCTCTTCCGCCAGGCCATCGCGACCGACGCGGGCGTCTGCGCACTCGAGGACGGGTACGCCGTGATCCCCGAAGGGGTCGGCGCCCTCCTCCGCTGGCGCGACGAGGCCACGCCGTCCAACGAGCTCTCCAGCATGACCGGCGACCCTCGCCGCGAGGACGCCGTCCCGGAGCGAGGAGAGGAGACGCCGCACGAGCGCGAGGAGGAACGCCTGCGCGAGTGACACGCGTCCGGCTGGCACGGCCCGCCGTGGCGAGCGTGCACGTCACGTCGAAGCGCCGAGACCACCTCGGCGGGCACCGCGGCTCGATGGGCGGGACACTCCGGCAGGAGTCGAAGCTGCGCGCACGCCTGATGAGGGCGCTGCTCTGCCACTGAGCTACGGAGCGGAATGTGATCGAGCGTAGGCACGCCACCGGCCGGAGAGAAGTGGCGCGACCTGTGCGGTCACGGGGCCGACATGTGCCGACACACGGGCGGGGCGCATCGGATGTGAGCGTGCGGCCCGGCCCGGTGTCGCCACCGCGCCCGGCCCATGGCTCATCGCCAGCCCCGATGGCGTGACCGTCATGAGCCGGGCATCACCTCGGTGGCCGAGCGTCGGCGGACCCGGATGCGCCGCTCCGTGTCGGCGGCCACCGCGGTCGGCAGGTGGCACGACGCCCCTGCCGGACGTGTCACGTGCTGGCCGCCGTGCGACGCCGCCGTCAGCGGATGTCGTCGGCGCCGACGTCGAAGCGTGATCCCCGCGCGAGCAGGGCCGAGACGTCCCCGGCGACCTCGCGCGGGGCGGAGCCGCGCTCGAAGACGAGCGCGGGGCCCCGGGACGTGGGCTGGACGGCCTGCCCTCCGATCCTCGCCGACTCGCCGTCGATGCGCAGCCACGTGCCCTCGCGCAGACCCAGCACCGCGGCGTCGTTCTCCTCGAGGAACTGCAGGAGCCGCTCCTCGCGGGTCTCGCCGCGATGGGTGCTGGTCGGATCGGCGTCGAGGTAGTGGGGGTTGATCTGGAAGGGCACGAGGCCCAGCGCGTCGAAGGAGGCCGGCTGGACGATGGGCATGTCGTTGGTGGTGCGGATCGTGGCACCGGCGAGGTTGGTGCCCGCGCTCGCGCCCATGTACGGCATTCCGCTCGCGACGCGGTCGCGCAGGGGGCCGAGCAGGCCGAGGGTCTGGAGCCTGGACAGCAGGCGGAACGTGTTGCCGCCGCCGACGAACACGGCCTGTGCCTCCCGCACGGCCGCGACCGGGTCGGGAGCGGTGTGCAGGCCGGTGACGGTCACGCCGTGCGGGCCGAGCGCGTCGGAGACCGTGCGCGTGTACGCATCGTGGTCGGCCAGGGCGTAGGGGACGAACGTCAGCTCGGCGCCGTCGAGGAGGCCCAGGACCTCGTCGAGGGCGTGGGCGAGGTAACCGGAGCCGTGGTTGGTCGAGTTCGACAGCAGCAGAGCCTGCACAGGTGTCTCCTCAGGGTGAGGGTGGAGGGAATCGGTGACCGCGGGCGCGCGCCGTGGGCGTGCCCTACGCGGGCCGGCGGGAGCGCCCGGCGGGGTCGTTGTTGGCCAGCAGGTCGCCCAGGCACTGGGCCGCCTCGAGCAGGTCCGGGACCCGGCTGGTCAGCTCGTCGGGGTAGGTGAAGACCTTGGGCTCGATCACGGAGATCGAGCCCACGGGCGTGGAGCCGATGCGTACGGGCGCTGCGATGGCCCTCGTGGTCTGGTCGAACTCGCCCTCGGAGTAGGCCCACCCTGCTCGATAGGTCTCGTCGAGCATGCGGTCCAAGGTGCCCTCGTCGATCATGGTGAGTTCGGTGTAGCGCGCGAACGGGCGCCCGCTGAGCATGTTGCGCCGCACCAGGGGGTCCAGGAACGCGAAGTAGGCCCGCGAGGTCGCCCCGGCGTGGGCGGGGTAGAGATCGCCGACCAGCGGGTGGGCGCGCACGGGACCGGAATCGCCGTCGACGGCGGCCACGCAGCGCACGTGGTAGCCATCGGGCACGGTGAAGGAGGCGGTGCGGCCGGTGGTGGCCGCGAGGCCGGTCAGCACGGACTCGGCGAGCCGGGCCAGACCGCCGCCGCGCTCCCACAGCGCCGCCATGTGCCACATCGCCGGTCCGAGGCTGTAGCGCCGCGTGTACGGATCGGCGAACAGGAAGCCGCGAGCGGCCAGTGCCGCGAGCAGGCGCTGGCTCGTCGAGCGGTTGAACCCGAACTCCTCGGCCAGCTCGGAGACGCCCCAGTCCCGGCGGCTCTCGTCGAAGGACAACAGGATCTGCAGAGCCCGATCGACAGTCTGCAGAGGCGCGCGGGCATCCGCCGTCTCGCCCATGGCACATGCTCCTCCGTCGGCATCAGTGATGACTGCCCATTATCGGAGATCCGGCCAGCCGATCTGCGGAACAGGCGCTCTGTGACCATTTTGTGACCGCCTTGTTCATATAACGGGAAGTTGTTGCTCAAAGCGAACACCGTGTTCACTCTAGGTCCACCGTCGCTTGCGACGGCGATCACCCCGGATCTGGACGAGCAGAGGACCGCCATGACCACCACTCCCCTGGCCCCGGCCGACCGCCCCTCCCCGGCCGCCTCGGCGCAGTCACGACGGACCCGGCTGGGCGTGGTCACCATCGGCCAGACGCCCCGCATCGACCTCACGGCCGAGCTCGAGCTGCTCCTGCCGGGCGTCGAGCTGGTCGAGCGCGGGGTGCTCGACCACCTGAGCGCCGAGCAGATCGCGGGCGCCGCCCCAGCGCACGACGACCACACGCTGACCACGCGTCTGGCCGACGGCGGTTCCGCGGTGATCGGCGAGCGCGCCGTGATGCAGCGCCTGCCCGGTCTGCTCGCGGCGCTCGAGCCGGAGGTCGACGCGATCCTGCTGGCCTGCACCGGACCCTTCCCCGAGCTGCCCCACACCAAGCCGCTGTTCGTGCCGGACCGGATCATCTCGCACGCCGTCGCCGCGACGGCCCCCAGCGGACGCCCCGTGGGCATCATCGCCCCCCTGCCCGCGCAGGTCCCCGACACCCGCCGCAAGTTCGCCGCGGCGCTGCCGGCCGACCGGCCGGTGCTCGTGGCCGCGGCCTCCCCCTACACGGGAACCGCCGAGGACCTGCGAGGCGCCGCCCGCGAGCTGGCCGATCAGGGCGCGGCGCTGCTGGCCATGGACTGCTTCGGCTACACCGCCGCGATGCGTGCGGTGATCGCCGACGAGACGGGGCTGCCCGTGATCGTCGCCCGGTCGGTCGCCGCCCGCCTCGCCGCCGAGGCCCTCGGCGTCCAGCCCACCCCCTGACCCGACACATCCGCCCCTCCCTCCCGACGAAAAGAGAACCCGTGTCCTACAGCCACCTGATCGCCGCCTACGACCTCCTGGACGACCCGTCCGTGCGCGGCGCCGACGTCGCCGCCTTCCTCCGTGCCATCAGTCCCGACGCGCTGATCGAGGTCGAGGAGGTGACCGCCGAGCGCGGCGCCACCGACTTCCTCCGCGTCACCATCCCGGGCACCGCCGGCAAGCGGGCCGGCGGCGCCGCCCCGACCCTGGGAGTCCTGGGGCGCCTGGGCGGGCTCGGCGCCCGTCCCGAGCAGATCGGCTTCGTCAGCGACGGCGACGGCGCCCTGTCGGCCGTGACGGTCGCCGCCAAGCTGCTCGCGATGGCCGAGCGCGGGGACCGCCTGCCCGGGGACGTCATCGTCGCCACCCACATCGATCCCGACGCGCCCACCCAGCCCCACGAGCCGGTGCCGTTCATGGGTTCGGTCATCGAGCAGGACGTCAGCAACGAGCACGAGGTCAGCGCCGAGATGGACGCGATCCTGTCGATCGACACCACCAAGGGCAACCGGGTGTGCAACCACAAGGGCATCGCGATCACGCCCACGATCGCGGACGGCTGGATCCTGCGGGTCTCCGAGACGCTGCTGGACATCGTCACCCGCACCACCGGACGCGCGCCGGCGGTCATGCCCATCACGATGCAGGACATCACCCCGTACGGCAACGACGTGTACCACGTGAACTCGATCGTCCAGCCGTGCACGGCCACCTCGGCCCCCGTCGTGGGCGTGGCGATCGTGACCGAGTCGGCCGTGCCCGGATCGGCCACCGGCGCGACCGACCTGCACGACGTGGATCAGGCGGTGCGCTTCGCGATCGAGACCGCCAAGGACTTCGGTCGCGGCATCGCCTCCTTCCACGACGTCGCCGAGCTCGACCACCTCCAGAGCCTGTACGGCCCCATGAGCGTGCTGCAGACGGCCGGAGCCCCCGGCCCCGCCGCCTGAGCCGTCGCGACCCACCACCTCTCACCCGAAGGCGCATCCCTCATGAGATATCTCGGCCGTCGCCTCCTGGCCATGATCCCGGCTCTGTTCGGGGTCCTGATCTGCGTCTTCCTGCTCACCCGCGTCCTGCCCGGCGATCCCGCCCGGACCCTCGCCGGGGAGCAGGCCGATCCCGAGACCGTGCAGCGCATCCGCGACCAGATGGGCCTGGACAAGCCCCTGTGGAGCCAGTTCGTGACCTACCTGTCGGGCGTGTTCCGCGGGGACCTGGGCACGGCGTGGCACACGGGACGGCCCGTGCTCGCGGACCTCGCGAGCCGCTTCCCGGCGACCGTCGAGCTGGCGCTCGTCGCGCTCGTGATCGCCCTGGTCCTCGGCATCCCGCTCGGCATCATCAGCGCGGTCCACCGTGGGCGCTGGGTGGACCACCTCGGCCGCATCGTCGGCCTGACCGGTGCGTCGATGCCGCTGTTCTGGCTGGGCATGCTCGTCATCTACGTCTTCTACTACCTGTTGGACATCGCGCCCGCACCGGTGGGACGCCTGGGCGACTCGATCAACCCGCCCACCCACGTGACCGGGCTCTACCTCGTCGACAGCCTGCTGAGCGGTGACACGGTCGCCTTCAGCTCGGCCGCCCACCACATCATCTGGCCCGCGCTCGTGCTGTCGACCGGCGCGCTCGCGATGTTCTCGCGGATGACCCGCTCGGCGATGCTCGAGATCCTCGGCCAGGACTACGTGCGCACGGCCGTCTCCAAGGGACTGCGGCCTCGCTCGGTGATCGGCAAGCACGCCCTGAAGAACGCCGCCCCGCCGGTGCTGACCGTGGTCGGCCTCGAGCTCGGCCAGCTGCTGGCCGGCGCCGTGCTCACCGAGACCATCTTCACGTGGCCCGGCATCGGCTCCTACATCACGCAGTCGATCCTGGCGACCGACTACGCCCCCATCCAGGCGTTCACCCTGCTCGCAGCGGTGCTCTACCTGGTGATCAACCTGGCCGTGGACCTCGCCCAGGCCGCCATCGACCCGAGGATCCGCCATGCGCGATGACCGCCACGCCGCTCCCGGCACCGACCGGCCCGGCAGCCCCGTCGAGAGCTCGGCCACCGACCTCCATCCCGCCTCGCCGCTGTCGGCGATGGCCGAGGTCACCGGCCCGCTCGGTGATGACGCGCCGACCCCGGATCCGCGTCCCGACGAGGCGCAGGACCGCGCCCCGGGCGGCGTCGGCATCGCGACGCTGCTGCTGAGGAACCCGGTGGCCGTCGTCGCGGCGGCCATCATCCTGATCTGGACCCTGGGGAGCCTCGTGATCGGGGTCCTCGGCCCGTACAGCCCCACCCAGACCGGGGCCGGCGGACTCCTCGAGGGCCCCAGCTGGAGCCACTGGTTCGGCACCGACAACTTCGGGCGCGACGTCCTCACGCGCGTCCTGGCCGGCGCCCGGATCTCGCTGTGGACCGGCCTGATCGCGGTCGCCTTCTCGGTCGTCATCGGCGTGCCGCTCGGAGCGATCGCCGGCTACGTCGGCGGCTGGCCGGGCGGGCTGATCATGCGCGTGATGGACGTGATCCTCGCCTTCCCCTCCCTCGTGCTGGCCATGGCGGTCGCGGCGGCGCTCGGCCCGGGCGTGGGCAGCGCGATGATCGCGGTCGGCATCGTCGGCATCCCGGAGTTCGCGCGCATCACCTACGGCCAGACCATCGCCCTCAAGGAGCGCGAGTTCGTCGAGGCCGGCCGCGCGATCGGCCTGCGCACGCGCACGATCCTGTTCCGTCATATCGCCCCCAACGCCCTGGCCCCGATCGTGGTGCGCATCAGCCTGGGCATGGGTTACGCGATCCTCACCGCCGCCTCCCTCAGCTTCATCGGGCTCGGCGCCCAGCCGCCGACGCCCGAATGGGGCGTGATGGTCTCCGACGGCCGCGGCTACATCATCAGCGGCCAGTGGTGGCTCACGTTCTTCCCGGGCTTCGCGATCGCGAGCTCGATCCTCGCCTTCAACCTCATCGGCGACTCCCTGCGCGACGCCCTCGACCCCCGGCTGCGCACCTCGGGCCGCTGAGGGCACGCCCGGCTCCCCTCCCTGCCGGCCCGTCCCCGGTCGTCCGCACTCCCCCGCTCCCGTCCGGGCCGCCCGGCCCGCACGACCTCACCGACCCGCCTCATCCAGCACGACCTCACTCACAGGAGAACACCATGGATCGTCGTCACGTCCTCGTCGGAATGGGCCTCATCCCCGTCGCCGCGCTGGCCGCCTGCGCCCCCAACGCCAACCGCGGCTCGTCGGCCTCCGACTCGACCACCTCGACCTCGCTGAACGCCGCCTACTCCGAGGGCGGCACGACCTTGAACCCGTACGAGGCCAACGACGTCACGAGCGACACCTTCGTCGTGGCCACGTACGACCAGCTCGTCACCTACGCCACCTCGACCGAGGACGGCAAGCCGACGGCCCAGACCGACAAGATCGTCCCGATGCTCGCGACCGAGTGGACGGCCGACGACAGCGCGACGACCTACACCTTCACCCTGCGCGACGACGTCACCTTCGCGAGCGGCAACGCGATGACCGCGGACGACGTGGTCGGATCCTTCGAGCTGATCCGGGACTCCTCGAGCTCGAGCTTCCTGTACCAGATGGCCGGGATCGACAGCGTCGCCAAGGTCGACGAGCACACCGTGACCATCACCCTGACCGGCCCCAACCACCTGTTCCTGCAGATCCTGCCGCTGTACTCCTTCTCGATCGTGGACACCAAGACCGTCAAGGACAACGGCGGTGCCGACTGGCTGGCCCAGAACACCGCGGGCTCGGGCCCGTACACGCTGACATCGTGGGATCCCTCGACCGCCGCGTCGCTCACGGCGCGCTCGGGCTACTGGGGCACGGCCCCGGCCCTGACCGACGTGTCGGTGAAGTTCATCAGCGAGGCCTCCAACCGCATGCAGCTCCTCGAGCGCGGCGAGTCCCAGCTCATCACCGAGATCCCGGCCAAGGACGTCGAGTCCCTCAAGAAGGCCGACGGGGTCACGATCGACTCGCGCAAGAGCAACAAGATCCTGTACTTCGCGATGAACAACGCCGTCGCCCCCTTCGACGACGAGCGCGTGCGCCAGGCGGTCTGCTACGCGATCCCCTACGACAAGCTCATCAACGACGTCATGCTCGGTCAGGCCAGCGAGATGAAGTCGGCCGTCGCGAGCTCCACGCCGGGCTGGACCGACGCCGGGTACGACTACAGCTACGACCTGGACAAGGCCAAGAGCCTGCTCGACGAGGCCGGGCACTCCGACGGCTTCAGCTTCGACTTCACGCTCGGCTCGGGGTTCCAGGACTGGAACGACGACGCGGTGCTGATCCAGGCCTCGCTCGCCGAGATCGGCGTGACCATGAACATCCAGAACATGGCACGCGCCCAGTTCCTCGAGGCCCTGAGCACCAAGAAGCTCCAGGCCTACATCTCGCGGTGGACGTCGTTCGTCAACGACCCGGGCTACCACCTGGGCCTGCTGCTCGCGACCGACGGGTCGAGCAACTACATGAACTACTCCGATCCCCAGGTCGACGAGCTGCTGACGTCCGCGTCCACCGAGACCGATCAGGACGCCCGCAACACGCTGTACGCGCAGGCCCAGGAGCTCATCACCACCGACGCGCCGTGGGCCTACCTGTACGAGTACAACATCGTGATCGGCCTGCGCTCGACCGTGAAGGGGTACACCTCCTACCCCGACGGCATCGTGCGTTTCGCCCAGCTGTCCATCGGCGAGTGACAGCCCGCTTCGACAAGGAGATCTCATGACCACGTCAGACACCGACCCGGCATCGACCGACATCACCGGCGGGGCCGCCACGCCCGGCGACGACTGGGAGCAGCGGCTGCTGGGACTCGTCGAGGAGCGGGCCGACGAGCTGCTGCAGCTGGCCGGCGACCTCATCCGCATCCCCAGCGAGAACCCGGCGGGAGACTGCACCGAGGTCGCCGCCTTCACCGCGGACTGGCTGCGCGGCAAGGGCGTGCAGTGCGAGGTGATCGACGCCGGGGACGGCCGGCTGAACGTCGTCTCCCACCTCGACGGCGCGCCCGGTGAGCGGCACCTGGTGCTGTCGGGGCACTACGACGTCGTCCCCGTCGGCGACACCGAGCGCTGGGACTTCCCGCCGTTCGCCGGCGACGTCGTCGACGGATGGCTGCGCGGACGCGGCGCGAGCGACATGAAGGCCGGTCTGGCCGGCACGATGTTCGTCCACGCCCTGATGCACGAGCTCGACGTGCCCTTCCGCGGTCGCCTGTCGTTCGCGGCGGTGTGCGACGAGGAGGCCGGCGGCAACCGCGGCGCCGACCTCGTGCTCGAGCAGGGCCACCTGGACGGCGCCACCGGGGCCGTGATCGCCGAGCCCGCCGAGCGCAGCCATCCGACGATCGGGCAGAAGGGGTCCAACTGGTTCCGCCTGACCATCGACGGACGGCCCGGGCACGGCAGCCTGCAGCCCCTGCACGGGACCAGCGCCAACCTGCTGGCTGCTCGGGCGGTCATCGCCCTTCAGCAGCTGTGGGATCTCGTGCCCGAGCCGCCCGAGGACGTGCGCCAGCTGATCGCCGACTCCAAGGTCTATGCCGAGGAGCGCGAGGGCTACGAGCCCGGCATCAGCGCCGTCTTCGAGCACGTGACGATCAACATCGGCCGGGTCGTCGGCGGCACGGCGGCCAATGTGGTCGCCGACCGCGCCGTCATCGACGTCGACACGCGGGTGCCGATCGGCCTGACCCGTGAGCAGGTCAACGCCCGGGTGCGCGAGATCCTGGAGGAGAACGGCATCGAGGCACGGATCGAGCCGCAGGGATTTCGCAGCGAACCGAACTGGACGCTCCCGGAGGACCCGATCGTCGAGACGCTCGTCGGCGCTCTGCGGGAGCTCGCCGATCCCGACGCCCAGGGCGTGCTGCAGTGGGCCTCCTCGGACGCCCGGGTGTTCCGCGCGCACGGCATCCCCGTGCTCCAGTACGGCCCGGCCGAGCTGTCGACCATCCACGGCTTCAACGAGCGCTGCCACGCCGATGACGTCGTGCTGGCCGCCAAGACGTACGCGCTCACCGCGCTGCGCTATCTCGGCACGTCCGATGACCGGCCGTCCGCCGGCGATCCCTCGGGAAGCCCGGCATGAGTCCGCTGATGAGCATCGAGGACCTGCGCGTCGAGATCCCTTCGGATCGCGGCGTGGCCGTCCCGGTGGACGGCGTGAGCCTGACAATCGACGAGGGCGCCATGCTGGGCCTGGTCGGGGAGTCCGGCAGCGGCAAGTCGATGACGGCGATGTCCATCCTGCGCATGCTCCCGGCGGCGAGCGCCCGCATCGCCGCCGGCAGCATCCAGCTGGACGGCCGCGACCTCACGAAGACCTCCGAGCGCGAGCTGCGAGGCATCCGGGGTGCAGAGGTCGGCACCATCTTCCAGGAGCCCCTGACGGCGCTGAACCCCGTGTTCACCGTGCGCGACCAGGTGACCGAGCCGCTGCGCGTGCACCGTCGGATGTCACGGCGGGCGGCCGCTGCGCGGGCCCGTGAGCTGCTGGAGATGGTCGGCATCCGCCAGGTCGACAGGGTCATGGACTCCTACCCCTTCCAGCTGTCGGGCGGCATGCGCCAGCGCGTGATGATCGCGCTGGCCATGTCGTGCGAGCCGCGCCTGCTGATCGCCGACGAGCCGACCACTGCCCTGGACGTGACCACCCAGGCCCAGATCCTGGACCTCATGGTGGGGCTGCAGCGCGATCACGGCACGGCCGTGCTGCTGATCACGCACGACCTCGGGGTGGTCGCCCAGACCTGCGACACGGTCGCGGTGATGAACCACGGCACGGTGGTCGAGACCGCCGATGTCGAGGAGCTGTTCCAGCATCCGCGTCACGAGTACACGCGCCATCTGCTGAGCATGCGCCCCGCGGGGATCGCCGACGGCGGGACGCTCGAGGAGCGGCCGGTCGCCGAGGGCAGGCCGTTCCTCGAGGTGCGCGGGCTGAAGAAGGAGTTCCCCGGCAGCCGGCGCAGCGACCCCGTGCGCGCGGTCGACGGGGTCGACTTCACCGTCCAGCGCGGACGCACGGTCGCGGTGGTCGGCGAGTCCGGGTCGGGCAAGTCCACGACCGGGCGCGCGATCCTGCGCCTGCTCGAGCCGACCGAGGGCGTGGTGGTCGTCGACGGCACGGACGTGACCACACTGGGTCCCGAGGCGTTGCGGCGCTGGCGCGCCCAGGCCCAGATGATCTTCCAGGACACCTACGCTTCCCTCGACCCTCGGTGGCGGATCGGCCGCTCCCTGGAGGAGCCGCTGCGGATGCACACGACCCAGGATGCCGCCCAGCGCCGTCGGACGGTCGCCACGGCACTGGAGACCGTGGGGCTCTCCGCGGCAGACGTCCACAAGTTCCCCCACGAGTTCTCCGGGGGCCAGCGCCAGCGCATCGGGATCGCGCGCGCCCTGGTCACCGAGCCGGACCTGGTGGTGTGCGACGAGCCCGTCTCGGCGCTGGACGTGTCGGTGCAGGCACAGGTGCTCGAGCTGCTGCGCGAGCTGCAGGACCGGCTGAACCTGACCTACGTGTTCATCACCCATGACCTGTCGGTGGTCGCCGAGATCGCCGACGAGGTGGTGGTCATGAACCAGGGCACGGTCGTCGAGAGCGGCCCGGTGGCCGAGGTCCTGCGAACCCCACGGCATCCGTACACCAAGGCGCTCATCGCGGCCGTGCCGCCGTCGGCGCCGCTGACCGCCGCCGAGCGCGAGCAGCGTCTGCGGGTGGTCGACGCCGGGCTCGACGCAGGCGTGGGCGCCGCGTCCTGACGACGGCGAGGCGCCGGGCCGAGGTCGGGCCCGGCGCTCGGCTGCCTCCGTCCGGCCCGGCGCCGTCGGGCCCCGCCTCAGCGGGCGACGAGATCCCGGTTCGCGACGAGCAGGTCGACCTTGGCCCACTGGGTCTGCTCGTCGATGGTGTTGCCCTCCTCGACCGAGGCGAAGCCGCACTGCGGGGACAGGGCGATGTCGTCGCCGACGATCGAGCGCACCTCGGCCAGGCGGCGCTCGAGATCCGCACGGTCCTCCATCTGCGGGTTCTTCGTCGAGATCAGGCCCGCCACGAAGGTCGCGCCGGTGCCCTTGAGCGCCGCCCATGGCTCGAAGGTGCCCGAGCGCTCGTCGTCGTACTCGACGTAGAACCCGTCGTAGGGGACCTGGGCGATGATCGGGGCCACCGAGTCGTAGAACCCCTCGAACAGGTGGTTGCCCTTGAAGTTGCCCTTGCAGAAGTGGGTCGCGATGGTCATGTCCGCCGGCTTGCCCGCGAGCGCCGCCGTCGAGACGCGCTGGAACCATGCCAGGACCGTGTCCTTGTCGTAGCCCATGCCCGCGATCTTGGCGAGGAACGACTCGTCGATCATGTAGGTCCACGAGGTGTCGTCGATCTGCAGGTAGCGGCAGCCGTGCGCGTACAGGTCGCGGATCGCCGCCTGGTAGGCGGCAGCGATGTCGTCGATCAGCCGGTCGACGTCGTCACCGTAGTGGGGCACGTCCTTCTTGCCGAGCTGGAGGTAGTTGTCGACCAGGATCATGTTGGGACCCGAGATGCACTTCTTGGCCTGCACGCCGGGGTGCTTCTCGGCCTCCGCCTTCAGGAAGTCGAAGGCGTCGATCTCCGGATGCGAGCCGGACGGGTCGTACCCGATCCGGCCGTCGATGTAGCCCAGCTCGATGTGGTTGGTGACGCCGTTGCGCTCGACGTCGAGGTGCTCGGTGGTGAACCCGTCGAACTCCTTGAGCCAGTCCAGATGCCACCAGCGGCGCCGGAACTCCCCGTCGGTCACGAGGCGCAGCCCGTGCGCGACCTCCTGGTCGACCAGGGCGGAGATGGCGGCATCCTCGACGGCGCGCAGGTCGTCGCGGGAGATCGCCCCGGCCGTGAACTGGGCGCGGGCCTCCTTGACGGCCGGGGGCCGCAGGAAGGATCCGACGACGTCGTAGGTGATGTCCAGCACGCGTGCCTCCAGGCTCTCGAAGTACTCCACGATCAGGCGCGCCCGAGACCACGACCGGCGGATACGGGCCGCGATCGAGCGCACCGGCTCACGGTAGCCCGGCCCCGCTCGACGGCGGGCGGGCGTCTCGCGCGCCGCCCGTCGGGCAGGTCTCCCCTTTCCTGGCTCTCTCACCTCTCCCGTCCCCCGCGCGCCAGCCACCCGGCACATCCCTGGCTGTCTCGATCCCGGCTCTCTCTGGTCGGCCCGACGCGGGCTCTCGCGACGTCCATCTCGGGGCCGTGGTCGCGGACGGGACGCTGGTGATGTGCTGTGGCGATATAGCCAGTGCACATCACCAGCGTCCCCTCCAGAACACGTGCGGCTCGGGAACCGCCGGGAACCCGGCCTGCGGCACACTGGTCGGATGGATGACGTGCACGTGCCCCCGGGGCCCGGCGCTCCGGCGGGACTGCGCGTGCCCGGGCGGGAGCTCGCCGAGCAGTTCTCCCATGCCTCCGGACCCGGCGGGCAGGGCGTCAACACCACCGACTCCCGCGTGCAGCTGAGCCTCGACCTCGCGACTACGACCGCGCTCTCCGAGACGCAGCGCGCCTGCGCGCTCTCCCATCTCGCCGGACGCCTCACCGGCAGCGTCCTCACGGTCAGCGCCTCCGAGCATCGCTCCCAGCGCCAGAACCGCGCGGCCGCCAGGAGGCGTCTCGCGGCGCTGCTGCGGGAGGCCGTCGTGCCGCCGCTGACCCGTCATCCGACGAGGCCGACCCGCGGCTCCCAGCGTCGCCGTCTCGACGCCAAGCGGCGGCGAGCCGAGACCAAGCGCCGACGGCGTCAGCCTGGGCCGGAGTGATGGGCGGGCCGCGTGGGTGCGCCGCTCGCCCTCGGGACGCCGACCGACGCCACATGCCGAACGCCGATCGCCCTGCCGTGTCTCCGCCGCATCGTGCTCCTGAGCGCAGAGGTCAGGAAGGCTCGGCGCTCCCCGTCAGCCCATCACGGTGTCCAGACGGGCATACGCCGATCTCATCTCGGGCAGCACGTCCTCACCGATGGTTCGGATGAATCGCAATCCTGGCTGACGTCCATTGATGTGGGGAACATGACGAGTTCCGGATTCGATCGCGGCCGTTGGGGCCTCCCATGCCTCGAGAAGCTCGAACGTCTCCGCAGCGAACACCAGAAACACCGCCACATCGAAGTCAAAGCTTCGGAACGGGCTGAACTTCGCTTGTGCTCCCGCGGCACGAGCCCCCATCGCCTTCACCTGAATGCGCAGACCGGCGTCCGTCGTCACGTCATGCGACTTCGTGGAGTTTGGCTCCAGATCCCCGCCGCGCGCGGCGAGCACTATCTGCTCCGCGATATCGCCGATGGGCTTGTTGTTCGTACGGACGAGATTGCGACGGCGGAGCTCAGCGATCACATGGTCTCCGAGGGCCATGAGCTCGGGAACTCGGAGCGATCTCAGGTCGAATGACACTCGCTCCTCACGAGGCACGGGCTCACACATTGGGCTCACACTCCTTGGATCGCTCTTGACGCGACTGAACCTCACGACGCAAAGGATCGGGCCATTGTCGCCAATCTGGGGAACCCACGCCATCAAGGGCCATGTTCGGAAGGAACCGCCCTGATCGCAGGCCACGCCGCTGGGCCACACGCCGGCCTGGCATCGGCCACGCGACCTGCCGCCCGGACGGCTCGATCCCGTCGCGTGCGAGCCGGAGCGCCTCGAACGCGTCATCGGCTCGCGCCTGCACCGGCTCGAATTCCGCCGACTGGATCGACAGTCGCCGCTCATCGACGCCGTCTCGCAACAGGGCCCCGGGTGCATCCGGGGGTTTTCCCTCCTGTGTCAGCCGGTGCCGGCGCATACGGTCGAGGCATGACAAAGATCTTCGATGGCATCCGCGGTCTCGGCTTCCGGCGCGGGCCTCGCCGTCTCCTCGCGGGCATCGGCGGTGGCCTCGCCGACAGGTTCGGGATCAACGTGTGGCTCGTCCGCCTCCTGATCCTCGTGTCGTTCGCCCTGCCGGTGGCGGGGTTCGGCCTCTACCTCCTGCTGTGGGTCCTCATCCCGTGGCAGGACGGGAGCATCCCTCTCGAACGTGTTCTCGGCGCGAACACCCGGCAGGGCTGAGGCCACCTCGCTGCCCTGCCATCGCGTCGTGCCGGCAATCAGCTCTCGGCGCGGCGCAGGGTCGTCTGACCCTGCTGGCCGTGCTCTGCTGACACCAGCGGCGACGCTGCATGCAGCGGACGCGCCCTACGCGCGGTAGCGCCCAGGCCGGTGGTTCAGCGCCAGGACAATGTTGAGGATCACCCCGCCGAGCGCGGACAGCAGCACCCGCGGCCAGTCCATCACCAGAGCGCCGAGCAGGATCACGACGACGTCCATCGCCATCTGCACGTAGCCGGCGCGCAGGCCGGCACGTTCTTG
>DAMDHZ010000025.1:0-5665 GCA_032101665.1 Brachybacterium sp. | reverse complement strand
AGGGCCAGGATGTTGAAGCCGCCCAGGCTGGCGCGGTGGCGGAAGATGATGAGCAGGCCGACACCGACCAGCAGGTTTCCGCCGATGACGGCATAGACGAGGGGAACGTGCTCGAGCGCCAGGAAGTGATGGTGCACGAGGCTGAACGCGGAGATGAGGGCGACGCAGATCGCCGTCCTGACGGTGAACGCCCATCCCTTCTTCCAGATGGCGAGGGCGAAGAAGGGGAGGTTCACGAGCAGGAACAGCACGGAGAACGACAGCGGCGTCGCGTGGGTGAGCAGCAGCGCGAGCCCCGCCGTGCCGCCGGTGACGGCCCCCGCTGTCTGCAACAGGTAGAGCCCCAGGGACGCCAGGAAGGTGCCGGTCAGGACGCCGAGCACATCCTCCGCGGGATGGTGCGGGATGGCGATGTCGACTGGGAGAGGTTCGATGGTCGCTTCGGCTGGCGAGGACGAGGCCGACCGGGGAGGGGCGGGAGGCATGATGTCAGGGTAGTGCGGGCGCACCGTGCCAAGGCGCCCCCCGCGTTCCCACGTCCCGGTCGCCGGCGGGAGGCGGACTTCGGGTTATCACCGCCGGTCCGCACCTCGTCACCCGAAGGAGGACCTGTGACCACCCACCCTCGTGGCAGCCTGCGTCGGATGAGCCCTCGGGATCCTGGTGAGGCGCATCGTGCCGCCAGCCCCCTGGAGCTCTTCTTCGACCTGGTGTTCGTGGTCGCGGTGTCCTTCTCCTCCCAGGTGCTGCACCATATGCAGGGGGACGGCCACGTCGCGGCCGGCGTCCTCAGCTACCTGATGGTCTTCTTCGCGATCTGGTGGGCGTGGATGAACTTCACGTGGTTCGCCACCTGGTTCGACACCGACGACTGGCTCTACCGCACGATGACGGTCCTGCAGATGGCGGGAGTGCTGATCCTGGCCGCCGGCGCCGACGAGGCGATGGAGCATCACGACTTCACCCTCGTCACCGTCGGGTACGTGATCATGCGCCTGGCGATGGTGGCGCAGTGGGTGCGGACGGGTCTCAGCGACCCCCGTCTGCGACGGACTGCGCTGCGCTACGCCGGAGCGATCGCCGTCGTGCAGGTGGCGTGGGTGCTGCGGCTGCTCCTTCCCGGGACCGCCGGACTCATCGGCTTTGTCGTCCTGGCCCTGGCGGAGATAGCGGTGCCCGTCTGGGCCGAGCATCACGAGACGACCCCCTGGGACGCGCACCACATCGCCGAGCGCTACAGCCTCTTCACCCTGATCCTGCTGGGCGAGTCGATCCTCGCCTCCGCCAACGCGGTCGTCGACGCCATCGGCCTCGGGCACCACCTGCCGGATCTCCTCACCATCGCCGCCGCGGGCCTGGTCATCGCAGCGGGCATGTGGCGGGTCTACTTCGCCCGGGAACAGCACCACCACATCACCACCATGAGGTCCTCGCTCACCTTCGGGTATTTCCACTACGTCATCTTCGCCGCCGCCGGCGCCCTGTCGGCCGGCATCGAGGTGGCCGTCGACCCCGTCGCAGGACGCTCCGAGCTGGGATTCCTCACCGGCGCGCTCACGCTCACCGTCCCTGTCGCCGTCTTCGTGCTCGGCATCTGGTGGCTGTCCCTGCGGCACAGCCTGTCGCCGCTCGCGACCGCTCTCCTGATGACCGGCGTCGCCGTGGTCCTCATCGGCTCCGTCCTCCCCGGGACCGGGCCGGTGATCGCCGGCGCGCTGGGCATGGTGGTGGCGGTCATCGCCACCGAGCTGCCGCTCCCCGAGGCGGCGGGACGCGAGATCCGATGAATGACACCCCTACCGCGGCCACGCGCGGCTCAGCGTCGCCCGCAGTTCGGCCGACGCCTCTGGTCCCAGGCGATCGCTGAGCTCACGTTCCACATCGGAGAGGATCTCCAGAGCGACATCGCGACGCTGTCGGCCGGCGGGTCCGTCACGGCAGCCACTCTGTCACAAGGGTGATGAGCGGCAGATATCTCGCTCTGCCAGCCGACAACTCGTCGCAGCCCGTACTGACACCAGCCGCCGGGTCGGACCCCGTCAGACGTTGAACCGGAACTCGACCACGTTCCGTAGCCGAATAACCTTTGGCGACAGCGACTCGCGCTTTGGCGAGCGTACGTCGCTCATGATGCGCCGTCACACGCCTATCCTGGGCAAGAGGGTGACCACAGGCGCGCGAGGAGGACCGAGGGAATGGCATTGAGCCCGTCGCAGGGGCGCCGACCGGGACTGCACCCGGCGTTGTCCACGCGTCAGGGGTTCGCGCTCCTTGAGGAGGCCGGGTCAGTGCGCAACCTCCTGCGCGACACCGTGGAAGCGATCCGAAGCCTTCGCTTCGTCTCCCTGCACGGTGATGGCGTATTCACTCTGGGTAGCATCGGCGTGGAGAAGGCCATGAAGGTCATGCTCGGCTGCAACGAGGTCGAGGCCGCGGGCTCATGGCCTTCCAAGAAGACCCTCAAAGACGACTGGGGCCACGACATCCAGAGGTTAAGTCAGCTGCTCGACACGGCGATCGAACGCAGCCTGGCGCGGTCCACCCACCCCGGGTACGCGGAGAGTCTCTTTGATCGGATCAGCGGGAGCACCACGCTCCCGCTTCTCTTCGCGACGTTCGCTCGGTACGGGAAGTCGGGGCGCTTCCACCACTTGGACGTCCTCGCCACCAACGAGCCCGGCTCGGACGATCCACCGTCCGAGTACTGGGAGCGAGTCGAGTTCCACGTGAGGACCACAGAGCGAGAGTTCGCCGAAGTCCCCTATGGAGACAATCAGGCGCTGAACGAGTACGAGGCCAGACTGCGGGGCCGCATCGCCGACGAGCTGGAGGCCTGGTGGTTCTGCGTCCACCGCCTCGGCGTCCAGGGCTGCTTCGGCGACCTGGGCGAGAAGATCGGCTGGGAGATCTGGGAGCCAGGGCGCTCCGGGCCGCCAATCGTGAAGAACTAGTCCAACATCATGTCCCCCGGGTAATCACAGACGAGTGCCAGTATCAGGCGGGCAGACCAAGCGTAGGCCGGGCTTCCTCAGTGTGGCGCTTCATATACTGACTACATGGAGAAGGTGCCCGAACAACCACTCGACGATGAGGCGATGGAAGTCGCCGGGCCTGAGCGCGACTTCGCCCTCGGCTCCCTTGACTTCGAAGGGCTATCGCCCACCGATTTCGAAGAGTTCTGCTTCGATCTCATGGCCGAGAGTGGCTTCTCCAATGTGGACTGGAGAAAGGGGACTCCGCTCGCCGCATCGCCGTCCGATCGTGGCCGAGATATCGTCGCGCGCCGGTCCATGAAGGACATTGACGGGCACGAGTACGAGGAGCGCTGGTTCGTCGACTGCAAGCACTACAAGCGCGGCGTTCCTCCCGACGTGCTCCAGGGGGCCATCGCCTGGGCCAGTGCTGAGCGCCCGTCAGTGCTCCTCTTCATTGCATCCGGCTATCTCACCAACGGGGCTAAGGATTGGATCGCGGACTACCAGCGCTCAAACAATCCGCCCTTCCGGATCCGCATATGGGAGAAGCCGCAGCTCCTTCGGCTCGTTGAGCAGAACCTAGATCTAGCTTTCAAGCACGATGTTGGGACGAGCACGCTGCGACGGGTGTCAGAGATTCTAGAGGCCGAGTCAATGCTCATGGATCGGCTCTGGTACGGGCGCAAACCGGCGGACGAGAACGTGGACCACGACGATTGGCCCGATAACATCAAAGCCGGAACGCTCGCAGCAAAGCGCCAAGTCGAGGAGCAGTACGGCGTGGAAGAGCTGGCGAAGGATGTGGAGTCAGACTGGGCGTGGGGCTACCTCTCGGGACGGATCTCCGCTGTCCGCTGGGTGCTGGGGGACGACTGGCACAACCTCGACAGCTGACGCATAATGATCGAACCACACATGGGACTTCCTATTGCGAGATGGCTACTTAGATGCTTCATCGTGCATTCGTGCGCCCGGCCCGTCATTCCGGATGCGGTAACCACAACGTCATGACCCATGACGACCATTCCAAAATCACCAGTAAATCGCTACAACTTCGGCCTCAAGGAAGTTCACCGGCGCTTTCTCTTCGTTACCTTCTGGCCCGTCGGTGACGGCCGACTCGTTGAGCAATGCGAGTCGCGTGACGGCCTGGTACGCCTCTCGAAGCGTCCGCACCAGTTGCCGGTCGATCGGAGCCCGCTCGGTTGACTCGGCGAGTGAAGGAGAAGCCTCGACCGCCGCGACCACCTTTTCGAACGCTCTTCGCACGATCCCGATGTCCTGCAGTTCCTCTAACGTGCCTACGGATTTTGCAGCGTCTGCGGAGACCTCCGAAAGCAATTCCGCTGAGATATCCCGGGTTGTCAGCTGGGCAAGGTCGCGTCCGAACGGCACAAGCGCTTTGTCACGGAGTACCTCGGAAACCGCTGGGGCGTCAGCCCGCTGAGTAACACTTCGAGCCTTCTCGAACAGGTAGGGAAGATCGCGAATCTGGTCCCCGACCTCGGGGAGGAAGCGGTCGAAGACATCAGCGAGCTTGACCGGTGACCAGGATGTCTGGATCCCAGGTCTGGATAGCCGGGCGTAGACCGAGTAGGCCGAGCCGCCGAAGAGTACGCGGCGAACGTCCTTCCAATAGAGCGGCAGCTCCGTCACTCCCACGAGGTGTACTTCGCTCGCATCGTGGTCGAGCACGCTACCGTTAGCGATCATTGACGCGTCGACGAGCCATGAAGCGTCCTCCACCACGACCACGCGGTGGCTGGTCACACGGGCTTGGAGGGGCACCAAGTCAACGAGAAGACGAGATAGCAATTCGAGTACCCGCTGCACCTCTCCCACGGCGCTCTCCTCAATGCCAAACATCTCGGCGCGCCCTTCGACAAGGTCGATCATTGATGACACGGCTGCCGTGAACTGGTAGCTCCACTCGGGGCTGAGTTCGACTTGGACCTCGACGACGTCCCCGCGGAGGAGGTCTTGGGCGCGCACTGCACGGCGTTGTTTCTCGAGCTTAGGGAGGTGATGTGCCAAGGCCTTTACGGTGGCAACTGCTTCCGGCTTCGGACGATCTGGCTGGTCTTCGACTGAGACTCTCAGGTCTGCGTCGCCGATCCGTAGGGTGCGGAAGGTGCCCTGGGCGACCGCACGGCGCACCACCTCTTGCGATGTGGTTCGAGAGGATGCCGATCGCGTTGACATGCCTAGCCCGGGACCCGCGGGCGTTGACGGAAGCGCGAGCGAAGTACCCGCGTCGGAGGAGGTGGTGGCACTGAGAGTGTCTTTGAACGACTCGGGCACCGAGCCGTGCCGAGCGGCCACCAAGCTGGTGACGCTGGTCTCGTCGAGGTACACGAACTCACGGCGCTTGTGCTTCCACTCCTGGGCCTGCCGTCGCCGCCGCCAAGCACGTCCAACTGCGATGAAGGGAGCTTTAACGATGGTGAGAATGCTCATTCACGCCCCTCCTGGCGTCGGGAGATCTCGCGGTTGCGAGCGGCCCGCACTAGCCCTGCAGTGACGTCTTCAGCACAGAGTTCATCTCGCTCGTCAAGCACCGCCAACACACCGGCCTCGGTCCAGATCATTGCCAGTTCTGCTGCGCTCCAACGGTCGGTAGTTTCGACCAAGAGTTGGTGGTGTCATAGCGTCGAAGCAACACTCCCGGTCGGTGGGGGTCTGATCGGTGA
>DAMDHZ010000024.1:20453-31542 GCA_032101665.1 Brachybacterium sp. | reverse complement strand
AGCCTCGCTCTGCGAACCGGCACAGCGGCGCGATGGCGGCACCGAGGGCTTGCTCCCTCCACCCGGACCCCGGGACGAAGACCACGCATGGATACCGGTTCGCGAAGGCCTCCGCCCAGCCGAGCATCGCGGCGTCGCCGCTGGGTTGGATGATCTGCAGATGAAGTTCGTGGCCGTCCGGCGCCGCGAACCGCACCGCGAGGTGCACGTAGACGTTCTGAGCGTCGCGACGGGCGGGGATGACGCGGGTGTCCCGGGGGATCGAGGCGCTCATCGGCTCAGCTCAGCAGAGCCAGCTGTTCCCGGCTACCGAATTGCGGGCGGACGGGGCCTGGGCGGCATGCCCGCTTCTTCTTCGCGGCACGTGTACACGTTCCTGACTCCCCGAGCTGCAGCCTCGCAGAAGTGCAGGGCTGCGGCTCTCTCAGACAGGGACGTGCAGGGTCAGCGGTGTTGGCGCGAGTGCTCAACGGCCACGCATCGCGGGCGGACGCGGTCACCGCGGCACAGACCGGTGACCGTATGCCTCGAGGTCGCCAGCTCCCGCCTGACATGCCCATTTTCGTCCCCGCTGATCCATGCACCAGCCACGTCGGGCGAAACGGACAGGAGTAAGGTCCCTGGCCGAGCGGAACCGATCGAATCGAGGTATCGAGATGAACGCCCGCACGATGGCACGCAGCACCGCCGCACTCTGCGCGGTGGGAATCCTGGGGCTGGGGGCCGCGGCATGCGGCTCGAACAGCGCGACCGGAGGAGAGACCACGGCGGCCACGACGACCGCATCCGACGGGGGCGGCGTCGCTGCCCCGAGCGATGGCGGAGGCGGCTCCGTCGCGAGCGACAGCGGCGGCGGCATGGCCGGCACCTCATCGCCCTCGTCCAGCCCGAGCCCGTCGGATACCTCCACGGCCTCGAGCTCCTCGGGGAGCGGTGCGACCGACGACGACGTGGCGACGTGCGAGGCGGGAGACCTCCAGGCCACCGCGACCCAGGGCGACTCGAGCGCTGGGCACGTCCACTACGACCTGACGTTCACCAACTCCTCGGACGACCCCTGCCGGCTGAGCGGCTTCCCCGGCGTGTCCGTCGTCGCCGGCGGCGAGGGCGAGCAGATCGGCGCTGCGGCCGAGCACGCCGACGACGAGGGCGAGCCGACCGTCCTGATCCCGGGCGGCACCGCCCACGCGACGATCGAGGCCGTCAACATCGGTGACGACGGCGGCCCGCTCGGCGACTCGTGCACGCCAGTGGATGCCGATGGCTGGCGGGTCTACCCGCCCGACTCCACAAAGGCGCTGTTCATCCGCCAGGAGGGCATGAAGACCTGCTCGGGCGACGCCGACTGGCTCACGATCACCGGCGTGCACCCCGCCAGCTGATCCCGCCGCCCTGCGGCAGTGTCAGATCGTTCACAGGACCTTCGCGCATCTCACTCAGGGACAGTCTTCTGTCGAGCGTCCACGCATGTCAGGATCACAGGACGACCTCGGCCGATGTGCTGCGGTCGTGCCCAGGCAGCATCAGACGACGGGAGACGACCCGGAATGAGCGACGGCCTCGCAGCCGCAGACAGCTCGAGCACGAATCGCACTGCATTCGACCTCGGTGCTTCGGGCCTCGGCAGGGGACGATCGCACGCCAAGGCGATCCTGCTCGGTGAGCATGCCGTGGTCTACGGGGCTCCCGCCCTCGCGATCCCGCTGCACGCGCTGTCCGTCACCGCCCAGGCGCAAGGCCTCGAGGATCACAGGGTCGTCCTGGCCAGTGAGCTCTACACCGGTGACGCGGAGGACGCCCCCGCACGGGTGGGGCCCGTGGTCACCGCGATCCGCGTCGCTCTCGCGCTCGCCGGGCGCCCCGACCACGGCGTCCGTCTCGATCTGTCGAGCTCGATCCCGTACGAGCGCGGCCTCGGATCGAGCGCCGCGGTCGGCGCCGCGGTGGCTCGCGCCGTGGGCGATCTGATGAACGTGCCGCCGGGCCCCGAGGCGGTCCACGAGGTGGTGATGGCCGCCGAGCGCGTCGCCCACGGCCGCTCGAGCGGCCTGGACGGCCGAGCCGTCGCCTCCGACCTGCCGATCCGCTTCCAGGACGGTGTGGCCGCCCCGGTGACGGTCGGTGCTCCGTGCACGTTCGTGCTGGCCGACAGCGGGCACCCCGGGTCCACGGCGGAGGCGGTCGGGGCCGTGCGCGACCTTCGCTCCGCGCATCCCCACCGGGTCGAGGGGATCCTCCGCCACCTGGCCGAGATCAGCGAGGACTCCGTCGCAGACCTCGCCTCCGGCGGCCTCGACGACCTCGGCGCTCGGATGACGCGCGCGCATCGGCTGCTGGCCGAGCTCGGCGTGAGCGATCTCGTCCTCGAGCACCTCGTGAGCAGCGCCCTGAAGGCCGGCGCCCTCGGCGCGAAGCTCACCGGTGGAGGACGCGGCGGGTGCGTGATCGCCCTCGCCCGTTCGGCCGAGCACGCGGCCGATCTCGACGCATCACTGCGGTCGGCAGGAGCCGTCCGCACCTGGCAGACAACCGTGGAGGCCGCATGACGACCGCGACAGCCCGGGCGCATCCGAACATCGCGCTCGTGAAGTACTGGGGCAAGCGCGACGAGGACCTGATCCTGCCGGCCGCGGGCAGCCTGTCGATGACGCTGGACGCCTTCCCCACGACCACCAGTGTGACGCTCCTCGACGATGCCCCGAGCGACAGCTTCGAGCTCGACGAGGTGGCGGTCGACGGCACGGCCTTGACCCGGACCACGCGCTTCCTGGACCACGTGCGGGAGATGGCCGGGTCCTCCCGTCGCGCGCTCGTGCGCTCGCACAACGAGGCCCCGACCGGCGCCGGCCTGGCCTCCTCGGCCGCGGGCTTCGCCGCTCTCGCCGTCGCCGCGGCCGCCGCCTACGGTCTCGAGCTCGACGATCGGGCGCTGAGCCGTCTGGCTCGCCGGGGATCGGGTTCCGCGTGCCGCTCGATCCCGGACCGCTACGCCGTGTGGCACGCCGGCACCGAGGATGCCGACTCCTACGCCGAGCGGGTCGAGGCCCCCGACCTGCGCCTGGTCGTCGTCACCGTCGACGGACGGCCCAAGGCCGTCTCCAGTCGCGAGGCGATGAGACGGACCGCGGCGACCTCGCCGTTCTACGACGCCTGGGTCACCTCGACCGCCCGCAGCCTCGACCAGATGCTCGCCGCGTGCGCAGCGGGCGATGTGCGCCGGATCGGGGAGATCACCGAATCCCATGCGCTGCGGATGCACGCCGTGATCGCGGCCTCCGAGCCCCCCGTGCGCTACCTCCTCCCGGCCAGCATCGCCGTCCTCGACGTGGCCGCGGCGCTGCGTTCCGACGGAGTCCTCGCCTTCGCCACCGCCGACGCGGGACCCAACGTGTGCGTGCTGACCACGCCCGAGGACGCGCCCACGGTCGCGGCGGCGGTCGCCGACCACGGCGACGTGCGCAGCGTCGGCCCGGGCCCCGGTGCACGGCTGTTGACGTCCGCGTCGCCGATGGCCGACTTCGTGGCCGTCGCGAATGGGGCGGTCTCGTGATCGAGACGCGCGCCCCCGGCAAGCTCTACATCGCCGGCGAGTACGCGGTGGTCGAACCCGGCCACCCCGCCGTGCTCGTGGCCGTCGACCGCTACCTCACGGTGAGGCTGACCGCGGCCGCGGCGTCGGACAGCGGGCGCGTGAGCTCGAGCCGCTACGGCCACGGCGTCGTGACGTGGGTACGGGACGTGGACGGCGAGTCGATCCTGGTCGATCACAACCCCTTCGACTACGTCACGGCGGCGATCACGATCGTGGAGCGGCTGCGCTCCGAACGCGGTCTCGATCCGCAGTACTTCGACCTGCTCATCGATTCCGCGCTCGACGACGCGAGCGGTCGCAAGTTCGGGCTCGGCTCCTCGGGCGCCGTGGTCGTCGCCATCATCGATGCTCTGGACCGGTTCTACGAGCTCGAGCTCAGCCGCACGGAGATCTTCCGGCTCGCGCTGCTGGCCACGATCCGCGTCGCGCCGCGAGCCTCGGGCGGTGACGTGGCCGCGAGCACCTTCGGAGGATGGATCAGCTACACCGCACCTGATCGTGAGCTCTTGTTGGCGCGCTGCGTCGACGCCACGGTGAGCGAGTCCCTCCACGCTCCGGAGTGGGATGCCTGCCGCATCCAGCACCTCGCGGAGCTGGGCGACCTGCGTCTGCTGGTCGGGTGGACGGGATCCCCGGCGTCCACGGAGCGGCTGGTCGACCGGGTGCGCAAGAGCGAGCACGACCTGGATCTGCAGTACGGGCGCTTCCTGGCCGACTCGCGCGAGGCGGTCGAGACGCTCGTGCGCATCTGGGGGAGCGATCCGGCCACGGAGCTCGAGCTGATCCGTCGCTGCCGCCGCCTGCTCCAGGGCCTGGGGCGGCTGCGCGGCACCGCCATCGAGACCGAGCAGCTGCGCACCCTGTGCGACCTCGCGGAGTCCCACGGGGCGGCGGGGAAGCCGTCGGGGGCCGGTGGCGGTGACTGCGGCATCGTCCTGCTGCCCTCGACGGTCCAGGACGAGGACGTGCTCGAGGCGTGGCGCGAGCACGGCATCCTGCAGCTCGATCTGCATCCGCACCGGGCGGACGCGATCGACCCGGGGCGGTCCGAGGCATGAGCGCCATGCCGGACGCCGACGCTGCGGGCCGCCGCGATCGCAAGGACGACCACGTGCGGCTCGCCGCCGCACAGTGGCAGGGCGGCGCGCCCGCCAACGAGTTCGACCACCTCGAGTTCGTCCACCACGCCCTCGACTCCGTCACGGTCTCCGAGGTCGACCTCGCCGTGGAGATGTTCGGCCGCGTCGTCGCCACGCCGTTCTACATCAACGGCATGACCGGCGGCACCGAGCACACGGGCCGCATCAACCGGCAGCTCGCGATCGCGGCGCGCGAGACCGGCCTGACGATGGGCTGCGGCTCCGTCTCGATCGCCCTCGAGGATGAGCACGCGGCCGAGGGGTTCCGTGTCATCCGGCGAGAGAACCCCGCCGGGATCGTGATGGCCAACATCGGGGCGGGACGCAGCGTCGACGACGCCCTGCACGCGATCGACCTGCTCCAGGCCGACGCCCTCCAGATCCACGTCAACGCGGTCCAGGAGACGGTGATGCCCGAAGGTGCCCCGGACTTCTCGGCCTGGCTGGGCGGCCTCGAGGCGATCGTCCGGATCAGCCCCGTCCCGGTGCTCGTCAAGGAGGTGGGCTTCGGGCTCAGCCGGCGCACGCTCGCACGGCTCGCCGACATCGGCGTGCGCTGGGCCGACGTGTCCGGTCGCGGCGGTACGGACTTCCTGGCGATCGAGAACGACCGCCGTTCGGGGCGTGACTACGCCTACCTGACGGGCTTCGGGCAGTCCACCCCCGCCGCCCTGCTGGATGCCGCCGGACGCGCGGACGATGCGCTCACCGTGCTCGCCTCCGGGGGAGTGCGCAATCCCCTCGATGTGATCAAGACTCTCGCGTTGGGCGCACGAGCGGTAGGTGTGGCCGGGAGTTTCCTCCATGCCGTCGTCGACGGCGGCGCCGATCGCCTGATCGAGCTGATCCGCATCTGGCAGGAGCAGACGCGCGAGCTCGCCGCGTTGCTCGGTGCGCGCAGTGCCGACGAGCTCACGACCACGGACCTGCTGATCCGCGGGCGACTCGGAGAATACTGTCGACTGCGGGGGATCGACTCCCCCTCCTACTCCCACCGCTCCGATCTGCGTCGGGTGCGTCCCGCCACCGCCGACCGCACCGATCCGGCCCTGCCGCATCACCCCGAGGAATCCTGATGAGTGTTCAGCCGCCCCCGACCGAGATCCCCACCCGCTGGGTGGGGCCGCTGCGCGTGAGCGGCAACGCGATCGACGAGGAGATCGAGGTGCCGTTGGCCACCTACGAGACCCCGCTGTGGCCCTCGGTCGGGAGGGGTGCGCGGATCTCGCGGCTCGTCGAGGGCGGTATCCGCGCGACCGTCGTCGGCGAGGTCATGAGCCGCTCGACGCTGTTCGTGGCTCCTGACGCCGCCGTCGCGCATCGGGCGTCCCTCGTGATCGCCGAGCGCATCGAGGACCTGCGCGCCGTCGTGGCCGCGGGCAGCCGCTTCGCCCACCTGGTCGAGGTCCATCCCGAGATCGTCGGGAACCTGCTGTTCACACGGTTCGCCTTCACCACGGGCGATGCCTCGGGCCACAACATGGTCACCCAGGCCGCCGAGCAGCTGATGGAGCTCATCCTGAGCTGGGAGCTCGGGCTCGAGTACGGGTCGATCTCCGGGAACTTCTGCTCCGACAAGAAGGCCACCGCGGTCAACGGAGTGCTCGGGCGCGGGCGCAACGTGGTCGCGGAGATCCTGATCCCGCACGAGATCGTGACCAAGCAGCTGCGGTCGAGCGCCCGTGCGATCACCGAGCTCGTGGTGCGCAAGAACTACGTGGGCTCGACGATCGCGGGGGCCCTGAGGTCGGCGAACGCGCACTATGCGAACATGCTGCTCGCCTTCTACCTCGCGACCGGACAGGACGCCGCGAACATCGTGGAGGGCTCCCAGGGCTTCACCTATGCCGAGGACCGGGAGGAGGGCCTGTATTTCTCGTGCACCCTGCCCCATCTGATCGTCGGGACCGTGGGCAACGGCAAGCACCTCGCCCACGTCGACGCGGCCATGGCGCGTCTGGGTTGCCGCGAGGAGCGCGAACCGGGCGCCAACTCGCGCCGCCTGGCGGCCCTGATGGCCGCCACCGTGCTGTGCGGGGAGCTCTCGCTGCTCGCCGCCCAGACCAATCCGGGTGAGCTGATGACGGCCCACCGTCGCCTCGAGCGGAAAGAGACCACGCGACCATGACCATCGACCAGCATCGCAGCGACACGGCGACCGCGGCCAGGACGATCGGGATCCATGACCTCGAGCTCGCCACCTCCCATTACGTGCTGGATCTCCACGACCTCGCCGAGGCGCGGGGGGTGGATCCCGCGAAGTACTCGCGCGGGCTCGGCCAGGACCAGATGGGCGTGACGGCCCCCGATGAGGACGTCGTCACGATGGGCGCCGCGGCGGCCGCACGGCTGCTCGAACGCCAAGGCACCGACGGCATCCGCACACTGATGTTCGCCACGGAGTCCGGGGTGGACCACTCCAAGTCGGCCGCCGTCATCGCCCACGGCCTGCTCGCCCTGCCCGAGCAGGTGCGCACCGTGGAGCTCAAGCAGGCCTGCTACGCGGGGGCGGCCGCCGTGCAGAGTGCCATCGGCATCGTCTCCCGCCGCCCGCAGGAGCGGGTGCTCGTGATCACGGGCGACGTCGCCCGCTACGAGCTGGGCTCCTCGGGAGAGCCCACGCAGGGGGCCGGCGCGGTGGCGATGCTCGTCTCCGCCGACCCCGGCCTCGTGGAGATCGAGCCGGTGTCCGGGGTGTACTCGGCCGACATCGACGACTTCTGGCGGCCCAACGACTCCGCGACGGCTCTCGTCGACGGGCGACTGTCCATCAGCGCCTACGAGAAGGCACTCGGGGGCGCCTGGGACGACCTGCAGGCGCAGGGAGGACCGGCGATCCAGGACATCGACGCCCTCGTCTACCACCAGCCCTTCACCAAGATGGCCGTCAAGGCGCAGCGCTTCCTGGCCCAGCGGACGGGGCATGATCTCGATGCGGACGCCCTGGTCCAAGCCGCCGTCTATGACCGGCGGCTCGGCAACACGTACACAGCATCGCTGTGGGCGGGTCTCGTCTCCCTGCTGGATCACCGCGAGGGCCTCGACGGGCGCCGGATCGGACTGTTCAGCTACGGGTCGGGCAGCGCCGGGGAGCTGCTGACGGGCATCGTCCGCCCCGGTTACGCCGACCCGCAGAGGTCGGCGTCCATCACGGCCATGCTCGACGGACGGACCCGCCTGACGGTCCCGCAGTACGAAGAGCTGCACAACGTCGTGCTCCGTTCCGACCGCGACCACGAGACTCCGCACGTGGCCGGGGCCGGATTCCGTTTCGCCGGGATCCACGGGCGCGCTCGCCGGTACGAGCGTGTCCGCGACGGGCGCGACGACATCGTCACCGAGCAGTAGACCGGCGGCCGATCACCGTCCCCCAACGGTGCCCAACCGCGGGACCGTCGGAGCACGGGATCGCTGCCACGAGCGGTTTCACGCCGTGGGATGGGCGGGTCTCACTCCGAGGGAGAGGTGGGGGAGGCGGGCTGCTCGGACTCCTCGGGTTCGAAGGTGTCCTGGGCTCCCATGGTCCCGCCGACTCCCTCGTCGTTCAGTTCCTCGACATCGGTGTTCTGGTCCTTCGACTCGTGGTCAGACGTCTGGCTCATGGCCGGGTCTCCGTTCTCTGCTGGTGGGGGATTGATCACATCCCTCACATTGTCGCTCATGGTCCGCGCGTTCGCTCAGACGAGTCCGTAGGACACGTGGACTCCGGGGAAGACAGAGCACAGCCATTGCTCGGTCGCCGGCGACGGCTCGTCCTCGACGATCACGGCATGCGCGAGTCCGAGCTCACGGGCCTCGTCACCCCAGTTGGACACCACCCACCCCCACTGGTCCGAGGTCGCTGCCATCGCCGTGGCCCTCGCCTCCTGCGCATCCCTCTTCCAGGACGAGCCGCCCGGCTCGGTGAGCACGACATCGTGCCCCGGCGTCGTGAGGGAGAGGGCCATGAGGCTCCACCACACCCGCGTTCCCGGGACCTGTGCGCACAGCCATCTCTGCCCCGTGCCGACACCCGCGAGAACGGAGGTGGGCTCGATGAACAGCTCGTGGTGCGTGAGATAGCAGGTCTTCCTGGTCTCACCGCCCGTGCCTGAGGGCCTCGACCTTTCCCATCGCCCGATGCCCGGTAGCCAGACCCTGCCAGGAAACGGCTCGCGGCTCGCGGGCGAGATCTCCAGTTCCGTGATGGCGCCGTGGGTGCCGTAGGTGGTGGTGTGCACCGCGCCGATGCCCTCCATGGGGCCGACGGGTAGACCGGTGTCCTCGTCCAGGGTCTCCATCGCGTGAGCAGCATGAGCCGGCGCCCCGACTCGCAGGCTGATCGCGGTCTCACGGTCGGCGTCCGTGGCCGCGAGCCATGCGGCGTGCGCTGCCTGCTCGACAGCACTGTCGTACCAGTGTTCGCGGTCGCCGACAGCGAAGAGCGCTGCCCGCGGGATCTGAGCGCCGTCCGGATATGGGATGACGTCCCCCTGCGCATAGGCAGTCGTCCCTCGATCTCGCCAGGTCTTGGCGATGGGCCTGCCCCAGACGCTGATCACGAGATTGTCCTCACCGGCCAGCTGGGTTCTCTGCTCCATGCTCCATCCCTTCGACGACCTGCCGCCCATCGTGCCAGGCGGGAGGAATGGCCCCCGGTGCCCCATGCCCCGATGGGCCGACGGCGAGAATCGCGATGCCGTTCAGAGCGGCGCTGACGGCTCGAACCACGCGGCGAGCGCTGTGCTGAAGACGCCGTCCACACCCTGGCGGTCGATCGACCGCTCGATCGCGAGCCCGTTCGAGAGCGCCAGGATCGCGACGGACATCCAGGTCGCCCGGTCCGGTGCGACCCCGGCGAGTTCGAGCGCGCGAGCGATGTCGGCGCGCAACTCGCGTCGAAGGGCCGCGAACTTACTCCGGAGGGCATCGTCCGAGGAGGTCGTCACCGTCGCCCAGAACTGGATCACCGCGAGGTGCCATGTCGGATCGTCCGCCGTGAACGCTTCGAGGACGCGGCCGATGTCGCCCCCGGAGAACCCACCGGGCCCGCGCTGCTGGGTGGCTGCGGTGAGCCGCTCGGAGGTGCGTCGGCGGAGCACCTCGAAGAACAGGTCGTCCTTGCCGCCGAAGCCGGAGTACACAGCGCCCTTGGTCATCCCGCAGGCCGCGGCGATCTCGGGCACGGTGGCCAACGTGTAGCCGCGCTCGGAGAAGACGGCCGAAGCGGCACCGAGGACGACCTCCCGGGTCTCGTCCCGGGTCGGTCTGCTGCGGGGGGTGGTGCGAGGTGACGGCATGTGAGTACGATACCGGAAGTATTCAATACTCAAGGTATCGAAGGATCCCCATGGGCACGACAGCGTCAGCAGCGCCTCACCCCATCCCCACTCGGCGCTCCGCCATGGTGACCGGAGCTGCGGGCTTTCTCGGCCGACACCTCGTCCAGCGCCTCATCGACGACGGATGGTCGGTCATCGCCTTCTGCCGCGAGGGCGACCGCGTCGATCTCGTGCCCGGCGAGGCCCAGGTGCGGATGGGCGACCTGCTCGATCGGTCCTCGCTCACCGACGCCCTGGAGGAGCGGCCCGCGCCCATCGTCTTCCACCTCGCGGGGAACACGACGACCTGGGCCCGACATCGACACGAGCAGTGGCGAGACAACGTGGGCGGCACGGCGATGCTCCTCGACGTCGCCGCAGAGATGGGCGTGCCACGACTCGTCTACACGTCCTCGATCTCCAGTTACGGCTGGCAGCCCGGCGTGCGCCTGCATGAGGGCTCCCCCTCGAACGTGCAGACCAGGGGCGACAACTACGGCAGGTCCAAGCACGCGGCCGAGCATCTGGTTCATCACGCATCGACCGCAGGGCGTCTGTCGACGGTCACCCTGAACCCGGTCAACATCCTGGGTCCCGGAGACGCCGCGAACTGGTCGCGGCAGCTGATCCTGCCGTTGGCCGACGACACGTTGCGGGTGATCCCGCCGGGCCATGCCACCTGGATCAGCGTGCGGGATGTGGTCAGCGCCCACCTGGCCGCCGTCGACGTCCCGGTCGAGGGCTCGAACATCATCCTCGGCGGCACCGAGGCGTCGTTCCTCGAGGTGGTCCGCGTCATCGCCCAGATCCTGGACACGCCGGTCCCCGCGCATGCCACGTCGCGAGGGCGTCTGGCCGTGCTCTGGGCCGCCTCCGAGGCCAAAGCCGCGCTCACCCGCACCGAGCCCGAGCTCAGCCTGGCCAAGTACCGGCGAGCCACCGGCAACCTCCTGGTCGACGACTCGCGGGCACGCGAGCTGCTCGGACTGGGCCGCACCACCTTGTTCGAGATGCTCGAGGAGACGATCGCCTGGCTGCGCGATGTCGAGCTCCTGCCC
>DAMDHZ010000024.1:0-20443 GCA_032101665.1 Brachybacterium sp. | reverse complement strand
GAGATGGCCGATGCTCTCGCATCCGCGGACGTGGCCGTGGCTCGTCGGCGGCGGATGGATGGGTTCCCGTCGCCGACGAGCCCGACCATGTGCAGCTGTTCGACGAGGCGCTGTGCCGCATCTACGAGGTGCGCCTGGATCCCGGACACACGACCCGCGCCCACCTGCACTCCCAGGACACGCTGTACGTGGTGATCAGCGGAGGCCGCTTCCGCAGTGACAATCTGTACGCCACGTCCTCGCCCACGAGACCGGGCACCTCCACCGGCACCCTCCGCACCCTCGGATGGCTCGCTCGTCGGCTCGTCATCGGGTGGCTGACCATGCCGCCGGGGACGGTGCTCTGGCAGCCGCACCGATCCCACCCCGTCATCCATCGTGTGCGGGTCGCGCGGGCGGCACGGCGCCCTCTGTGCATGGTCGGCATCGAGCTTCGTGGGCACAGCCCTGCTCCGGGGCTGCCTCACGGGCCCGGGATTCTCCTGGAGATGCAGACCGACAGATCGCTGACGTACCGCATGCGCGGCGTCCACGAGATCTCGGCCCCCGGACCCGGCGTTCTCACTCTCGTCGAAGGCCGCGGAGTGGCGTCACGCTGGGGCCAGGTGGACGCGGGGCGCACGGTGTGGATGGAGCCAGGAGACCACGTCGAACTTCTCCCGGGCTCGTCCGCGATCGTCACGATCGTAGGCGCGTAGACGCCGCGGCGGGACTCATCGTCCCGGAGACGTCGGCCAGGCGTCCTGCTCCATGACCGAGAGAGGCCGACGGGGCCTCCTGGAAGCTGGAGAACGACGTGGCGTTGGCTTCGCGTGGGTGGACACGTGCTGAAGGGGACCTCCGCCACCTCGCGGCAGATCGCCTCGAGCTCGGCATGGACCCCGACCGGGGTGAGGTGCGCGGCATGACGCCTACGCTGGCCGCATGCGGCGAACCCATGTGCCCCGGGTCCTCCTCACCATGGCCGCTTGCCTGGCTGTCGTGCCCATCGTGGGCTGTGCGGCCGCAGCAGATCCGGAGCCGTCCGCCGCAGAGACGCACAGTGGTGGACCGACAGAGTTCCCGGCAGTGACGACGTTCGACTACCAGCTCGGCGGTTCCTACGCGCCGCCGGCGGGAGTGGAGCTGGTGGTGCGGGACCGGACCGAGTCCCCGGCCGAGGGGGTGTTCTCGGTCTGCTACGTCAACGGCTTCCAGACCCAGCCCGGCGAGCAGGACGTCTGGCCGGACGCAGCCCTCCTCGCCGTGGGCGGGCAGCCCGTCATCGACCCGGACTGGCCCGACGAGGTTCTCCTGGACACCTCGACGAGCAGCACGCGCGATGCGATCGTGGGAGTCGTCTCGTCATGGATCCAGGGGTGCGCGGACGACGGGTTCCAGGCGGTGGAGTTCGACAATCTCGACAGCTTCACCCGTTCCCGCGGCGCCCTGACCCTCGAGGACAACCTGGCGCTCGCCACGTCTTTGGCCGACGTGGCGCACGGGGCCGGCCTTGCCGTGGGGCAGAAGAACTCTGCCGAGTACACACCCCGCCTCAGCGACGAGGCGGGGTTCGACTTCGCGGTAGCCGAGGAATGCGCGGCCTACGACGAATGCGCGGCGTACACGGACGTCTACGGCGATGCGGTCCTCGACATCGAGTACACGGACACCCTGCCCCGAAACTTCGGCGAGACGTGCGACGACCCGGCGTCACCTCGATCGATGATCCTCCGAGACCGTGACCTCATCACCCCCGATGATGACGGGTATGTCTTCGAGGCCTGCACGCCCTGACATCCAGGATGACGCGCCACAGGCAAGAGCGCCTCGAACGGCGCAACGCGATAGCCTCCCACTCAGGATGTGATGGCGGGAACGCGCGTGCACTCCAGCTGCGAAGAACACGATCTGGTCGAGCCTGACGGAAGCGAAGGATGAGATGCCGCTTCGGAACGGCCACAGCCGCTCAGGTCACAGCGATGAGGACGTGCCGTGAGAGTCGTGCGACTCCCTGATGGTCACCCCGAACCAGCCGACGTGGACTCGTCCCTGCATGCGCGCCGTGACGAGGTCACCGGAGTGAGCACATTCGCGTTGGAAGGTGGATCGTCCACCAGTTCGAGAACGCCGGTCGTCGTCGTGCACGGGTTGGCGCTGTCGAGTCGGTACCTGCGCCCCACCCTCACCTGCATCGGCGCGACTCGCCGGGTGTTCGCTCCCGATCTCCCGGGGGTCGGTCGCAGCCAGACCTCGAAGCAACCAGAGTCCATGGCCGATCTCGCCGACGGACTCGCGGAGTGGATGAGGACGGTCGGTCTCGGTAGGGCCGACGTCGTCGGCCACTCGTTGGGATGCCAGGTGGTCGGCGAATTCGCGGTTCGGCATCCGGACCTCGTCCGTAGGCTCGTCCTCGCGTCTCCCTCGCGTGACCCCGACCATCCGGCGGTGTGGCAAAGCATGTGGCGGCTGGCTGTCGACGCGCCGCGCGAGCGGCTCGGCATCATCCCTCTTGCGATCCTCGATTACCTGCGTGCGGGGCCGATCAAGATGCTCAGGGTGCTCGCCTCGGCGCGCCGCGAAGATCTGGTGCCGGTGCTACGGACTATCGAGCAGCCGACATTGATCCTGTACGGGGACCGTGATCCGCTGGTTGCGCGAAGGTGGGTGTCGGTCTACGCGCGCACCGTGCGCCACGGGCGATCCGCATCGATCCGCGGTGGCCCTCATGGCATTCCCTACTCACGAGGCGTCGACGTCGCACGGTCTGTCACAAATTTCCTCGACGAATCGATGTGATCTGGCCGCACGTCATCATTCGGTCAGCGCGGTGATCTCGGCGATGACTCGCGGGTTGGCGAGGATGCGAAAATGGCCGCCATCGTCCAGCCTCACGTTCTTGGCTCCGGTCAGCTCACTGCCCTCAGGAATATGCGGATCGAACCGACCGTAGACGGAGACTATCCGAGCGTTCACCTCGGTCTCGCGAGTAAGAGATGCAATGGCCGCATTGGCAGGCGAAAAGCTGCGAAGCGTCCTGCCGACCATGAAACGTGCATACGCGGATCCCTTGAACGGGGTCGCGACAGCCACCATCCCGCGTACCCGACGTGACGCTGCGGCGTTCGCCATGACCCGCTTGCCCACGAGGCCCCCTTTGCTGTGGGCGACCAACACCACATCCTCAAGGCCGCTTGCAATCAGATAGTCCTCCACGTGTCGCGCGAGGTCGTCAATTGGATCCTGATTACGACGCGTAAGATCCACGACGTACACAGGGTGTCCTCGCGCGTGCAGCGCCGCGATGAGGGGCTCGAGGAACTTCCACGTCTCGTAGACGCCCGGCAACATGACGAGCGGCGTTCCCGAACCGCTGGAAAAACTGGCCGGGTCGGTCCGATCGAAGAACGCCCGGAGCTGCCAGACGGCTGCATAGAGGTAATCACGAACCCACCACGATGCGGTGCGGAGCACGGTGCTCATGCCGCAGCTATCCGTACTGCTCGTGATGACATGGGTGCGATCCTCTCGGCCAGCTGTGCGGCCCTGCGCCGCTGATCGCAGAGCCGCGATGCCGTCGCTCGCCGCCCGATCGGCGGCAAGGCCGAGCTCATCGGCGCAGGGGAGTGTCGAGCGGGGTTTTTCCGTCGCCCTTCCAGCGTAGCGGGCCGTCCACATCGCGGGAATGCGGAGGAAGGGGTCGCGGCTCGTCAACGACCTGGTCGGTCTCCGGGCACGGACCGGATGTGCCGAACAGATCCTTCCCGAGGCCGGGACTGATGCACGTGTAGGTGTCACATGATCTGTGGCGCTGAGGCGCGCCGCAGGGAAGGGTGTGAAGCATGCCCGCTCCCTACCCCCAGGAGTTCCGTGACGACGTCGTCCGTGTCGCGAGGAACCGCGAACCTGGCCAGAAGCTCTCGATGATCGCGAAGGACTTCGGGATCTCCGAGTCGTGCCTGACGAACTGGATGCGTCAGGCCGATGTCGAGGACGGCGCCCGGCCCGGCAAGACCCGGGAGGACTCGGCCGAGCTGCGCGATCTACGTCGCCGGAACCGACTTCTCGAGCAGGAGAACGAGGTCCTCCGCCGGGTTGCTGCCTATCTCTCGCAGGTGAACCTGCCGGGAAAAGGATGCTTCTATGCCTCCGTGTCAAGCGATCCGAGTCCGAAGCTCCCGAAAGAGGGAGCGGCATACGTAACGCTTGAGGCACCGTCGGATCTCGCGTTTTGGATAGCCCTTCGGCACGGCGGCGTTCAACATAGGCGCAGGTGGTGGGGGTCGTAGCTCATCCGGCACCGTACGAGGAAGTGCCCTCCACGGCAGCAAGCACCGCCGACCCGGAAGTTCTTCGTCGGAGCCAGGAGACTGCTCGTTGCATCCCGGGGGCCGCCGTCGGGAACGATCTCGTATCGACTATCGCTCCCGTCCGAGACTCGATGATGCAATATGTGTGGGTACGCGCGTGGGTATCGACCCCTACGATGTGCTCGAAGCGTTCGATAACGGCAGTCATGGTGAGTTCCTCCAGTCGTCAGCACTTCAGCGGGCTGCCCGGGGTCGCTCAGAGTCACATCTGTAATGAGTCACGCCCCTGGGGGCGGACAGGCTACTGATCAAGGCATCTGCGCGGAGAGACCGAGCCGAAGCTCGACCAAGGACACGTCCTGGGGACAACGCCGCGATGGAGTCCTTCTTCGCTCTGCTCCAGAAGAACGTCCTGGACCGCAAGCGCTGGCGGACCCGAGAAGAACTCCGCCTCGCGATCATCACCTGGATCGAACGCATCTACCACCGACGCCGTAGACAGGCCCGACTGGGCCGATTAACCCCCATCGAGTACGAGACCATCATGAACCCGACCGTCAGCCTGGCGGCCTAACCCCAGCTGACACCTGATCACGCATCAGTCCCGGGTGCGTTCCAACGGGGTGGATCTGTGCGTCTGAGGTCAGTCGGGAGCGGGTGTCAGTGGGGATCGGCGTCTTCCGCTTGCGTCATCCGGGTACCCCTGTTCATGGGGGCAAAGCCCGCCTTGAGGTACGCGTCCCAGGGGGCGCGGTAGTAGGACAGCGGGGCAGAGTTGACAAAAACGGAGTGCCCACCCAGCTCGCCCGTGAGGCGGCACGCTTCCAGTGCGAGTGCCTGCGCCAGGCCGAGTCCTCGTTGCGAGGGGACAATGCCCAGTGGCTCCAGCTCTGCCCAGCCACTCACGGGGTCCAGCCAGACGGTGCAGCAGCCGGCCAGTGACCTGTCCGGCGCTTCGATCACCAGATCCAGGTCCCGCCTGTAGAGCGGAGCGGCCTGCATTCTCTCGAGGGCCGAAGAACTGAACCTGCTCTCTGCATTCGGATCGATGTCCTCACTGGAGCCATCTGTGAAGGGGAGCTCCGCGGGCTTCCATGCTCGCCTGTGGGTCTCGATGCGCCGCTCCTGTTCACCGTCCTCCATGGGGCGTACACGATAGCCGGAGGGCGCGTGCGCTCCGACGCTCTCGGCTGGATGGCTCAGACCGGCAAGAGGAAGTTCTTCCGCGACAAAGCCACGGCTGATCAGATTCTGTCGAAGGGCATGCTGCTTGTGATGAACGGCGATGCTGAACCGCGAGCCGGCGGCGACTTCGAACAGCCACGACGTGAGGGCTGCTGTGGTGGCGTCGTCCTCGAGGGCGCACTCAAGCCGTGTGTCATCGGCAGAGAACGCGGCCCACCCCGTGACTCCCGTTGGTGAGTGAGCGATGACTGTGTGGTCGGGAAGCTGGCCCGTGCTGATTTCCCACGCGAGCCCTCCAGGGTGTGTGCAGGCAGGGAACATGTCAGACAGTGCCCGCTGGACTCTCAACCCATCGGCGTCCATCGTCCCGTTCCACGGCGCCAGGTGCGGTGTACAGCCAATGGAGTACATGGGTCCAACCGTAGACCCGGGCAGCAACGGGATTTCCAGGAACTTCGCTCGTCCCGCTGGGGTATACCCAGTGCGACAGATGTGTCGCAAAAGTGCGCACTCGAGCCCTATTGGGAACCGTAAAAGTCCCGCGAGTAACTGGCCTGCTGGGGTGCCCCAGTTCGGTACGCAGCTCACGCGGGGGCGCGCGGCGCCTTTCGGTACGTCCGCCCTCTGAGCGAGAGAAGCCGGTCAGGGATTCCCTTGGGGTGGCAGCGCGGCCACGGTGGGGTGGTCGTACGGCAGGGGCCCGATCTTCGTTGCGCCGCCGGGTGCACCGAGCTCGTTGAAGAACTCCACGTTGATGTCGTAGTAGCCGGCCCATTGGTCGGGCACGTCGTCCTCGTAGAAGATCGCTTCGACGGGGCAGACGGGCTCGCAGGCGCCGCAGTCCACGCACTCGTCGGGCTGGATGTACAGCATCCGCTCGCCCTCGTAGATGCAGTCCACCGGGCACTCATCCACGCAGGCGCGGTCCTTCACGTCGACGCAGGGCAGGGCGATCACGTAGGTCACATCCACAACGCTAGACCTTCGAGTCCACTGGAAGGTCTAGCCTGCGGTGGTGCGTATTTCCGAGGTCGTAGCCCGGTCGGGTGTCCCCGCGACCACGCTGCGCTACTACGAGACCATCGGCCTGATCGAGGCCCGCCGGGAAGCCAATGGCTACCGGTCCTATGACGACACTGTGCTGGAGCGCCTGACCTTCATCGAGGCAGCCAAGGCTCTGTCACTGCCGCTGTCCGAGATCGCGGGCCTGCTGGTCGTGGTGGAGGGGGAGACCTGCACGCAGGTCCGTGAGGCGCTAGCTCCCCGGCTGGCCGACCGCCTCCGGGAGGTCGATGAGCACCTGACGGCACTCCGGCGGCTGCGGGACCAGCTCGCAGAGGCGACCCAGCGCGTCACAGCGTGCCCGGACAGCGGCGCCTCGTGCCGCAGTGAGTGCGCGCTCCTGGGTGATCGCGACCAGCGCTGCACCTCTCGTGACGCTCGTGAAGGAGCCCCGCTACTGTGAATGGTCTGGTCTCGTGGTGGGACGCCCACCAGATTGCCTTGTACCTGGCCGCGATCGCGGCCGGCGCCGCTATCGGGTTGGCAGCTCCCGGGCTCGCGCCGACGTTGGAGCACTCCATCGAACCGGTGTTGATGCTGTTGCTGTTCGCCACGTTCCTGGCTGTGCCCCTGATCGAGGTTGGGCAGGCCTTTCGTGACCGGCGGTTCCTGGGGACCGTGCTGGTGGCGAACTTCGCGATCGCGCCCCTGGTCGCCTGGGGGCTGTCGCGGTTCGTCGCTGATGACCAGGGGCTTCTGCTCGGGGTGCTGCTGGTGCTGCTGACCCCGTGCATCGACTATGTCATCGTCTTCACGGGTCTGGCTGGGGGAGCGCGCGCGAAACTGCTGGCCGCTGCGCCCTTGCTGATGCTCCTCCAACTGGCGTTGCTGCCGCTGTACCTGTTCGTCTTCGCGGGCCGCGACGTGGTCGGCGTGATCGACGTGGCCCCGTTCGCGGAGGCGTTCTTCGTGCTGATCGTGGTGCCGCTGGGCGCGGCGGCGGCCGTGCAGGCGCTGGCGCGCCGCCATCGGTCGGGTCGAGCCATCGAGGGGGTCATGGCGGGGGCCATGGTGCCGCTGATGATGCTCACCCTGGCGACCGTGATCGGTTCCCAGATCGCGGCGGTCGGCTCACAGATCGGGGCCCTCGCGCAGCTCCTGCCTCTGTATGCAGGGTTCGTGGTCGCGGCCGTCGTCATCGGTGTCGCGGCCTCGAGGGTTGCCGGGCTGGATACCGTCTCGACGCGGGCGGTGATGTTCTCGGTCGCGACCCGCAACTCTTTGGTGGTCCTCCCGCTCGCATTGGCGCTTCCCGATGCACTGGCGATCGCCCCACTCGCCGTGGTCACTCAGACCCTGGTCGAACTCATCGCCATGGTGGCCCTGGTCCGTCTGGTGCCCGCCATCGTTCCGAGCACGACGGCTGTGCCGTAAACGGGGTGGTGGCGTGCCCGCACCGGTCTCAGCCGACAGGACACCGGCCTGGAGGTCAATGGGTGCAGCAGGTGCAGGTGCCGTCGCACCCGTCCTCGGTCTCACCGGTCAGGACGGCGGCGGGAGTGCAGCAGGCATCCCCGCGCCAGGCCTCCGCCCCTTCCTTGGCCGCGAAGCCGGCGATGACCAGTGCGGCCACCGGGTCCGCCCAGGACCATCCGAGCAGGCTGTTGAGCAGCAGTCCGGCCAGCAGCACCGCGGAGAGGTAGGAGCAGATCAAGGTCTGCTTGGAGTCTGCGACCGCTGAGGCCGAGCCGAGCTCGCGCCCGGTGCGGCGCTCGAACCAGGACAGGGCCGGCATGATCGCCAGGCTCACCGCGGCCAGGCCGATCCCCACCGATGAGTGGTCCGGTTCGGCGGCGCCGAGCAGGGAGCGCGCGGCGTCGATGCTCACGAAGGCGGCCAGTCCGAAGAAGGAGATCGCGATCAGTCGCAGCGCGACCCGTTCCCGGCGGTGCGGATCGGGGGCGGCGAACTGCCAGGCCACTGCGGCGGCAGAGAGCACCTCGACGATGGAGTCCAGGCCGAACCCGATCAGCGCCGAGGACGAGGCGACGGTGCCTGCCCAGAGTGCGATCAGTGCCTCGATCACGTTGTAGGTGATCGTCGCGGCCACCACCCAGCGGATGCGGCGCTGCAGCACCGCGCGGCGCTGTCGGCTGGGCGGGCGGGGGCTCAGGGTGAGGGTGGTCATCGGCAGGTGCATCCTTCCGCGGTGCAGCAGTCGGGATCCACGGTGACCACCAGCTCCAGGAGGTCACCCAGGGCCGATCCGATCCGCGGGTCCGTGAGCCGGTACCAGGTGCTGCGCCCCTGCGGGTCGCCGGCCACCAGCCCGCAGCCGCGCAGGCAGGCCAGCTGGTTCGACATCACCTGCTTCGACACGCCCAGGGCCTCGGCCAGCTCCGAGGGGCGGGCCGGGCCGTTGCGCAGGGCCAGCAGGATCCGGGTGCGGGTCCCGTCGGAGAGGGCCTGGCCCAACTGAGCCAGAGCGGAGGCATGAGTGGCAGTCACCGAGGGCATGTACCGACAGTACACGTGATGATGTACCAAGCGCTCGAAGTGGACTCAAGGCGTGGCGGGCGTCCCGAAGGGCGCTCCTCTCTGATGAATGCGAGGCCGGAAGCGCGAGTCCCAGGTATAAGGGTCTGACCTGTCTGGCGGCGGCGATCGTCCTGGCGTCGCGGGCGCGAACGCTCTCTGCGTCGGCGCCCACACCTCATCGTTTCGCCAGCAGCGAAGGTCTTGTGTAGATCTCTTGCGCTATACCCCCCGGGGGTATCATCCTAGGGGTGATGGAAGTTGTCCGTTGCTGTTCTGATGCGAGGAGTACCGCATGATCCCCAAGGCTCACCGACCCCTGCAGATGGCTTCGACCGGCTGTTCCTGTTGCGCTTCCACTGCGACCGAGGACCGCGCCGCTGCTGAGGCGGGCCCGGTGTCCATGGTCGAGGCCACGAGCTACTCGGTGCGGGGCATGACCTGTGGTCACTGTGCCGGCAGCGTGGCCACGGCAATCAGCGCTGTCGAGGGGGTGGAGGACGTGCGGGTCGACCTGGTGGCCGGTGGGGTCTCCACCGTGGCGGTGGCCGGAGCTGCCGCACCGGCCGCTGTCCGTGTCGCCATCACTGAGGCCGGCTACGCCGTCGACGACACCTGAGCACCCCGCTAGCCACAGCCCCCGTCCGGGGCCTTGAGGAAGGGACACCATGACCACTCCACACCACGACCACCGGGTTCCCCCCGCGCCCGACCACGTTGGGCACAACATGGCCCACTACGGCACAGACTCACGCGGCGCCGCGGGCGCTCCGCCAGGCGGGGACCGTCATGGCGGTTACGACGCTGAGCAGATGGCACACGAGGGACATGCCTCGCCGGCTGCCGCGCATACCGACCACGACGTCACCGGGCACGGTAATCACGACATGGCGGGCCACGGTCCGCACGCGGGGCACGACATGTCGGGTCACGGGGGCCATGCAGGTCATGGTGATCATGTGGGGATGTTCCGTCGGCTGTTCGGGATCATGCTCGTCCTGGCTGTCCCGACGGTCCTGCTGAACGGGATGTTCGCCGATCTGCTCGGCTACACGCTGCCGGACGCGGCCTGGGTGCGGTGGGTCTCGCCGGTCCTGGGCACGGTCATGTACCTGTGGGGCGGGAAACCGTTCCTGGCGGGCGCGGTCGAGGAGATCCGGGATCGCAGGCCCGGCATGATGCTCCTGATCGGGATGGCGATCACGGTCGCCTTCGTTTCCTCGCTCGGCGCCAGCCTCGGACTGCTGTCCCACGAGCTCGATTTCTGGTGGGAGCTCGCCCTCCTGATCGTGATCATGCTGCTGGGCCACTGGCTCGAGATGCGGTCCCTCGCGCAGACCTCCTCCGCGCTGGACTCCCTGGCCGCGCTCCTGCCCGACCAGGCCGAGAAGATCGAGGGCGAGGACATCGTCGCCGTCTCCCCGGCCGAGCTGCAGCTCGGAGACGTCGTGATCGTGCGACCCGGTGGCCGGGTCCCGGCCGACGGGGAAGTCGTCGATGGTGGCGCGGACGTCGACGAGTCGATGATCACCGGCGAGTCCAGCCCCGTGCGTCGCGAGATCGGTGATCAGGTCGTCGCCGGCACGGTGGCCACGGACAACGCGCTGCGCGTGCGCGTCACCGCGATCGGTGAGGACACCGCCCTGTCGGGCATCCAGCGCCTGGTCGCCCATGCCCAATCCTCCACGACCCGGGCCCAGCTGCTCGCGGACAGAGCCGCCGGCTGGCTGTTCTGGTACGCGCTGATCGCGGCGATCGTCACCGCGATCGTGTGGACGGTTGTCGGGGTGCCCGAGAGTGCGCTGGTCCGCGCGATCACCGTTCTGGTCATCGCCTGCCCTCATGCGCTGGGTCTGGCGATCCCGCTGGTGGTGTCCATCTCGACCGAGCGGGCCGCGAAGGGCGGCGTCCTGGTCAAGGAGCGTGCCGCCCTGGAGCGGATGCGCACCATCGACACCGTCCTGTTCGACAAGACCGGCACGCTGACCAAGGGCGAGCCCGCCCTGAACCACGTCACCACCGTCGGCACCCTGGGCGAGGACGAGCTGCTCGCGCTGGCCGCCGCGGCCGAAGCCGACAGCGAGCACCCCCTCGCCCGGGCGATTACCGCCGCCGCCGACGACCGCAGGCTCGACGTGCCGCGCGCCACCGCGTTCCAGTCCACCACCGCGGTCGGCGTCAGCGCGACCGTGGACGGGCGCACCGTCCAGGTCGGCGGACCCCACCTGCTGGCCGAGCACGGTCACCAGCCGCTGCCGGCGACCGGGTCGTGGTCGGCCGACGGAGCGATCGTCCTCCACGTCTTGGTCGATGGGCAGATCGCAGGTGGGATCGGCTTGGCCGATGAGGTCCGTCAGGAATCTCGCGAGGCCGTCGACGCCCTGCATGAGCTGGGAATCCGCGTCGTCATGATCACGGGCGATGCCCAGCCCGTTGCCCGCGCCGTGGCCGGCGAGCTGGGGATTGACCAGGTCTTCGCCCAGGTGCGCCCGGAGCACAAGAGCGAGAAGGTCCTCGAGCTCCAGCGCGACGGACGAGCCGTGGCGATGGTCGGCGACGGCGTCAACGATGCCCCCGCCCTCGCGCAGGCCGACGTCGGCATCGCGATCGGTGCCGGCACCGACGTCGCGATCGCCTCCGCCGGCGTGATCCTGGCCTCCGACGATCCCCGCTCGGTGCTCTCGGTGATCCAGCTCTCCCGTGCCAGTTACCGCAAGATGAAGCAGAACCTGTGGTGGGCTGCCGGGTACAACATCGCCGCCGTTCCGCTGGCCGCCGGTGTCCTGGCGCCGATCGGGTTCGTGCTGCCCATGTCGGTCGGCGCGATCCTGATGTCGTTGTCCACTGTCGTTGTGGCCTTGAATGCGCAGATGCTGCGCCGACTGGATCTGACCCCTGCCAAGAGCGCGGCGCGCCTGGCCGGCCGCGAGAGCTCGACCTCGGTGTCGACGACCCAGTCTTCGAGCCGCGCGGGCTCGGCCAGCTCCCGGTCGGACTCGAGCAGGACCTCCACGGCGCCCAGGAACGGAGATCAGACTGGAGCCCATGAGGAGTGAATCGGCTCGAGCTGCAGCGACGGTTCTCGTTGTCGAAGACGAGGTTGCGCTCTCGGACGTCGTGCAGGCATATCTCGTGAAGGCCGGCTACGCCACGGGGAGCGCGCGAAGCGGTCCGGAGGCGGTGGAGGTAGCCCGCGCCTTGTCACCGGACGTGATCATCCTCGATCTCGGCCTGCCTGGCCTTGATGGCTTGGAGGTGATGAGGAGGATCCGGGCCTTCTCCGACTGCTACGTGCTGATCACGACGGCGCGCTCAGAGGAGGTTGATCGCCTGGTGGGGCTGTCGGTGGGTGCGGATGACTACCTCACTAAACCGTTCAGCGTGCGTGAACTTGTCGCCCGGGTCCAGGCCGTGCTGCGGCGGCCCCGCGGCGAGCCCGGGACCGCTCCTTCGGGCACGGTGCGCGCGTTCGGAGAGCTTGAGATCGATACGGCCGCCCAGGAGGTGCGGCTCGCTGGCCAACCAGTCCCGCTGACCCCCACCGAGAGGGGACTGCTTATGACCCTGGCCCGTCGGCCGGGCCAGGTCTTCAGCCGCCACCAGCTGATGGAAGCCGTCTGGGGTGGTTCCTGGATCGGAGATGACCATCTTGTCGATGTGCATATTGCCAACCTGCGACGAAAACTGGACGAGACAGCGGGTTCGGCACGGTATGTCACCACGGTCCGCGGTATCGGGTACCGGATGGGGAAGGGGTGAGGGCGTGACTGATCCCCGCTCATCGGCCAGAACGATCCGCCCCGGCACGAGCCTCGCCTCACGTTTGATGATCGGCCAGCTCATCGTGCTGTGTGCCGGCGCCGTCAGCATCACCGCTCTGACGGTGATGATCGGACCCGCCGTCTTCCACTATCACCTGCTCCAGACTGCTCTTCCGGTGGGCAGCGCTGAGATTCTGCATATCGAGCGTGCCTACCGTGACGCTCTCGCCCTCGCCCTGGGGGTCGGACTGGTGGTCTCCCTCCTAGCGGCAGGCCTGGTCACCTGGAGACTGGCGCGACGACTCCGGCAGACGCTCCACCGCCTCACCCTGGCCGTGGACGAACTCTCCCGAGGCCACTACTCCACTCGGGTGCCCGCCCTCGGCGCGGGAACCGAGCTGGACTCTCTGGCCGCCACGCTCAACGACATGGCTGCACGCCTAGATGCCGTCGAAGAGAATCGCCGCCGGCTGCTCTCTGACCTCGCCCACGAGCTACGTACTCCCATTGCTACTCTCTCGGCACATCACGAGGCGATGGCTGATGGTGTCATCGAGCCGGAGGCGGCCATGCCCATCCTTGCCGGTCAGACCGTACGCCTGTCCCGGCTGGCCGACGACATCAGCGAGGTGTCCCGTGCCGAAGAGGGACAGCTCCCGGTGGAGCTGCGGCCGACGTCGGTCCGCGACCTGCTGGACTCAACACTCCAGGAATGGGAGGAGAGGTTCGAGGCAGCGGGTGTGGCATTGCGACGAGGTTTCGTTATGCGCCGATCACCGATCATTCACGCCGACCCGGACCGCCTCGCCCAGGTACTCGGAAACCTCCTGAGCAATGCCCTGCGGCACACCTCGCCCGGAGGCACCGTCACGCTTTCGGCCACGATGGAGGGCGGCACCGTGGTGATCTCTGTGGCGGACAACGGTGAGGGTTTCACCGCGCGTGACCAGGCGCGGCTGTTCGAACGTTTCTTCCGCGCCGACAGCGCTCGCACCCGTGAGGACTCCGGGTCAGGTATCGGTCTGACGATCAGCCGCGCCCTGGTCGATGCGCACGGTGGAACCATGTCCGCAGCCAGTGAGGGGCCCGGACGGGGAGCCGTCTTCACCATCCGGATTCCTCGAGCGACCGATGAACACTGATCCTCGAGAGCAGCACCCTTAGACGATCGTGGTGAAGGTGCCGATCTGGACCTGCAGCAATGCCATCCACTGCTCCCACACGCCGGTGACCAGCAGCAGCCCGATGGTGATCAGGACGGACCCGCCGACGATCTGCAGCGTGCGGCGATGCCGGGACAGCACTTTGGAGATGCCCAGGGCTCGCCGGAACACGAGGGCGAAGAGGATGAACGGGATCCCGAGCCCGATCGCGTAACCGAAGGCGAGGAGGGCGCCGCGGCTGGCAGAAGCCTCCCCGAGGCTGAGCGCCGCGACCGCGGCGAACGTCGGGCCGATGCACGGGGTCCAGGAGAAGCCGAACGTGATCCCAAGCAAAGGTGCGCCGGCGAGTCCGGCATCGGGGCGCTTCCGGATCCGTTTCTCACCCGAGAGCCGGGGGAAGATCCCCACGAACACCAGGCCCATGAGGATGACCAGCACCCCGGAGATCCGATTGATCGCGCTGGTGTACTGGACCATCAGCGCCCCGATCGCGCCGACGAATCCGCCGATGACCAGGAATACCGCGGTGAACCCGGCGACAAACAGCACCGCGCCGGCGACCAAACGCCCTGGACGCTCACCCGGATCGCTGGGACTGCGCGGGCTGGTGTTCTGTCCGGTGAGGCCGGTGATGTATCCGAGGTAGCCAGGAACCACCGGCAGCACGCACGGGGAGAGGAACGCGACCAGACCGGCCACCATCGACAGGAGCAGAGCAACCGCCAGGGGCCCACTCAGCACGGTGGTGGCGAACAGTTCACCCATCAGGCACCCTCCTCCAGCACGGCGTCCAGGAGGCTCTCCAGGGTGCTCTGGTCGGCCGCGCCCGTGATCCGGGCAGCTACTCGCCCTTCAGCATCGAGGATCAATGTGGTGGGGACGGCGTTGGGCGAGACGCTGCCGTCCATGGAGGAGATCACGGCCCCGTCGGGGTCTGGGATCGAGGGATAGGTGATCCCGAAGGTCTCCTCGAACGCGGCGGCCGGCCCGGCCTTATCTCGGGTGTTCACGCCCATAAATTCCACTCCCTGTGGCCCATATTCCGCGTGCACCGCTTTCAGTGCCGGCGCTTCAACCCGGCATGGCGGACACGAGGCGTACCAGACGTTGATCACCAAAGGTGCACCGCGCAGCGCCGCGGAGTCGAAGTCGTCTCCGCTGTATGTCGTTCCCCGGACGTCCAGAGGAGCGGCGCGGCCCTCGGGAGGAATCTCCACGACGACACCATCACCGGAGACGTACCCGGCGTTCGCCTGGCTCGCCGCGTCCGAGGAACCGCTGCACGCCGCAAGGAGGGGAGCAAGGGCGAGCAGACCGCCGCCCAATCGGAGTGTGGTCCGCCGACTCGGGCCGGGCCGAGCCCCGCTTCGCACGTCAGGGCTGATGACGGGATGTCGAAGTGCAGTGGGGAGCCTGCGTCGGCTCACGTCAGCTGGAGACTGGTCAGACAGGTCAGATCATCCTCCGCCTGGGTCGAGATGGACGCGGTCCCTGTGACGTCCTCGAGGGCGCACGTGAGCTCGGCGGTGATCCCGCGCGGCAGCCAGAAACCGACGAACCCGTTGTCGTGCGTGGTGTGAGTGCCGTCCTCGAGGATCTCGCCCGAGCTGCTGTCGACCACGCTCACGGAGATCTCGCGGCTGCGCAGCTCCCCGCGGCACGTCGTCAGGCTGTGGAAGGCGCACTCGTGGGTGGCCTCCACGAATGGGGCCACCGACAGGTAGAACTGATCCGGCGGAAGGGGCAACTCGGCCTCGCGCCCTGCATCGTCACTGAGCTGAAGGGATGTCGCGGTGACGCTGGCGATCAGGTTCTGCGGTCGCTCAGCCACCGGGAGCGCTTCAAGCTGGTCGATGATCTCCTGTGCGTCGGCGTCAGCGAACCCATGTTCCTGGAGCAGGTCCTCATCTCCCGTGACGGGAGCGTCCTCAGCTCCGCGGGTCCCACAGCCAGCGACCACGAGCGGGAGCAGTCCGACACCGATCAAGAGTGATCGTCGGGGCAGCTGGCCGGTCCCGCGGCGGGATCCACCGCCGGAGCGACCCAACGCGCTACGCGGTCTTGCCGGAGAGTTCACTGGAGGGGCTCGATCTCGCTCTCGACGACCCACTTGTGGTTCGTCATCATCATCCCGTCGGCTTCGTAATCGACCATGTACACGGTCTCCTCGGTGGCACTGTCGATGGTGGCCTCAGCACCCTCCATACCCGCCATGTGATCGGCGGTGATGACCACCTCGGTGCCCTCCGCCAGCGGTGCCTCGCCCGGGTCCTCGAGCTCCTCGTGAACGACCCACTTGTGGTCGGTGACCGGATCGCCACCATCGGTCGGGGTGAAGCTGACCGCGTACGTGGTGGTGTCGAAGGCACCGGAGATCGTCGCCGTCGCGCCCTCCATGCCCTCCATGTGGTCCGCCGTGAGCGTCACCTCCGTGCCGACCGGGAACTCGGGATCCTCCGCCGGTGCCATCCCCTCCGGTGCCGGACCACCATCCATCGGATGCTCCATGCCCCCGTGGCCGCCACCATCGGACGCTTCGGACGTCTCGGCCGCCGCCGGCCCGTCCGAGGTCTGGCCTTCGTCAGTCCCGCTGTCAGTGCATCCGGCAAGCACAATCGCACCAGCGAAGGCGGCGGCCGCGAGACGACCGAAAGAGCGACGAGAACGCATGATTTCTCCTAGTCAGAGGACATTTTGCGCGAGCCTAGGACCCCCAGATCAAGGTCTCCTCAAGATCACGTCTCGATGTCTTGAGCACAGCGCTGACCAGTCTCTTCGTCCTGCCTCCGAACGCACGGTCCACTCGCTTCCGTCTCTCGTGATGGCCTGACTATCGTCGTCAGGGCGGGCCGCTATCCGCCGGTCCGTTCGGAGCGAGAAGGAGCAGAACCATGACCCATCACGTCGCATCCATGCTTCAGACCTACCCGAAGGACCTCGGCAGCATCGACCAGCAGAAGCTCGCTGAGTGCATCGAGGCTTGCTTCGAGTGTGCCCAGACCTGCACCGCCTGCGCGGACGCCTGCTTGGCCGAGGACATGGTGGCGGAGCTGACCCAGTGCATCCGCCTGAACCAGGACTGCGCCGACGTCTGCGAGACGACCGGTCGGGTCCTGTCCCGGCAGACGGGCACCAACGTTGCCCTGAACCGTGCTCTGCTCGAGGCGTGTCAGGCAGCGTGCCGTTCCTGCGCCGAGGAGTGCGAGAAGCACGCCGGCATGCACGAGCACTGCAAGGTCTGTGCCGAGGCCTGCCGACGCTGCGAGAAGGCCTGCGCCGAGCTGCTCGCCTCGATCAGCTGACACCCAGCGCTGGAGTCGTGGTGTTCCAGCACCGGAAGATGATGAAGGTCGGCGAACCCCACATGCTCCGCGCACGGACAGCACCGGCGTAGCTCCCCGCATCGATGACCGTGTCACCGCCGGCGTAGATCCCGAGGTGGCCGGGCCACACCACGAGGTCACCAGGCTGGGCCTCGGACTTCGCGACTGTGGTGCAAGCCACCACCTGCAGCCAGGGACCGTGCCCGTGCTGAGACCGCGAGCGAGTCCTCGGCGAGCTCGCCGACGAAGGTGTCGGCCGTTGGTAGTGCGGCCAGATCACGATGGAACATCAGCGACCATGAGATGAAGGGAACCAGCAATGAGTGACGACACGAGTGCGCGCCGCGCCAACACGCGGCACGACGGGAAGACCCGGCACCGCGAGGACGAACGGCACCAAGGCAAGGGCGGTTCCCACCAGCGCGGCATGTACCTTCGCTTCGGAGCGATGATCCTGACCGGCATGGTGCTCATGTACTTCGCCATGTTCGCCGGGTCCTGGGAGTGGGGCCATGTCCGGTGGAGCGAATCACGGTTCTTCATGACCCTGACCATGGGCGGGGCGATGGTCCTGGTGATGCTGGCGTGGATGCTGAACATGTACAAGAGCACGATGGCGAACATCGCCATCGTGGTCGTTGGCGTCCTGCTCCTAGGTGGCGGAATTGTCCTGGACCGCTCTCAGGCGACCGTGGATGACACCGCCTACATGAACGCGATGATCCCGCACCATTCCCTGGCCATCACCCGATCCGAACGCTCCGGTCTCGAGGATGTACGGGTTTGTGAACTCGCCGTAGAGATCAGCGAGGCGCAGCGGCGCGAGATCGACGAGATGAACTGGCTGATCGAGGACGTCCGGGAGAACGGCCCGGCGACCACGGCCGAGGAGGCTAGCGCCCGCCCTGTTCCGAGTTTCGATGCATCCGCAGACCGGAAATGCCCCACCGATTGACCTCCGCGCTGGCCCTCGACCGGATGACCGTCCAGCAGGTTGGCATCGTGTCCCTCTGGGGTGACCCAGTTTGATCCCACCGCCTGCGCGGACGCCTGCTTGGCCGAGGACATGGTGGCGGAGCTGACCCAGTGCATCCGCCTGAACCAGGACTGCGCCGACGTCTGCGAGACGACCGGTCGGGTCCTGTCCCGGCAGACGGGCACCAACGTTGCCCTGAACCGTGCTCTGCTCGAGGCGTGTCAGGCAGCGTGCCGTTCCTGCGCCGAGGAGTGCGAGAAGCACGCCGGCATGCACGAGCACTGCAAGGTCTGTGCCGAGGCCTGCCGACGCTGCGAGAAGGCCTGCGCCGAGCTGCTCGCCTCGATCGGCTGACACCGCTGCCTCTGCACGTAGAGGGAGCCCCGACCGGTGGTCGAGGCTCCCTCTACGCTGGCGTCGTGGCGTGCTGTCAGCGGAAGGTGACGAAGGTCGGCGAACCCCAGATGGTGCGCTCGCTGACGGAGCCCTTGCTGTTGCCGGCGTCGATCACCGTGTTGCCGCCCGCGTAGATTCCCAGGTGGCCCGGCCACACCACGAGGTCACCCGGCTTAGCCTCGGACTTCGAGATCGTGGTGCCGGCCGCCTCCTGCTGCGACGAGGTGCGAGGCAGGGCGATGCCGGCCTGCGCGTACGCGTACGAGCTCAGCCCCGAGCAGTCGAAGCTGACACCCGGCTTGGAGGTCCCCCACGAGTACGAGACCCCGACCTGGCTGCGCGCGGCGTCGACGATCGCCTGCTGAGAGTTCGTCGCAGAGTGCGCCGGAGCCGGAGCAGACGTTCCGCCGGTAGAGATCGAAGCGCCCCCGCCGTTCAGTGCACCGCGGGTCTGCGGGCCCACGACCCCGTCGATCTTCAGGTCGTGCGAGCGCTGGAAGTCCTTCACGGCCCCATGGGTGAGCCGACCGAACTTGCCGTCCACGGACAGTGAGGCACCGTGCTCGTTCAGCGCCGTCTGGAGCTGCTCCACCGAAGAGCCCTGGGAACCCCACCGCAGCTTCTCGGCCCCCAACGCAGACGTCGCATGTGCAGGAGCCGGCGTCGCCGGCGCGGCAGCCTGTGCAGTAACGGTAGGTGCAGCGGGCAACGCGGCAGGGGCGGCCTGTGCGGGGCCTGCGAGTAGCGCGGATCCGAGGACGACCGTGCCGAGCACAGCGGCACCGCCCGTGCCCCGCAGAGCCCGACCAGCGATCCCCACGGGCGTGACTGCTCGGCCGACGGCCCGATGGGTGTTGTTCTGGGACATGGTTCTACTCCGTAAGTTCCCCTCCTCGAGACGGGAGGGAGTCGATGACTTCGTCAGTGCCACAGCGACAGCGGAGCGAGCAGCGAGGCGACGGCTCATGTCGTGGGCGGCGACATCAACGTACGGCCCTGATCAGCCCCACAGAACAACGATGGGAGGGTCCGCCGAAGGATTTAGCCGATCCTTGACTCCACAGCCGTGCATACCCCCGGGGGGTAGGGCTCGCCTTTACCTTCGTTGGGCAGACTGTGGCTTAAGTGGAGCACGACGCCTCACGGGTCGGCGATCCCGACGTCAGCGCGCCGAGGCGTAGCTTTCCTCCTGGCGGGCTGCGGAGATCACCGGCACGGGCGTCTCGTGCTGGCCCTCACCCCTGTAGGGAGCGATGCGCTGCCCTCGACGACTTCGGCGGCGGGGACCAGGCCGACTACAACTAGGTCCAGACATCGAAGAGCGCGCGAGGAAGCAGCGCGATGAAGATCGCGAGCGCCACGGCGGTGTTTCAGGTCATGCTCCGGCGGCCGCGGCGGGTAAGGGCGAGTGCGTCGAGGGTCGACCGCATGCCAGGACTCGGCTCATGGCAGTTGCTTCGTTGGGGTATACCTGTGGCTTCGTTCGCTTGGTGGCGGGTTTTTTTCGGCGCTCCGTGGCGGCCTTGTCGCCGCGATCACGCAGGCCTGGCTACGTGTAAGTTTCGCGATCTGTACTGAGCCGGGTGTGCCCGGTCGGGGCCGTTTGGCTCGCTGCCGCAACGTCAGAGTCCGAAGGCACCGCCACCGACGAGGATCACGACGCCGAGGCCGATGAGAACGATGGGGAAGAGGATGTGCTCCCAGCGTTCAAGCACTTCCGCGATCGATGGGCGGGTTGCGACGAACTTTGCCAGTACTACCAGGACCGCGACGAGCGCGAGGAAGACGATGCAGTAGGCGACTACTGCGAGAG
>DAMDHZ010000023.1:0-32171 GCA_032101665.1 Brachybacterium sp. | reverse complement strand
TGATCCGGAGCTGCTCGCCGAGGGAGTCCTGGAGCTCGCCGAGCTCCTCGGGGTGGTCGCGCAGGCGGTCCGAGCCCTGGTCCACGACGTACATGACGTCGAGCACGGAGCGCAGGTCGGGGTTGGACTCGAGGGTGCGGATGTTCTCGAGGCAGTACTCGACCTTGTTCATGGTGGTCATCGAGATGGAGAAGGTGCCGCGGGTACGGGCGAGCGCGGCGTCGGCCGTCCACTCCGCCCCCGTGACCGTGAACGTCTCGGCGCCCGCGTACACGTCGAACCAGTACCAGCCGCCGTCGCCGAAGGCCGTGAGCGGGAGGTCGAACACGCTCTGGGTGTCGCCGCTGACCATCGCGAAGTCCTGGCGCTGGATCGAGCCGCGGGCGTTGGAGCGGTAGACGACGATCTGGCCGCGTCCGGAGGTGCGGATGCTCAGGCGCACGCTGCGCACGGGCGTCCAGCGCCGCCAGTAGCCGGCCGGGAACGCGTTGAAGTAGGTGCCCAGCGAGCGCATCTGGTGCGCGGGGACGGTGACGCTGTGCCGGTGGGACATCTCCGAGACGTCGACCTGGGTCCCGCTCGAGGACGCGCCCCCCGTCGCCCTCTCGGACGTCCGGGAGGTGTCGGCGTCGCTGCCGCCGAGACCGAAGCTCGAGGTCACGGCGCCCGAGCGAGCGGTCTGCTGCTCGATGTACAGCGGGATGATGTCGGGAGTGGCCTCGAGCGGGAGGATCAGGCGCTGCAGGAGGCGCTGCTCGGGCTCGGTGTCAACGGGGGCCACGTCGGCGGCGGTGGCGGGGGAGATCGTCATCGTGGTGCTCCTCAGGCTCGCAGCAGGTCGGGAAGCTTGTTGTCGGCCGCGGACAGGGCCGAGCCGATGGCCATGTGCATGTCGAGGTACTGGTAGGTGCCCAGGCGTCCGCCGAAGAGGGTGCGGGGCTCGGCGGCGGCCAGCTCGCGGTAGGCCTTCAGGGTCGCTCGGTCGTCGGTGCCGTTGACCGGGTAGTAGGGCTCGTCCCCGCGCTCGGCGAAGCGCGAGAACTCGCGCTGGATCACGGTGCGGTCGCTCGGGTAGTCGCGCTCGGGGTGGAAGTGGCGCGGCTCGATGATGCGCGTGAACGGCACCTGGGCGTCGGCGTAGTTCATGACCGAGGTGCCCTGGAAGTCGCCCGTCGTCAGGTGCTCGGTCTCCAGGTCGATCGTGCGCCACTTGAGGTCGCCGTGCGCGTAGTCGAAGTAGCGGTCGATGGGCCCGGTGTAGACCACGGGGATCCGTCCGCGCACGGCGTCCTTGTTGAGACCCTGGTGGGTGTCGAAGTAGTCGGTCGACAGCCGCACCTCGATGTTCGGGTGGTCGGCCATGCGCTCGAGCCACGCCGTGTAGCCGTCGGTCGGGAGTCCCTCGAAGGTGTCGTTGAAGTACCGGTTGTCGTACGTGTAGCGCACGGGCAGGCGGGAGATGATCGAGGCGGGCAGGTCCTTGGGATCGGTCTGCCACTGCTTGCCGGTGTAGTTCTTGATGAAGGCCTCGTACAGGGGCCGCCCGATGAGCGAGATCCCCTTGTCGTTGAGGTTCTCGGGGTCGGAGCCGGCGAGCTCCCCCGCCTGCTCGGCCACGAGCGCGCGCGCCTCGTCGGGCGTGTACGCGGCCGAGAAGAACTGGTTGATCGTGCCGAGGTTGATGGGCATCGGGTACACGACGCCCTCGTGGTTCGTGTACACCGTGTGCACGTACGAGGTGAACGACGTGAAGCGGTTGACGTACTCCCACACGCGCTCGTTGGAGGTGTGGAAGAGATGGGCCCCGTACTTGTGGATCTCGATCCCGGTCTCCGGGTCGCGCTCGGAGTAGGCGTTGCCCCCGAGGTGGTCGCGCCGGTCGATGATGATCACCGTCGCGTCGTGCTCGACGGCCGCGCGCTCGGCGATCGTGAGGCCGAACAGGCCGGAGCCCACGATCAGGAGGTCAGGATTCGCCACGGCTTCTCGCCTTTCGATGGAGTCCACAGATCGCGACCACACTAGCCCAGCGATCCGGCCCCGTCGCCGACATCTGCGGGCGGTTCCGGCGAGGTGGGGCGGAGGTCACCTCGGTGCCGCGTGCGCCTCACCCGGACGTCACCCGGTCTCCACGCGATCGTCACAGAACGGGGCGCCTCACGAGCCCCGCTCGACGAGCAGGCGGTAGGCGATCCGACGCACAGGGCCGGGCATGAGGCGGTAGGCGGTGCGCTCGATCAGGTTGCGGACGAGCGCGACGGGGCCCACCAGGTGATCCGCGACCATGATGCGCTGCATGCGCAGATCGGCGGCGAGCATGCGCCAGCCGCCCCGGCGGGCGAACAGCTGGGGGTCGACGCGGTAGTCCACGAGCACGTCGGGGAGATTCGCGCAGCGGGCCCCGGCGAGGATCATGCGCTCCCACAGCCAGTAGTCCTCCGTCGGGAGCTCGCGGTAGCCGCCTGCGGCGAGCGCGGTCTCCTTCCGCATCACGACCGTGGGGTGGTGCAACGGACAGTGGCGCGGCAGATAGGCGAGGATCTCCTCGTGGGTGCAGGGGCGCCGACGCGTGGGGCCGGTGCCCGCGGGCACCTCGTCGGAGAACTCCTGCATGGCCGAGCCGAGCAGGTCGAGCCCGCCCTCGACGAGGGCGGGCAGCTGGCGGGCGAAGCGCTCGGGGCGGCACAGGTCATCGGCGTCGGCCCGGGCGACCACGGGCTGCGGCGTCTGCTCGAGCGCGTCCTGCAGGACGGCGGCGAGCCCGCGGTGGCGCTCATGGCGCAGCACGAGCGCGGGGCCCAGCGCACCGTCCTCGATGCGCCGGACCTCGTCCTCGAGGTCGTCGCCCAGCGGGCCGTCGACGGTGAGCACGAGCAGGTCGGGCCGCAGGGTCTGCTCGAGCGTCGCGGACGCGGCGGCCGACCGGAAGCGGTCGGCCCGGTCCCGCGCCCACAGCGGCATGAGGACCGCGAACGGCACGGGGCCCCTCGGCGCGGGCGCCAGGTCGTTCATCGTCCGGCCGCGCGCTCGATCCGGCGCACGTCGGCGGCGGCTGCGGGATCGGCGGCCAGCACCGCGTCGCTGCGGCGGGGCCCATGGGCGAGCGCGTCGCGCAGCGCCCGCGCCCCGATCCCCAGCAGGTCCGTGTCGCGCGTGCGCACGACCATGAGGAACCAGCCCAGCACGGTGCGGCCGCCGTAGACGACACGCTCGGTCGCGGTGAAGGAGCGCGTGCGCAGGAGGGCCCACACCCGGTTGCGCACGTCGTAGTAGAAGCGGCCGCCGGGGGACGCCTGGGCGTTGGCGAAGGTCGCGGTGCGGTGCTCGACGATGCTCCCGGGGACGTGGATGCCGCGCCCGTGGCGCAGCATCCGCCCCGTGTGCTCGAAGTCGTCGGACCAGATGAAGTAGTCGGCCCAGGGCAGGCCGAGGCGGCGCACGTCCTGGCCGTTGAGGAGGGCCGAGACGTAGCTCGCGGTGCGGATCGGTCGGGCGCCGGGCGCCGCCATCGCCGCGTCGGCCCGTTCGGCGCGCGTCGCGCCGAGCCGGGTACGGGGACGGTTCATGGGGTGCTCGCGCCCGTCGGTCCACTCGGCACGGGACGAGAGCACGGACAGGCGCACGGGCGAGCCGGCGAGCGCGGCCACGAGGGCATGCACCGCCCCCGGCGTGGGGATGGTGTCGTCGTCCATGACCCACACCCAGTCGGCATCGTGATGCTCGAGGGCGCGTGCGATCCCGGCCGCGAAGCCGCCCGCCCCGCCGACGTTGCGGTGCAGGGCGAGCACGTCGGCGCCGACGGCATGTTCCCGGGCGATCCGCCCCGAGGCGTCCGAGGACGCGTTGTCGACGACCACGATCGCGTCGAGCGGCCGGGTCTGCGCCGCGAGCGCGTCGAGGCACTGCCCGATCAGATGCTCACGGTTGTAGGTGACCACGACGGCGACCACGCGCGAGGTCTCCGCGCCCCGATGGGCGGACGTCTCGACGGGCTGCTCGGTGCTCACGGGGCCTCCTGGTCCTTCGTCGGCGCGACCTGCGCGTGAGCAGTCTACGGAAGGGGTCCGCGCGCGGCCTGCGACGTCCGGCGCGGCGTGAAGGTTCTGCGCACGTGGCGACCTGCCCGCGGGGACGCTCCGCACGGCCGGTACTCTGTCCGCAGCCCGGCGGGCGGCTGCCCGCACCGGCGACGAAAGGTGCCCCCGTGGACGATCGCGTCCCGCCCCGCTCCCCGCGGCCCGGCGATCCGCGCCGCCCTGCGCGCCACCGCGCCCGGCCCGGCGGCTCCGCGCGCCCCGTGCCGAGCGAGCCGGTCACGCCCGCGCCGCCCCGCCCCGAGCGGGGAGGTGAGCAGACCGCCTCCTCCCGGCGCCGCGGTGTGCATCATCACGCGGCGCCCGGACGGAATGCCCCCGATGCCTCCAACGCCTGTGAGGGCGAGGAGCGGCAAGCGCCGTCGGCCCGCGCGGACGGCTCCGGGAGCCGGCGGCTGCGACGTCCCACGGCCGCCGGACGCCTCTCCCGCATCCCGCGCCCGTTGCGGCTGGGCGTGTTCGCGCTCGTGCTGCTCGTGGTGGTCTCGGGGGCCTGGGTGACCGGCCTCGGGCTGTGGGCGAATGCGCGGATCGAGCACGTGGACGCCCTCTCGGGCGCCACCGACACGCCCGGCACCACCTACCTGATCGCGGGCTCGGATCAGCGCGGGGGCTCGGCCGTCGCCGACGACGGCACCCAGGGCGGCCGCGCGGACACCATGATGCTGCTGCACAAGGCGCCGGGCGGGAACAGCTACCTGGTGTCCCTGCCGCGCGACACGCTCGTGGACGTCCCCGGCAAGGGCAGGTACAAGCTCAACGCCGCCTACGCGCTCGGCGGACCGGCCCTGCTCGTCAGGACCGTCGAGGAGTTCACGGGCCTCACGATCGACCACTTCGTCGAGATCGGCTTCGACGGCGTCTCCGGCCTCGTCGACGCGGTCGGGACCGTGAACCTGTGCATCGACCAGGACGTCGACGACCCCAAGTCCGGTCTGAAGATGACCGCGGGATGCCATGACACGGGCGGCGAGCAGGCGCTCGCCTTCGTGCGCGCCCGCTACTTCGACCCGACCGCGGACCTCGGGCGCCAGAAACGCCAGCAGCAGTTCATCGGCGCGCTCATGCACCGCGTCATGAGCCCGGGCGTGCTGCTGAACCCCGTGGCGCAGGTGCGCCTGGCGGCAGCCGGCACGGGAGCCCTGCGCACCGATGACTCGACCGGCATCCTCACGCTCGGGCGGATGGGCCTGACCATGCGGCGGGCGATGGCGGACTCGACGTCGCTGACGATGCCGATCACGGACGACAACTACCACACGAAGAACTCCGGGGTGGCGATCCTCACGGACGACGAGGAGATCGCCGCGTTCTTCTCCGCGATCGAGGACGGCACGGCGACGGCCCCCGCGTCCGGCTGAGGGCTCAGCGGAAGAGCATGTCGATCACGATGTTGACGGCGTTCAGCACGCTCTGACCCTTCGACCGCGAGTAGTCGGTGTAGAGGATGTGCACGGGCATCTCGCGGTAGGAGAGGTCGTGACGCCCGAGCTCCTCGACGATCTCGCTCGCGTGCGCCATCTTGTTCTGCTCGATCGTGATCACCTCGCACGCGTGGCGCCCGAGCACCCGCAACCCGTTGTGGGCGTCGGTCAGGCGCACCCCGCTCGTGAGGTTGGAGTACCAGACGGCACCGCGCAGCACGAGGCGCTTGAGCGGGCCCGGTCGCGTGCGGCGGTCGAGGAAGCGCGATCCGAGGACGGCGTCGACGTCCTCCGCCTCGCGCAGCGCGATCATGGCCGCCGCGTCGTCGACCTGGTGCTGGCCGTCGGCGTCGAAGGTCACGATCTGGCGCATGTGCACGTCCCGCAGTGCGTAGTCGATGCCGGTCTTGAGCGCCGCCCCCTGCCCCATGTTGTAGGGATGGCGCACGACCACGGCACCGGCCTCGGCGGCGACCGCGGCCGAGTCGTCGGAGGACCCGTCGTCGACCGCGACGACGAGGGGGTAGCGCTCGCGGAGGGCGCGGATCACCTCGCCGACCACGGTCCCCTCGTTGTAGAGGGGGACGACGAACCAGGTGCGGTCCGCGCCGGGGGCCTGGTCCATGGATCCTCCGGGGCTCGGTGCGTGTCGATGGGGCGTCGCCGACGCTGTGGGCGGATGCACGAGGCACCTGGGACGCACGCCCGGAACTGGAGGATAGCCTGTCGGTACGCGCCGGATCCTCAGCCACCGGCCTCCCCCGTCCCGTCCGCGCCCGGCGCGACAAGGAAAGGTGCCCTGCCGTGAAGACTGCCGTCGTCGCCCTCGGGAAGATCGGACTCCCGCTCGCCGTCCAGTACGCCATGAGCGGCCATGACGTCGTCGGCGTCGACGTCAACGAGAGGCAGGTCGCCGAGATCAACGCGGCGCGCGAGCCGTTCCCCGGCGAGGCCCACCTCGCCGAGCGCCTCGCCGAGCTGGTGCCCGCGGGCCGCCTGCGCGCCACGACCGACTTCGCCGAGGCCCTCGACGGCGCCGAGACCGTGGTCGTGGTCGCGCCCGTGTTCGTCGACGACGAGACCTGGGAGCCGGACTTCCGCTTCATGGACGCGGCGACCCGCTCGATCGGCGAGCACCTGCGCCCGGGCACCCTCGTGATCTACGAGACGACGCTGCCGGTGGGCACGACCCGCACCCGCTACGTGCCCCTGCTCGAGGAGATCTCGCAGCTGACCGAGTCCGAGGACTTCTACGTCGCCTACTCCCCCGAGCGGGTGCTGACCGGGCGCGTCTTCGCGGATCTACGCAAGTATCCCAAGCTGATCGGCGCGTTCTCCGACGCCGGCACCAAGCGGGCGCGCGCCTTCTACGAGGACGCCCTGCAGTTCGACGAGCGCGACGACCTCCCCCGCCCCAACGGCGTGTGGGACCTCGGCTCCCCCGAGGCCTCCGAGCTCGCCAAGCTCGCCGAGACCACCTACCGGGACGTCAACATCGGCCTGGCCAACGAGTTCGCCCTGTTCGCCCAGGACCACGGGATCGACATCTACAAGGTGATCGAGGCGTCCAACTCCCAGCCCTACAGCCACATCCACCGGCCCGGGATCGCCGTCGGCGGCCACTGCATCCCCGTCTACCCGCGCCTGTACCTGGCGACCGACCCGGGCGCCGCGACCGTGCGGGCGGCCCGCACCCTCAACAGCTCGGTGCCCGAGCGCCTGGTCGCGCGCGCCGAGGAGCTGCTCGGCTCCCTCGAGGGTCTGCGGGCCGTGGTCCTGGGCGCCGCCTACCGGGCCGGTGTCAAGGAGACCGCGTTCTCGGGCGTGTTCCCGACCGTCGAGGCGCTGCGCCGCCGCGGCGTGCAGGTCATGGTCCACGACCCCCTGTACACCGACGACGAGCTCGCGGCGTTCGACTTCGCCGCGTGGCACGAGGGCGAGGCCGCCGACCTCGTGATCGTCCAGACCGACCACCCCGAGTACCGCGACCTCGGCCCCGCCGACGTGCCCGGCGTCCGCCTCGTGGTCGACGGCCGCAACGTCACCGCCGCCGACACCTGGCGCGGCACCCCTCGCCTCGTCCTCGGCGACGGCACCTCCGGGCAGGACGCCTGACCCCGATGGATCCCCAGGACGTGCTGATCGCGCTCGGCCCCGGCGGGACGGGCGGCCGCGCACTCGTGATCCAGCTGCTCCTGATCGCCGGGATCCTGGGGATCGCGCTGTGGCTCGTCATGAAGCGCGGCGCCAAGCAGCTCGCGGTGCGCCGGCTGCTGACGATCGCGTTCGCGCTGTTCGCCGTGGTCGCCGTGATGGTCCCGAGCCTCATGTCGCGCCTCGCGAACCTGGTGGGAGTCGGCCGCGGCACGGACCTACTGCTGTACGCGACGGTCGTCGTGCTGCTGGGCATGATCGCCCTCCAGGAGGCCAGGGCCAAGAACGAGGAGAAGCGCACGACCTATCTCGCGCGACGGCTGGCCCTCGACGAGGCCGAGGCGCCCGCGGCCTACCGCGAGCGCGCCCTCGCCCCGCCGATGGTCCCCCCGGCCGCGTCCGTCCCCCTCGAGCCGGCCCCCGTCGAGTCGGCGGACGGGCAGCGCCCATGACGTCGACGACCGCCGTCCCGCCGACCCGATGACGGACCTGCTCTGGCTGGTGGCGAGCGCCGCCCTCGTCCTCGCGTGCGCCGTCGTGCCGAGTGCGCTCGTGCTGCGTCTGCTGGGTGCCGACCGCCTCGTCATGCTGGGGCTGGCCCCCGCCCTCGGCGCCGCCGGGGCGGGCCTGGGCGCGGTCGGCGCCGCGACGCTCGGCGTGCGCTGGTCGCTCGTGCCGTTCCTCGTCACGATGGCCGTGCTCGCGGGTCTGGCCGTGCTCGCGCGGCGTGCCGGCTTCTCCCTCGACACCCATGAGGGGGAGGACGGGGGGCCCGAGGGCATGCGCGTCGACCCGCGGGCGCCGCTCCTCGCGGGCGTACCCCACGGCCGCTGGTGGCTCACGGGCGCCGCCGTGATCGCGCTCGGCCCGCTCGCGGTCGCGTTCGGCCGCGCCGACGCCGTGCTCGAACGCTGGGACACCCTGTACCACCTCACGGCGCTGCGGCACATCCGCGCCACGGGCGACGGCTCCTCGCTGCACCTCGGGACGATCTCGAACACCGAGGGCCGGGCCATGCCCTATCCGGCGGCCTTCCACGATCTCGCGAGCCTCGTCCCGGGGGCCCCCATCGCGGTGCTGCTCAACGGCGCGACCGCGGTCCTGGCCGTCGTGCCGTGGGTGCTCGGGATCGCGATCCTCGCGCGCGTGCTGTGGCCCCAGCACCGCTGGGGCCCCTTCGCCGCGGCCGTGGTCGCCCTGCTCGCACCGGCCACGCCGGTCGACGAATGGGTGCACCTGTCGGCCATCCCCAACCTGACGGGCTTCTCGATGCTCCCCGGGCTGCTCGCGGCCGCCGTGCTCCTGTGGCGCGCGCTGCTGTCCGGCACGGGCGCCGCGGGCACGCGGCCGGTGCGGTCCGCGATCGCCGCCGCCGTCGCGCTCGGCCTCGGCGGCCTGGGCCTCGCGCTGCTCCAGCCCAACTGCGCCGTGATGGCGCTCCTCCTGCTCGCGGCCCTGGCCGCGACCACGACCCTCTCCGAGACCCGGGGACGCCGCCGCCTCCTGCTCCTGCTCGTGCCGCTGGCCCTGCTCGTGCCCGTCGCGCTGCTGACCTGGACGCCGCTCGCGTCGATGGTCACGGACTTCGTGGGCGGGCTCGTGGTGCCGTGGTGGCAGGCGATCGGCGAGATCGCGCTCGGCCTGCTCACGGTGTGGCCGATGGCCCTCGGCGTCGTGCTCGCCGTGCTCTGGTGGCCCGGGCTCGTCGTCTCGTGGCGCACCCCGGCGCGCTGGGTGGGCGTCGCCTGGCTCGTCGTCGCGATCCTCTACTACGATGCCGCGATCGACTCGACCGCGAACCTGTCGATCCTGTTCTACCGCGGCCAGGACCGGCTCTCGATGCCGCTCACGATGCTCACGTGCGTGCTCGTGGTGCCGGGCCTGGCCGTCCTCTCCCGCCTGCTCGGCGAGCGCCGGGAGCATCGCGGCCGAGGCCCCGTCGCCATGTCCGTCGCGCTCGTCGTGATCGCGGTCGCGATCGCGGGCGCCTCGATCCCCTCCCGGCTCGACCACGCGCGCATGAACGCTGCGCTCGACTACCCCGGTCGCGGACGCTTCCTCCAGGCCGACGAGCTCGAGCAGTTCGCGCGGGTCGGACCGCACCTGGACCACGACGCGACGCTGCTCGCGAGCCCCTTCTCGGGAGCCGCGCACCTGTACGCCCTCGACGGACAGCGGGTGCGCTTCCCCGTGGCGGGCATGGCCACGACGTCGGAGGACCGGGCGCTCCTGCGGGCCGTCGCGACGGCCTCGACCGATCCGGCCTCGTGCCGCACCCTCACCGACGCCGGCGTGCGCTACGTCTACGTCGAGCGCCTGCCGTACCAGTACCACGCGGGCTACGACCTCATCGATCGCGCCGATCCCTCGCTCGGCACCGTGCTGTTCTCCACGAGTCATTCGCGCCTGATCGAGGTCGACTGCGACGAGGGGTGAGGTGCTCCTCGGTGACGCAGCTCAGCGCAGGGTGGCGAGCACCTCGGCGGCGGCGTGCGCGGCGCAGCCGTGCAGGGACGCGTTCGCGAGCGTCCACTGGCGCAGGCGCTCGCGCGTCGGCCGACCCTCGCCGCTCAGGGCGCTGCACATCGCCGCGGCGACCTCGTCGGCGTCGTAGCGGCAGGCCCAGCCGAGACCGCCGGCCGTGATCCGGTCGTGCGCGGCCCCCTCGCCCGCGTGGATCACGGGAGTGCCGGTCGCGGTCGCGGCGTAGATCTTGGTGGGCAGGGCGAACTCGTAGCCCTGCCCCGGGGTGATGGAGGAGAGCCCCGCGGCGGCCCCCCGCAGGTGACGTGCCACCTCGGCGGGCGGCACCTTGTCCCGGAACTCGATCCCCGTCAGGCCGCGGCGACGGACCTGCTCCTCGAGCTCCTCACGCCCGCTGCCCTCGGAGAAGAACAGCAGGCGGGCGTCCGGGCGCTCGCTGCGCACGGCGGCGAAGGCGTCGAGGAACACGGAGGCGCCCTGCCACTCCGAGACCGTGCCGGCGTAGACGAAGTAGGGGCCCACCTCGCCCGCGTCGGTGCCCTCGGGGCAGAAGGTCGCGGTGTCGATGCCGTTGCCGATCATGGCGGTCCGCGCCCGGCCGCCGGTGAGCGCCTCGACCCGGTGGTCGACGCCCGGGGAGATCGCGAGCACGCGCGCCGCGCGGCGCCACACGGTGGTCTCGGCGAGGCGCACGGCCCGGCGCACCGGACCGGGGACGCCACCGACGCTGTCGGTCGCGTCCGACCAGACGTCGGCCGCGTAGAACGTGTAGGGGACACGGCGCAGGGCGGCGAGGACCATCACGACCGCGCCCGTCGTGGGCGGCGGCTCGCTCACGATCGCGTCGACGTCGCGGACGAGCAGCAGGCGCAGCGCGAGCGGCAGGTCGAAGCTGAGGTAGGAGGCGTATCCGCGCACCTGGCCCTTGCGATCCCGCTTGACCGGCAGGCGGGACACCCGGCGCACGCGGTCGGCCGCCGGGGCGGCGGCGGGGTCGCGCGTGGTGAGCACGGTGACGTCGGCGCCGGCCTCCTCGAGGGCGACGGCGAGCGCCTCCTCGCGGAACGCCGCCGCGACCGGCTCGGGCGTGAACACGCGGGTCGCGACGACCACGTGCGGCCGCCCCATCCCGCGCCGTGTGCGCCGGCGCCTCATCGCACGCGCTCCGCCAGGGCGCCGACCGCGCGCTCGGCGGCGTGTCCATCGCCGTACACGGCGGCGCGCGCGGTGCTCGGCCGCGCGCGCGCGACGGCCGCGGCGAGGTCGGCGGGCTCGGGGGCCAGGCGGTTCCAGCCGCCGTCGAGGGTCTCGACCCACTCGGTCTCGGTGCGCACGGTCGTGGTGGGCACGCCCAGCAGGTAGGCCTCCTTCTGCAGGCCGCCGGAGTCGGTCACGACGGCCCGCGCGCCCTGGACGGCGTGGACCAGGTCGGGATAGGCCAGGGGCTCGGACGCGTGCAGAGCGCCGCCGCCCAGCTCGACCCCGGCCGCCGCGGCCGCCGCCACGAGGCGCGGATGCGCGAGCAGCGCGACCGGCAGCGGGAGGGCGCGCAGCGCCTCGACGAGGGCGCGCAGGCGCGCGGGGTCGTCGGTGTTGTCGGCGCGGTGCAGCGTCGCGACCGCGTAGTCGCCTCCGGGGTCGATGCCCGCGGGCAGGCGCAGCGGCGCGTCCTGCACGGCGGATGCGACCCGCAGGCACACGTCGGTCATCACGTCGCCGATGACGAGGGTGCGTACCGCGAGCCCCTCGGCGGCGAGATGCTGACGCGCGACCTCGGTCGGGGCCAGCAGCAGGTCGGCGGCGTGGTCGGTCAGCACCCGGTTGTGCTCCTCGGGCATCCGCCGGTTGAACGAGCGCAGCCCCGCCTCGAGATGGGCGACGCGGCGGTGCAGCTTGACGGCCGCGAGGGTCCCCGCGAGCGTCGAGTTGGTGTCTCCGTAGACGAGGGTCCAGTCGGGGCGGTGTTCCTCGAGGACGGCGTCCATCGCCGCGAGCATCGCACCGGTCTGGCGGCCGTGGCTCGAGGAGCCGACGGCGAGGTTCACGTCCGGGGCGGGGATCCGCAGATCGGCGAAGAACACGTCGCTCAGGGCGGCGTCGTAGTGCTGTCCCGTGTGGACGATCACATGCTCGACGTCGTCCCGGCGGGCGGCGGCGTCGGCGATCGCCGCGAGCTTGACGAACTGCGGGCGCGCGCCCACGACGGACAGGATCTTCACGCGAGGGGTCCTCCACCTTCCGGGCACGGGTGCGACACGAGCGACTGTACCGGGCCGACGGCCCGTAGCATGGCCGACGTGAAGGCGCTCCTGACCATCATCCGCCGGCTGCTCGCGGTGCTGCCGCCGGGCTCCTCGCGCTTCATCCTCGTCTTCGCGGCGATCCTCGGCTCCCTCGCCTTCCTCGACATCGCGGCGCTCGGCCTGCTCGCGCTCCTGCTCGGCCCGATGCTCACGGGCTCCTCGGTGCACGTGCCCGTCGTCGGCTGGACGCTCAGCACGCCGGGACAGTTCGCGGGGGCGCTCGTGGCCGTGTGCGCCCTCATCATCGCCAAGGACGTCGCGGCGATCTGCGTGCAGCGCGCCTCGACCCGCCGCTTCGCCCGTTTCGAGCAGGCCCTCGGCGCGCAGCTGCTCGACGCCTTCTTCTACGCCCCGTGGACCGATCGCCTGAGGCGCAACTCGACGGATCTCGTGCGGTCGACCGACGTGGGCGTCGCGTCGACCGTCACGGGTGTGCTGGTCCCGTTCACGCAGCTCATGGGCGAGGTCTCGACGTTCGTGGCGGTGCTCGTCGTGCTCGTCGTCGCCCAGCCCATGGTCGCCCTCGTCGCGGGCGTCTACTTCGCGCTCGTGGTGGTGCTGCTGTACCGCTGGGTGCTGCGCCGCGCGGTCGCCGCCGGCCGCGACAACCGCACCTACTCGACGCGCTCGGTGCGCCTGGTCGCCGAGATGGTCCAGTCGCTCAAGGAGATCACGCTGCGCGACAAGGCGCAGGAGGTCGAGGACGTCGTGCTCTCGGTGCGCCGGCGCGCCTCGCAGTCGCGGGCCGACCAGACCTTCCTCGGCTCGGTCCCCCGCTACGTCCTCGAGATCGCCCTCGTGGGCGGCCTCGCGATCGCCGCGGGCATCGGCTACGCGCAGGGCGGCATGCCCGGGGCGCTCACGTCGCTCGCCCTGTTCGGCGTCGCCGGCTTCCGCCTGGTCCCCTCCCTCACCCGCTTCCAGACGATCATGGGCCAGACGGGCGCGAACATGCCCTACGCCGAGCGCGTGCTCGAGGAGATCCGGACGGGCCGCGCCCACCGGGCCGCCCACACCGAGACCCTGAGCGGCACCGAGCTGGCGGGCGAGACCCACGAGCTCGTGCTCGACGGGGTCTCCTTCACCTACCCCGGCTCCGAGTCCGCCGCGGTGCGCGACATCTCCCTCACCCTGCCCTTCGGCTCGACCCTCGCGCTCGTGGGCGAGTCCGGCTCGGGCAAGTCGACGCTCGTGGACATCATGCTGGGCCTGCTCACCCCGTCGACGGGCACGCTCTACGTCGACGGCGTCCCCCTGTCCGAGTGCATCCGCGCGTGGCGGCGCCGCGTGGGCTACGTGCCCCAGCAGGTCGCCCTGTTCGACTCCTCGGTCGCGCACAACGTCGCGCTCACCTGGGAGGACGAGAACATCGACGAGGGACGGGTGCGCGACGCGCTGCGCCGGGCCCAGCTGCTCGACGTGATCGAGTCGCGGCCCGACGGCATCTGGGGCACGGTCGGCGAGGGCGGCATGGCCCTGTCCGGCGGGCAGCGCCAGCGGCTCGGCATCGCGCGGGCGCTCTACGACTCGCCGAGCGTGCTGTTCATGGACGAGGCCACGAGCGCGCTCGACACCTCGACCGAGGCCGCCGTGACCGACGCCGTCAAGGAGCTCGCCGGCCAGGTGACCGTGGTGGTCGTGGCCCACCGCCTCGCCACGATCCGCCACAGCGACCAGGTGTGCTTCCTGCGCGACGCCGAGCTCATCGCGCACGGCACCTTCGACGAGGTCGTCGAGCAGGCCCCCGACTTCGCGCGGCAGGCGGCCCTGGCCGGGCTGCTCGACGGGACGGCCGCCGGTGATCCCCTCGACGCCCTGGTCGACGAGCGGACGGAGATCCTGTGACGACCCTGCCCCCTGGCGCCGACGGGCCCGCGCCGCTGCGGACCGTCGACGGGCGCCGCCCGCGCGTGGCCGTGCTCGTGTACAACGACTGCCACAACGACGCGCGCGTGCTCAAGGAGTGCGCCTCCCTGCGCGAGGCGGGCGCCGAGGTGAGGATCATCGCCGTCGCACGTGATCTCGCGGGGTACGGCCCAGGTCTCACGCTGGTCGGCGACGGGATCGAGCTGTCGCGCCTCCGCGAGTTCTCGCTGCGCACCTACGCCCCCGCGCTCGCGCCGCTCACGGCCCGCCTCGCCGCGGCCGGCCGCACCGCCCCGGCGCCGAGCCCCTCCGGGGCACCCGCCGCACGGCCGACCCCAGGGCATCCGGGGCGCCCGGCGCGCCCGTCCACCGCGGCCCGGTTGCGGGGCGCCCTCGTGCGCCGGGCCGCCGACGTCGGCGACCGCGCCTTCCGCTCCCTCGCCCTGGCCCACTACGGAGTGCTCGCCGTGGTCGACGCCGTGGCCTGGCGCCCCGACGTCGTGCACGCCAACGACGGCAACACGCTCGCGCCCGCGCTCGCGATCCGTGCCCTGACGGGCGCGAGCATCGTCTACGACGCCCACGAGCTGTGGACGCGGCGCAACGTGCGCGGCGACCGCTGGCTCGCCCCGCAGGTCGAGGCCGCGATCGAGCGCATCGGCGTGGCGCGCGCCGCGGGCGTCATCAGCGTCTCCCCCTCGATCGTGCGCTGGCTCGAGAGCCGCTACGCCCTCCCCGTCGCCCCGACGCTCGTGCGCAACGTCCCGCCCGCCGCCGCGCCCCCGCGCCCCGAGGACGGTCGGCTGCGCGAGCTCGCGGGACTGGCACCGAGCGACCGGGTGATCGCGTACGGGGGTCGCATCACCACCTCGCGCGGGCTCGAGGAGACGCTCGACGCGCTCGCCCTGCTGCCCGAGGACGTGCACCTGGTCATGCTCGGCTACGGCGAGGAGACCTACCTGCGCACCCTCGGCGAGCGCGCGGACGCCCTCGGCGTCGCCGCCCGCGTGCACCGGGTCGGGCCGGTGGCCCCCGACGAGGTGTCGACCGCGCTCGCCGACGGTGATGTCTCCGTCGTGCACGTGCGCCCCACGTGCCTCTCGTACGAGTACTCGCTGCCCAACAAGCTGTTCGAGTCGATCCGGGCGGGCCTGCCGGTCGCCGCCGCCGATCTCCCCGACATCCGCGAGGTCGTCACCTCGCTCGGCGTCGGCCGCCTGTTCGAGGAGGACGAGCCCGCCGACCTGGCCGCGACCCTCTCGTCCCTGCTCGACCATCCCGCGGACTACCGTCAGCGGGCGCGCGCCGCAGCACCCGCCCTGGTCTGGGAGCACGAGTCCGAGCAGCTGCTCGCGCTGTACCGGCGCGTCCTCACTCCCGCGGAGGGCACCTCGTGACCGCCGCGGCCGCATCGGCCGGCGCGCCGCGTCCGCGTCTGCTGATCCTGTCGTTCTCGCCGATCGTGGGCGATGCCCGGGTGCTCAAGCAGGTGCGCCTGTTCACACCCGACTACGACGTCACGACGTGCGGTTACGGGCCCGCGCCCGAGGGCGTCGTCGAGCACGTGCGCATCCCCGACGAGCTGATCAGCTGGCGCCTCTCACGCCCGCTGGTGATCCTGCGGCGCTTCCGCGCCGCCCAGGAGCGCCAGGAGGTCGTGCGCTGGGCCCGCGAGCACCTCGCCTCTCGCCGCTTCGATGTCGTGCTCGCCGACGACGCCGAGACGGTGCCGCTGGCCCTCTCGCTGCACCCCGACGGCGGCGTCCACGCCGACCTGCACGAGTACGCCCCGCGGCAGAAGGAGGGGGTGCCGCGCTGGCGCCTGTTCGTGGCCCCGTACGTGCGCTGGCTGTGCCGGCGCTACGTGACGCGCGCCGACTCGGTGACCACGGTCGCCGAGGGCCTCGCCGCGGAGTACCGGCGCGAGTTCGGCCTCGACGTGACCGTCGTCACCAATGCGACCCCGTATCGGGACGCCGCCCCGCGCGCGGTGCACGACCCGATCCGCCTGGTCCACTCCGGGGCGGCCCTGCCCGACCGGCACCTCGAGCGCACGATCGAGGCGATGGGACTCGTCACCCGGCCCCTCACGCTCGACCTGTACCTCACCCGCAACGATCCCGCCTACATCGAGCGCCTGCGCGAGCGCGCCCGGGCCGTCGCCGGGGACCGGGTGCGGGTGCTCGACCCCGTGCCCTACGCCGAGCTGCTCGACGTGCTCTCCGATTACGACGTGGGCGTCTTCTCGATCCCGCCGGTGTCCTTCAACTACGCCCACACCCTGCCCAACAAGCTGTTCGACTTCGTCCAGGCGCGCCTGGCCGTGGTCGTCTCCCCCTCGCCCGAGATGGCCGCCGTGGTCCGCGCGCACGACCTCGGGCTCGTGACCGACGACTTCGAGGCCCCCTCGCTCGCGAGGGCCCTCGACGCGCTCACCCCCGAGGACGTCGCGCGCTGGGCCGCGCACGCCGATGCGTCCGCCCGGGAGCTGTCGGCCGAGAACCAGGTGCGCGGCTGGGCCGAGCCGGTCGACCGCCTCGCCCGGCGCGCCGGCGTGCCCCCGCGGCGCCGCGCCGCCCCCGAGCACGATGCACTGCGACAGGAGACGCCGTGAGGGTCACCGCCGTCACCACCTGGTTCCCCACCACCCGCGCGCCCGCGCGCGGATCCTTCGTGGTGCGCGACGTGCACGCGATCGCCGCCCTGCCCGAGGTCGACGAGGTGCGCCTGGTCCATCTCGTGCCGCCCGCCGACGACGACGGCACTCGGCGTCTCGTGCACGAGGGCATCGAGGTGCTGCGGATCCCCATGACGGTCTCGGACCCCCGCTCGATCGTGCGCGCCGCCCGGGCGCTGCGCTCCGCCGTGGCTGGCACCGATGTCGTGCACACGATGGCGCTCTCCTCCGTGCTGCCCATGGTGCTGTGTCGCCCGCGCGCCGTCTGGGTCCACACCGAGCACTGGTCGGCCCTGACCACGCCCGCGAGCCTGAGCGGTCCCGCGCGCGCGGCCCTGCCCGCCCTCGTGCGCCTGTTGCGTCGCCCCGACGCGGTCACGGCCGTGTGCGAGCTGCTCGCACGGCCGATCCGCGCGGTGCGCGGGGCCGCCCCCACCGCGGTCGTGCCGTGCATCGTCGAGCCGGGCCCGCTCACCGAGCGCCGCGACCGGGCCGACGGCGCGCTGCGGCTCGTCTCGACGGGCGGCCTCATCGAGCGCAAGGACCCGCTCGTCGCCGTCGCCACCGTCGCCGAGCTCGCCGCCCGCGGCGTCGACGTCCATCTCACGTGGCTCGGCGACGGCCCGCTGCGCGAGGCGACGCTCGAGCGGGCCCGCTCCCTCGGCGTCGCCGACCGGGTGGCGCTGCCCGGGAACGTCGACGGCGAGCGGGTGCGCGCCGAGCTCGGCGGCGCGGACCTGTTCTTCGGCCCCACCCGGGCCGACAACTTCTTCGTCTCGGCGGCCGAGGCCCTCGTCGCGGGACGTCCCGTCGTGCTCGGCGCCACGGGCGGCCAGGGTGAGTACGTGCGCGCGAGCGTGGGACGCCTCGTCGACGTGCAGGATCCCGTCGCATACGCGGACGCGATCGTGGAGCTCGATGCCGCCACGCGCGACCTCTCCGCCGAGCAGATCGCCGCGACCATCGGGGACGCCTTCTCCTCGGCCGCCGTCGGGCGGCGCTACGGCGAGATCTACGCCCAGATGCTGCAGCGGACGCCCCGGCCCGGCGGACGCTCCGCGGCCGTGCGGGACCGCCGGGTCGAGGTCGTGATCGCCTGCCACAGCGCCGAGCGGCCCCTCGCGCGCGCTGTGGCCTCCGTCCTCGACGGCAACGGCGACGTCGCCGACCTCACCGTCGTCGCCCACAACCTCGAGCCCGAGGCGCTGCGGGCGCTGCTGGCGCCCGAGCATCGCGACGCCGTCCGCTTCCTGTCCCACCGCGATGCGCACCGCTCCGCCTCCGGCCCCTTCAACGCAGGGCTGGCGGCGAGCCGTCATCGCCTGGTGGCGATCCTCGGCTCCGACGACCGCCTCGAGCCGGGTGCCGTCGCGAGCTGGCTCGCCGTGCGCGAGCGGACGGGCGCCGAGCTCGTGCTGACCCGCCTCGCGCTCGGGCGGCCCGGGGCCGTCGTGCCCACCCCGCCGGTGCGTCCCTGGCGACGCGGCCGCACCGACCTGGTGCGCGACCGCCTGGCCTACCGCTCGGCGCCGCTCGGGCTGATGGACCGCGAGACCCTCGACCGCCTCGGTCTGCGTCTCGTCGAGGGGGCGGGGGTCGGCGGCGACGTCGCGTTCGTGACCCGGCTGTGCGCCGAGGTCTCGACCGCCTACGACGCGGGCGGGCCGCCGTACGTGATCGGCGAGGACGCGGGCGATCGCGTCACCTATCAGCTGCGGCCGATCGACGAGCAGATCAGCTTCGTCCCGCCGATCCTCGAGGCCGCCTGGTTCGCGCGCCTGCGCCCCGCGGCGCGCCGCGCGATCGCCATCAAGCTCCTGCGCATCCACGTCTTCGGCGCCGTCCACTACCGCCCGGATCCCACCTGGTGGACCCCCGATCAGCGGGCCGCGCTCGCGGCCCACTGCACGACGCTGCTCGAGGCGGCTCCCGGCTGCGAGGCGCCGCTGTCGCGCGCCGAGCGCTCCCTGCTCGACGCGTGCCTCGATCCCTCCGTCGACGCCGAGGTCCTCGTCGCCCGCTCGGTCGCCCGGCGCCGCCACGGTCGGCCGTCGACCTTCGTGCCGCGCGCGCTCGCGCACGTCCTCGACCGGGAGGCCCCGCCGCGCTTCATGGGCGCGTCGCTCGCGACCCGGCTGCGCCGCCGCTGAGGCGCGCGGCCGCTCAGCAGGGCAGGACGAGGCGGTAGAGCACGTAGTCGCCCGAGCGGTCGACGACCTGCAGATCGTCTGCCGGCATGGTCCGCAGGCCCTGCCACAGCAGGTTCTCCTCGGGCGTGCCGAAGTAGTCGCCGTCGCGCTCCGACTCGTCGCGGTACAGGTAGGCGGCATGGAGATCGGTGAGCGACGTGCACACCTGGGGATCGGTCCGGTAGTCGTCCCCGTAGCGGGCGACCCGGCGCCCGTCGAGGGTCTGCGGGCCCGCGAGCGAGGGGTAGACGACGTCGACGCCGCCGAGCGACCAGAACAGCGAGGTGCCGTCGCGAGGGTCCCCGAGCACGACGGCCCCCGGGGGCAGCTCGGCCGCGGCGCGCTCGATGAAGGCCCGCTCGGGGCCCGTCACGTAGGGCTGCAGGTGCAGCCCCCACGCGCCGTACGCGAGCGATCCGACGAGCCGTACGCGCGTGGGCACCGCGGCGCCGAGCACCGTGGTGGCCACGAGCACGGTCGCGACGACGGCGATCACGAGGCGCGAGGTCCGCTCCGACATGCCGCCCATGCGCCCGTGCGGGCGCCAGAGGAGGCCGCCGCACGCGAGCACCATGACCGACATCGCGAACAGCGGCGCGATGCGCTCGCGCGCGCCGTACCAGGGGGCCGACAGCGCCCGGACGGCGGGCACGTGGGACTGGGTGGCATACGTCAGCACGACCGCGATCACCGCGCACACGAGCGCGACCAGCAGAGCGCGGCTGCGCAGGAGGACCGCGCGCACCGCGCCCACCGCCGCGAGCGCGAGCAGCGGCACCATGAACAGCGGCTCGTAGGGCAGGGCCCGCACGCGCGGGCGGTCGCCGAGCAGCACCAGCAGCGGGGTCAGGGCGTTGGTCGGCTCCTGGTGGGTGAGCTCGGCCATCGGCGCGAGATGGGCGATGACGACGCGGATGATCCCGACGCCGCCGACGAGCAGCACCGCGAGGGCCGTGGCGCCGATCGCCCGCCGGCCGCGCATCTCGAGCAGCGCGAGCGCGCCGATGAGCGCGATGGCCCCCATCACCACCGCGAGGGTGATGAGGATGCTGGGGTGCACCGAGGCGGTGCCGCAGATGACGAGGGCGGCCGCTCCCCGGCGTCGCAGCCCCACCTCGCCCCGGTGCAGCAGCTCGGCGAGGGCCCCGACCGCGGCGGGCAGGAGGGCGACGGCGAAGGCGAAGGGCCACAGCCCGAACCCGAGCGCCGTCACCGGCAGGCTCAGGAACAGGGCGCTCGAGCACGTGATCGCGGCGATCGCGAGCGCCCGCGGGAGCGGGTCGCGACGACGCGGCACGACCGTGTGCAGGAGCGCCGCGGTGCTCGGCGCCACGAGGGCGAGCGTGACGAGGACGGCCGCGTTGGCCGCCGTGACGACGTCGCCGGGCAGGAGCGCGGCGACCATGTGCCACGTGGTCGGGTAGTACGCCTCGGCTCCCCCGTACATGGGCGCGAGCGCCGTGAGCGGGAACGCGTCCCCGTCGGCACGGACGAAGGCGAGCGCGGAGTAGTGGAAGAACGCGTCGTACGAGCCGTTGAGGGTACCGATGCCTCCCATGCCCGCGAGGGCGGGCACCACCACCGCCGCCGATCCGGCGAGCGCGCCGAGCGGCAGCACCGCCGCGGCGATCCGCTCGCGCCGTCGCCGGCGACGGCGCGCCTCGTCGAGGGCGTGCGGGTCGGCGGGATCGATGTCGGGGTCGACCGCGCGCGCGACCACGTCGCGCGCCCCCGGGCGGGCGCCGTCGCGACGACCGACCCGACCGGACCTGGAGGGGCGGGCGTGACGGGCCAGACGGCCCGAGACGAGGGCGCCCGCGCCGAGCGAGAGCACCATGACCGCGAGCACCATGAGGACGGGCTCGAGGCGCCAGTCGATGCCGAGCCCGGAGAGCACGGCGGAGGCCACCAGCAGCATGAGGCAGCTCACGGGCGGGGCGTAGCCGATCACGAACGGGCTGCGGGCCCGCACGATGAGCAGGGAGGCGAGCCCGGGCAGCACCACCAGGCACGCCGCGAGCAGGAGGGGGGCGACGGCGTCCATGCGCTCTCCTCCCTCCGGGCGGCCGCGCGGAGCGGTCGGTCAGCGCGCGGCCGTGCCGCGCACGATCCGCAGGAACTCGTCGATGACCCGGTCCGGGTCACGATCGGCCAGGATACGTTCCCGGGCCTCGCGCCCCGCGGACGTCCGCGCCGCGGGATCGCCGAGCGCCCGGATCCGGGCGGCGGCCTCCTCGCGGTCGGCGACGACCCAGTCGGCGGGGTACACGCTCGCCGCGCCGCCGTACGCCGCGTCGTCGGGCCAGTCGCGCACGACGGGCACGCACGCCGCGGCGGCGGCCTCGGCCACGAGCTCGTGGCTGCCCTCCGAGCGCGAGGTCGACAGCACGAAGCCCGCGCGTGCGAGGACGGCGTCCATGTCGTCGCGACGGCCGAGCGGGACGACCGCGTCCCCGAGCGCCTCGACCCGCTCCCGGAGGGACCGCGCGGCATGCGCCGCCTCGCCGGTGCCGGTGGTCTCGGGGGGCGGCCCCACGAGCAGCAGGGACCAGGCCGGGTCCTCGGCTACCAGGGCCTCCAGCACGTCGAGGGCGAAGCCCGCGTCCTTGCGGGGGCGGGCCCAGCCGTCGTGCACGAGCACGCGCTCGGCTCCCGGCTCCTTGGCTGCTCCGAAGCGGTCGAGATCGCCCACGTTGGGGACGAGGTGCACGCGGTCCTCGTCGAGCCCGAGCTGATGGCGGGCGCGGCGCGCGATGTGCCCCGCGATGAAGATCCAGTCGTCGACGCGCGCCACGTCGACGAGGTGGACGTAGGGCGTGTCGAGCTCGTAGCGGTGCACGCGGGCGAGCAGCGGGGTGCCACCCGCGGCGGCGCCCACCCCGTCGAGCAGGGACATGTAGGCGAGCGTGCGGTGGCCCCATTCGACGAGCACGACGTCGCACGCCTTGAGGGCCTCGGCGACGGCGGGCGGCGGGACCAGGCGCTGCCCGTCGCGCGCGGCGCGCAGCCGGGCGGCCGTGAGCGGCCCCTCGCGCAGCGTCGCGGCGAGGTCCAGGTCCTCGAGGTCGAGCACCTGGACGGTCACGTCGTCGCGCTCGCGCAGGGGCGCGAGGACCCGCTGGATGAAGGTCAGGTTGCGGTACGCGACGACGAGCAGACGCAGCGGGCCGCCGTGCTCGGCGGCGGGCGCCGACGGCCGTGCCGGCAACGGCAGCGGGCCGTGCAGCAGGTTCCCCGTGGTGCTGCGGCGGAACGGGGCGACGACGGCGTCGTCGGTCGCCGGCGCGTGCCGCGGGGCCATTGCGGCGAGGCGGGCCGGGTCGAAGGCGAGGAGCTGCGCCTTGGTCGCGAGGTCCGCGGCCGCGCTCGGGCCGCCGCCCTCGAGCGCCCGGTCGGCCTCCGCGAGCAGCCGGCCGATCGTACGCTCGGTCCGCGGCGAGGCGGCACCGGCGGCGAGCGCGGCCCGCTCGGCGACGAACGCGGCCGCGGCGCCCCGGGCACCGGGCAGGTGGCGCAGGGCGGGGGCCAGGCGCCGCACGAGGCTCACCGGGCGTCGCGCTCCTCGATCTCGACGACGCGGCCGTCGCGTGCCGAGGCGAGGACCGCCTCGACCGTGCGGACCGTGTGCAGACCCTCCCGCATGGTGACGATGTTCGAGGCGTCCCCGCGCACGGCGTCGCGGAACGCCTCGTGCTCGGTGCGCAGGGGCTCGGTGCGGGTGAGGGCGTAGCGGACCATGTCGCCCTCGGACACACCCCGGAACGAGGCCATGGACTCCCACACGTTGGTGGGGGCGTCCGCGTTGGCGTGGAAGGTGAGATCCGCCGTGAGGGTATCCCCCACCAGGGAGCCCTTCTCCCCCGTGACGACGGTGACGCGCTCCTTGAACGGGGAGAGCCAGTTGACGAGGTGGTTGGTGATCGTCCCGTCGCACAGGCGGCCGGTGGCCGAGACCATGTCCTCGGCCTCGCGGCCGCTGCGGCGGGTGGAGAACGCCGCGACCGACTCGTACGGGCTCTGGGCCACCCACGCGGTGAGGTCGAGGTCGTGGGTCGCGAGGTCCTTGACCACGCCGACGTCGGCGATGCGGGCGGGGAAGCCGCCCTGGCGGCGCGTCGTGATCTGGTAGATGTCGCCGAGCTGACCGTCCTCGATGCGGGCGCGCATGGCCTGCAGGGCGGGGTTGTAGCGCTCGATGTAGCCGACCGCCCCCACCAGGCCGGCCCGTTCGAACGCACCCGCGATCTCCTCGGCCTCGGCGATGTCGAAGGCGAGCGGCTTCTCGACGAGGCAGTGCACGCCCGCCTCGGCGAAGGTGAGCGCGACGTCGCGATGGAACGCGGTGGGCACCGCGATCACGGCGTAGTCGATGCCCGCCGCGATGAGCGCCTCCGCGTCGGGAAGGATCTCCTTGCCGGGGGCGGCGCCGTGCGGGTCGCCGTGGGCGTCGGCGACGGCGACGAGCTCGACCCCCGGGAGCGCCGCGAGGTTGCGGGCGTGATGGCGGCCCATCATGCCCAGGCCGATCAGACCGGCGCGCAACGGCGCACCGGTGGTCGTCGGAGAGGCGCTCGCGCTCATGCCCCCGCTCCCGCGACGGCGTTGACGGCCTCGACGATGCGCTCGCGGTCGTTCTCGGTCAGGCTCGGGTGGACCGGCAGCGACAGCACCTCGCGGGCGAGGGTCTCGGTCACCGGCAGGTCGAGGTCGAGCCCGTAGGAGGGCAGGCGGTGCACGGGCGTCGGGTAGTAGACGCCACAGCCCACCCGATGCTCCTCGCGCAGGGCGGCGGCGAACGCGTCGCGCTCGGCGCCCGTCGCGCCCTCGACGCGGATCGTGTACTGGTGGTACACGTGCGTCGCGTCGGCGCGCACCACGGGCGTGACCACGCCGCGCAGGTTCACGTCGAAGAAGGCGGCGTTGGCCTGGCGCTGCGCGGTCCAGCCGGCGAGCTTGGTGAGCTGGACGCGGCCGATCGCGGCGTGGATGTCGGTCATGCGGTTGTTGAAGCCGGCGACCTCGTTGGCGTACTGGACCTCCATGCCCTGGTTGCGCAGGAGGCGCACGCGGCGGGCGAGCTCGGGGCCCTCGCACGCGACCATGCCGCCTTCGCCCGAGGTCATGTTCTTGGTCGGGTACAGGGAGAACATGCCGAAGGCGCCGAAGGTGCCGACCTGGCGGCCCTGCCACGTGGCGCCGTGCGCCTGGGCGGCGTCCTCGGCGACCCACAGCCCGTGCCGCTCGGCGATCGCGACGATCGCGTCCATGGGGGCCGGATGGCCGTACAGGTGCACGGGCTGGATCCCGACCGTGCGCTCGGTGATCGCGGCCTCGAGCGCCGCGGGATCCAGGCAGAAGGTCTCGGGGTCGACGTCCACGAACACCGGGGTGGCGCCCGAGACGGCGACGGCGTTGGCGGTCGCCGCGAACGTGAAGGAGGGGACGATCACCTCGTCACCGGGCCGGAGCCCCGCGGCGAGCATGCCCAGGTGCTGTCCCGAGGTTCCCGAGTTGACGGCCACGCACTCGCGCGAGCCCGCGAGCTCGGCCGAGAACTCCTGCTCGAACGCGGCCACCTCGGGGCCCTGGGCCACCATGCCCGAGCGCAGCACGCGGTCGACCGCCTCCCGCTCCTCGTCGCCGATCAGCGGCTTGGCCGCGGGAATCATCGCGTCGTCGTTCATGCGTCCTCTCCAGCGTTGTCGTTCGGGGGTCCTGCCAAGGGTCCTGCGGGTCTCCGGTCCGGGTGACGGTCGCCCCCGCGTCCCGTGAGACGCTCGACGAGGGCCGAGGCGGCCGAGCGCGGGGAGCTCGGGGCGGGCGCGTCGTCGGCGGCCTCCGCGGAGGTGTGCTCGGTGCCGCGGGTCGAGGCGCCGGTCGCCTCGGCCGCCCGTCGCAGACCGCCCGAGGTCTCGTCGGGCACGTACCAGTCGCCCGTGGCGGGGCACACCCACGCGTCGGTCCCGTCGGCGGCGGGCTCGAGCGGCTCGCCGGCGCGACCGACCCAGGCGATGCGGCGCGCGGGCACTCCTGCGACGAGGGCGTGCGGGGGCACGTCCCGGATCACGGTCGAGCCGGCGGCCACGAGGGCCCAGGCGCCGATGGTGACGGGTGCGACGCACACGGCGCGCGCGCCGATCGAGGCGCCCTCCTCGCACGTCACGCCGACGCTCTCCCAGTCGTGCGCCGACTTCGGGGTGAGGTCGGGGTTGACGGCGCGCGGGTAGTGGTCGTTGGTGAACACGGCGGCGGGGCCGACGAACACGCCGTCGGCGAGCTGCGCGGGCTCGTAGACGAGCGCGTAGTTCTGGACCTTGCAGCCGTTCCCGAGGCGGACGCCGCTGCCGATGTAGGCGCCGCGGCCCACGATGCAGTCGCGCCCGAGCACCGCGCCCTCCCGGACCTGGGCGAGATGCCAGATGGCGCTGCCCTCGCCGATGGTCGCGTCCTCGGAGACGTCGGCGCCCGGGGCGAGGCGAAAGGCGGGAGGCGGCGTCGCGGGGGTCTCGCCCCCGGGGGCATCGTCGTGCATGGTGACGAGCCTATCGGCCGTGCCGGACGCTCACAGGGACGATCGCAGCGACTCGCCCTTGCGGATCGCGCTCGTGCGCAGCTCGGCCTGGAAGCGCAGCATCTGCGCGCGCAGGGCGAGGGAGTCCTCGTCGGTCCCCGCGGCGAGGATCCGCGCCGCCAGCAGCCCGGCGTTGCGCGCCCCGCCGACGGACACGGTCGCGACCGGCACCCCCGAGGGCATCTGCACGATCGACAGCAGGGAGTCCATGCCGTCGAGATGACGCAGTGGGACGGGCACCCCGATCACGGGCAGCGGGGTCACGGCCGCGAGCATGCCGGGCAGGTGGGCCGCGCCGCCGGCGCCCGCGATGATCACCCGGATACCACGGTCGGCGGCCTCGCGGCCCCAGCGGATCATGTCCTCGGGCATGCGGTGGGCTGAGACCACGTCGATCTCGAGGCCGATCCCGAAATCGGCGAGCACGTCGGCGGCCTCGCGCATCACCGAGAAGTCGGAGTCCGAGCCCATCACGATGCCCACGGCGGGGGCGGTCGACGGGTCGCGGGGGTCGGTGACGGTCATGCGGTCTCCTTCGGGGCGAGGGTGTCGGGGGTGATGCCGTCGACGATGAGGCGCTCGGCGCGGCGGGCGCGGCATCGCACGTCCTCGAGATCGGCGCCGGTCACGGTCACATGCCCGACCTTGCGGCCGGGCCGGACGGACTTGCCGTACAGGTGGACCTTCAGGCCGGGGTCGAGGGCCATGGCCTCGGCGGCGGCGGCGGCGAGGTCCTCGCGCGCGCCCCCGAGCAGATTGACCATGACGGCCCACGGGGCCAGCGGCGACGGGTCACCGAGCGGGAGATCGGCGACGGCGCGCAGATGCTGCTCGAACTGGCCGGTGACGGCGCCGTCCATGCCCCAGTGCCCGGTGTTGTGGGGGCGCATGGCGAGCTCGTTGACGAGCACGGCGCCGTCGGCGGTCTCGAACAGCTCGACGGCGAGCATGCCGATCACGTCGAGGTCGGCGGCGATGTCCAGGGCCAGGCGCTGGATCTCCCGCTGACGGTCCGCGTCGAGCCCGGGCGCCGGCGCGATCACCTCGAAGCAGATCCCGTCGGCCTGGGTGGACTGCACGACGGGGTAGGCGACGGCCTCGCCGCCGGGGCGCCGCGCGACCTGCGCGGACAGCTCGCGGGTGAAGTCGACGAGCTCCTCAACGAGCAGGGTCCCCGACCCCTCGAGCCAGTCGCGGGCCTCGTCGGCATGCTCGATCACTCGCACGCCGTGGCCGTCGTAGCCACCGCGCGGGGTCTTGACGACCGCCCGCCCGCCCGCCTCGGCCAGGGCACGGTCGAGCGAGGCGCCGTCGGAGGCCTCCCACCAGCGGGGGCACGGGTGGCCGAGCACGTTCAGGCGCTCGCGCATGACGAGCTTGTCCTGGGCGTGGGCGAGGGCTCCCGAGCCCGGCCGCACGGCGGTCGCGCCGTCGTCCTCGATGCCGCGCAGGATCGGCTGCGGGACGTGCTCGTGATCGAAGGTGAGGACGTCGCAGCTCGCGGCGAGCGCGCGCACGGCCTGCTCGTCGTCGTGACGGCCGAGACGGACGTCGGCGGCGACCGCGGCGGCGCTCTCGGCCGGGTCGGTGGCGAGCACGGCGAGCGGCAGGTCGAGCTCGACGGCGGCGGGGATCATCATCCGGGCGAGCTGGCCGGCGCCGACGACGCCGATCCTCGCGGGGCGGGCGGTCTCAGGCACCGGGCCAGTCTAGGCCCCGCCGTCGAGCCGCCGGCCGAGGTCTCAGGGGCGGGAGTGCTCGGGCCCGCCCGGGCGGCCGGTGCGGCCGCGGCGGCGCGGCATGACGCTCCCCTGCTCGGCCGGGCGGGCAGGCGCCGCGTCCTCGGACCCATCGCCGTCCTCGTCGTCGCCGGGCGCGGAGATGAGGAACACCCCGAACACGGCGGGCCTCTCGGACAGCAGCTCGAGGCGTCCGCCGTCGTCCTCGACGAGGGTGCGGGCCAGCGCGAGGCCGACGCCCGTGCCCGAGGACTTGGCGCCCGAGATGGAGCGCTCGAAGACGCGCTTGCCGAGCCGCGGGTCGATGCCCTCACCTTCGTCGGACACCTCGATCACGGTCGAGCGGTCGTTGCGGCGCACCTTGACCTGGGTGCGCCCGCCGCCGTGGGCGAGGGAGTTCTCCACGAGTGTCGCGACGACCTGGGTGAGGGGACCGACGGATCCCCAGACGGCTGCGCTGCGCGGCACCTGGATGATCAGCTCGCGCCCCGCGGCACGGAAGGCGGGCGACCACTCCTCGCTCTGCTGGGTCAGCACGTTGCGCAGCTCGACCACGCCAGGGCTGCGGCGCTGGGAGGAGCGCGGGGCGTTGATGAGGTCGTGGACCACCGAGGCGAGACGGTCGATCTGCTCGAGGGAGATGCGGGCCTCCTCGCGCACCCATTCCTCGGAGCTCGTCGCGAGGATCTCGTCGAGCCGCATCGACAGCGCGGTGAGCGGGGTGCGCAACTGGTGCGAGGCGTCCGAGGCGAGCGCGCTCTCGGCCTCGAGCCGCTCGTTGAGGAGGGCGCCGGAGTTGGCGAGCTGCTCGGCGACGGTGTCGATCTCGGGGATCCCGCTGGGCTCCCACGGGGCTCGGGTGCGACCCATGCCGAGCGCCTCGGCGCGCAGCGTCAGGCGCGCGAGCGGCGCGGAGATGCGCTGGGCCTGCCACAGGGCCACGGACACGCCGATGGACAGGGAGGCCAGGCTCGCGACGATGATGAGCACCCATGCGCTCGCGGTCTGGGAGCGCGCCTCCGACTGCGGGATCGCGACGGTGACGATGTCGGAGTGCAGGCCCGGCCCGGACGCCGTCGTGGCGTTGCGGCCGGCGGGAGCGCCCGCCGAGATGGGCTCCTGGCCCGGCATGGTCACGGTGACCCGGAAGCGCAGGTCGGTGTTCGCGGGAGAGGACACGATCGACTGCAGCATCGCCTCGTCGACCGGCTGGCCGCGGGAGATGCGCTGATCGATCGTGGTGACCGTCTGCCGACGGATCTCCCAGGCCGTGTTGCTGAGGTCGCGCTGGACGATGCTCAGCCAGGACACCGCGAGCGGGATCCCGAGCATGAGCGTGGAGAGCAGGACCGTGATGAGGGTCGCCTGCAGGATCCGCTGGCGCACCGGTCAGCTCTCGGGGCCGGTCTCGAACCGGAAGCCCACCCCTCGGACGGTGGTGATGCGGCGGGGGCTGGTGGCGTCGTCCCCGAGCTTGCGGCGCAGCCACGAGATGTGCATGTCGAGGGTCTTGGTCGATCCCCACCACTCGGCGCCCCACACCTCGCGCATGAGGTCGTCGCGGGTCACGACGCTCCCGGCCTCGCGGACGAGGACGGTCAGCAGGTCGTACTCCTTGGCCGAGAGCGACAGCTCCTCGCCGTCGACGTGGGCGCGCCGGGCGGAGACGTCGAGCTGGACGCCGTTGACGTCGAAGCTGTCGGAGGCCTCCCCGACGCTCTGGCTGCGCCGCAGCAGGGCGCGGATGCGGGCCTGTAGCTCGCCGAGCCGGAAGGGCTTGGTGACGTAGTCGTCGGCACCGGCGTCGAGGCCGACGACGGCGTCGACCTCGTCAGCGCGCGCCGTGAGGATGAGGACGGGGGCCTCGAGACCGCCCTTGCGCAGGCGCCGGCACACCTCGAGGCCGTCGATATCGGGCAGCCCCAGATCGAGGATCACGAAGTCGACGGGATCGCCGGTCGAGGCGAGCGCAAGGGCGTCCATACCGCGCGAGGCGCGGGAGACCTCGTAGCCGTCACGGCCCAGTGCACGGGAGAGGGGCTCGGCGATCGCGGAGTCGTCCTCGACGAGTAGTAGACGTGTCACAGCGGCGATTGTACGAGGTCGTGCTCCGCGCGGCGGGGCCCGTGCGCTGCGAACGGAGCGGCGGAGGGCACGAGGAGGTGCGCGGGGCGGGTGCGATGGCGGCGACAGCGGCAGCGACGGGGGCGACGATCATCGAGTCTGCACTTTCCGGTGGAATTCTCGAGGAATCCCGCCGGAGAGTGCATTCTCCGAAGCGGCGGACGGGGAGGATGACACCTGGAACGGCGATGTCGGTGAACGGCATGGGGTCAAGTCACCGCGTGGAGTCGCTATGCCGTGTGGGCACGTTCTGACCTCCATCGGATTCGGCTCGTCCTCGCCTCCATCGGAACTGTTCGTCACGTCCTCGCCTCTGTCGGAACTTGTTCGTCGCGTCCTCGCCTCTGTCGGAACTTGTTCGTCGCGTCCTCGCGATGACGATGGCCTCGATGGCCTCAACCGCAGCCGACCCACGGCTCTCCTTCTCGCTTTCCCTCCCCATGCAGGGTTGTCCACATTCTTAGAACGCGTGTCCGAAAGGGATCTCGTATGTCAGTCCCCCTCGGAAGAATGAGGGGCATGAGGATTCGACGGGATGGTTCGAGGGCCGAGGGCCCGGAGCGGGATGACGACGCCCGGGTGTCGTCCGCCGTGCCGTCCGAACCGATCGGTGCCGCGTCCCAGGGGGATGACCTGTCTCAGGTGCTTGCCCGAGCGGAGACGCTGGGTCGGGATGGTGTGGCGCGTGAGGTGGTGGCGTCGATCCTCGCCGGTGTGCTCGCCGCGGTCGAGACCCCGGTCGTGATGCGTGACGCCCCCACGGACACCGAGCCTGGTTCTGTGGCGGAGGCTCTGGGTGTGGTCGGGGTGATCGATCAGCTCCGGTCTGCTCTGGCGGCGTTGGATGCGGCCTGGCAGGTCACTGCCGCGGAGCGGATCACGGACGCCGACGCCCAGCGGGGTGTCCCCACCCCAGAGCAGGGACGCGCCGCCGCGCAGGAGCTGGGGTTGGCGCGGCGGGTGTCGCCGGCGGCGTCGTCGATGTCCCTGGCCGCGTCCCGGCGCCTGGTCACCCAGCTCCCCGGCACCTTCGGTCTCCTCGCCCAGGGACGAGTGACAGAACACCAAGCACGAGCGATCGCGGTGGCTCTGGATGACGTGGACCCCGACACCGCCCGTGCGATCGACGAGACGTTGACCGCGGACCCTGCCCGTCTGGACGGGGCAGGGACGCGGCGCCTGGGCGCCGAGATCCGTGCCCTCCGCGACGCGCGGGATCCGGGTGATTGTCGGCGTCGTGCGGTCCGGGCGGCGCGGGGGCGGTGTGTGCGGGCACGTCTGGTGGATGATCACATGGTCGCGGTCACCGCGACACTGCGAGCGTTGGACGCTTCGGCGGTGATGAAGGCGCTGCGTGTCGAGGCCGAGGCCCGCCGCGCCCGAGGCTCCATCGACGCCGTCCGCGCCCTGGAAGCCGACGCCCTGGTCGACGCGATCTGCGGCGGCGACATGGCCCACGAGCACGCCCAGCCGAGCGGATCGTTGCCGGATGCGGAGTTCGGGTCCCTGCCGCTGCCCGCGGGGGCCGCCTCGCTCGACCCGGACGGGCGGGTCGTGATGCTGGATCGTGCGACCGCAGACTCTTCGACAGACCCCTCGGCCACGGGCACGGGCACGGGCACGGGCACGGGCACGGGCACGGGCACGGGCACGGGCGAGCGTTCCTCGGGTCATTACCGTCACCGCCGGCTCACCATCGGCGTGGTGATCACCGACCGGGCGCTGCTGTCCCCGGACGGGGCCGGGGAACTCGCCCACCTCGAGGGCTACGGGCCGATCCCCGCACAGATCATCACCGACACCCTCGCCGGGAAACCCCCGGGACACATCAGAAACACCGGCTGGGACGAACACCCTGATGCGACGACTGGAGCGGTGATGCGGCGCTTGTATACCCATCCGAGGACGGGGGAGTTGGTCGGAATGGACTCTCGTGCCCGCACGTTCCCGGTGCCGCTCGAGCAGATGATCCGGTGGCGGGAGACGACGTGTGCGAGTCCATGGTGCAACGCGACCGTCCGCCACATCGACCACATCACCCCGCATGCCCGAGGCGGTCCCACGTCCTACGCCAACGCCCAAGGCCTGTGCGCACGCTGCAACCTCCTCAAGGACCACGCCGGCTGGACCGTCACCCCTGCACGCACCATCGACGGTGCGCCGGCTGTCACCTGGGCCAGCCCCGGCGGCGCGAGGACGACCTGCCACCTCCCACCCCTCGGACCACGCGAGACCACCGAGTGCCACGAGAACGACGGCGCCAGGGAATCCAGCGGCACCAGCTGCACCAACGGCACCGGCGAGATCACCGTCGATCCGGCATACCCGTCCACGGCAGACCCGCCCCGCGCAGACCCGGCCGCCACAGACCCGGCCCCCACAGACCCGGCGAGCCCAGGGGACTCCGGCACCGAGGACGACCCAGCGCCGGAACCTTGAGACCCAGGCGCAGCCGAATCGATCGCCGCCTCCGATGCCCCGATGTGTTCGAGCGTCGGCCGTTCTCTCCTGGACGACGTGAGAGCGTTGGCGAGAACCCGCCGTGC
>DAMDHZ010000022.1:25616-32712 GCA_032101665.1 Brachybacterium sp. | reverse complement strand
CGGTGCTCTCAGCGGTGATGACCTGCTCGATGCGGCGGTACTCGCGATAGGTGCCGCGCGCAAGGATCGTGCGGGTGCGGGCGGGGTTCGAGACGGGGGAGCGCGGCTCGCTCATGCGTGGGTCTCCGTGGTGGTCGGGTCGTCCCCACCCGCGTCCACGACGGGGATGGCGCCGGTGTGCTTGGGGCCGTCGGGCTCCGGGCCCGTGCGCGCGCCCCGCAGGTTCTCGGCCTCGTCGAGGGTGGGGGCCGTGTGGTGTCCCCAGCGGGCGAGCACGACGGCACGGACGAGGATCGCGACGGTGAGGAGCGCGCCGAGCGCCTTGGCCCAGATCGGCTCGGCGATGAACAGGAGCAGCAGGGCCAGGAGCACGGGCGCGAGGTTGAAGAACGCGCGGCGCACGTAGCCGCCGAAGGTCGGCATGATGACCCCTTGGGCCTCGGCGACGGACTTGACCATGAAGTTGGGGCCGTTGCCGATGTAGGTGAGGGCGCCGCACAGCACCGCTCCCAGCGAGATCGCGACGAGCATCGACTCGGGCACGTCCGCGACGCGCGGATCACCCGGGAGCTGCGAGGCCATCTCGAAGAAGGTGGCGTAGGTCGGTGCGTTGTCGAGCACGGAGCTCAGCCCGCCCGTGAAGATGAACAGCGTGACCTCGTTCAGGGGGAGGCGCGGGGCGACGTTCCGCAACACCTCGAGCGCGGGGATCATGGTCAGGAAGATGCCGATGAACAGCGCGGCGACCTCGGCGATCGGTGCGAAGGAGAAGCGGTTGTCCTCGTAGCGCACCCGCTTGTCGCCCAGGTGGAACGAGGCCGCCGCGACGGCCAGCATCACGAGCTCGCGCCACGGTACGAGCCCCCAGCCGTGCAGGTGGCCCTCGGCCAGAGCTGTCGCGTCGACCGAGGGCACGAAGGCGACCGTCAGGATGATGACGACGAACGCGGCGATCGAGGAGCGGCCGACGAGCCGGAGCGGTGTCACGTTCGTGCGATCGATCTCGACGTCCTCGGGCGCTTCGCGGGCGACGAGGCGCCGGTCGAGGCAGTAGTACGTGATCAGCAGGAGCGCGTTGACGAACAACCACTGCGGGAACAAGGAGAACGTCCACTCGAAGGGGACGCCGCGCAGCAGCCCCAGGAACAGCGGCGGGTCGCCGAGCGGGGTCAGCAGACCGCCGCAGTTGGCCACCATGAAGATCGCGAACACGACGGTGTGGGCCACGTGCTTGCGCTCGGCGTTGGTGTTCAGCAGAGGCCGGATCAGCAGCATCGCGGCGCCCGTGGTGCCGATGAAGCTCGCGAGCACCGCGCCGATCGCCAGGAACGTGCTGTTGCTGCGCGGGGTGGCGCGGATGTCGCCGCTCAGGAAGATGCCGCCCGCGACGATGAACAGGACGAACAGCAGCACGATGAACTGGGCGTACTCGACGAGCGCGTGCGTGACCAGGTGCCCTTCGCCGGCGACGAGCACCCCGATCGCGACCGGGAGGCCGAGGACGAGCGCGTAGATGAGCTGGTTGCGGGGGCGGTCCCAGAGCGTCGCAAGCGCGGGGACGAGAGGAGCGATCGCGATCGCCGCGAGCATGAGGACGAAGGGCGCGACGGTCCAGGCCGGGAAGGTCATGAGCGACTCCTGCCGATCGGAGTGTGCGGGGCAGCACGACGGGCGAACGGGGCAGTCCATGCGCCCCGTGCCGACCAGACTTCCCGGCTCACCAGGGGCCCAGTGTGGCACAGCGCACCGTCCTCGCGCCGCGCCGTCCGCCCGCGAGGCGCTCAGGCCGAGACGACCTCCAGCAGGCGGGTGAAGAACTTCTCGCAGCGGTCGATCTGGTCGAGATCGATGAACTCGTCAGGTCCGTGCGCCTGGGCGATGTCGCCGGGGCCGACGACGACGGCCTGCATGCCCGCGTGCTCGTAGATCCCGGCCTCGGTGCCGTAGGTGACCTTGTCCTCGGTGCGCTCTGCGCCCAGGGCGACGGCGGCCGTCGCGGCGGGGCCGTCGGGGGAGCCGTCGAGTCCGTAGAGCAGGTTGAGGGGCTCGAGGCTCGCACCGACGGACTGCGCGGCGGCAGGGTCGGCGGGGTCCTCGGGCACGGCCGCGCGCATCGCGGCGTCGAGCTCGTCGACCGTGTGCTGGATGCGGTCGACCACCTCGCGGATGCCGACCTCGGGCAGCGCGCGGAACTCGAGGAACACCTCGACGAGGGCGGGCACGGTGTTGACGGCGTTGCCGCCCTCGATGCGGTTCACGCCACCGGTCGACCACGCCACCGGGAAGGCCTCGTCCCGGGGGCCGTTCTCGCGGAAGTCGTCGATGACCTCGCGGTGGAAGACGTCGGTGAACTCGGCGGCATACCGGATCGCGTTGAGCCCGTGCGGCAGGAGGCTCGAGTGGGCGGCGATGCCGCGGAACTCGGCCCGCAGGGAGTTCATGGACTTGTGCGCCGCGACCGCGCGCATCGAGGTGGGCTCCCCGACGAAGGCCACGGCCGGGTGAATGTCGAGGGACTCGAGCTGCTCGACGAGGCGGCGCGCGCCCTCGCAGCTCGTCTCCTCCTCCCAGGTCGCGGCGACGTAGACGGGGACGCTGCGGGCAGCCTCCTGGAACTGCGGGGCGAGGGCGGCCGCGATCGCGAGGTAGGACTTCATGTCCGCGGTCCCGCGGCCGTACAGGCGGCCGTCGCGCTCGGTGGGCGTGAACGGATCGGTCGTCCAGCTCTGCCCGGTCACGGGCACACAGTCCACGTGCCCGGCGATCAGGACGCCCCGGCGGGAGGCATCCTCCGGATCGACGAACAGACGTGTCGCCTGCTCCGCGTCATCCGAGGCGGAGCCGCCGTCCGTCGCGTCGGAGGGGGCGTCGGTCGTCTCGGGGAACGCGACCACGAGGTTGGCGTTCTTCGGGTCGTCCTCGTCGAAGCGGTGGACCTCGGCGCCCGCGGCGTCGAACACCCGCTCCAGGAGGTCGATAGCCGGACGATTGCCCGTGGCCGAGGTGGTGTCGAGGGAGACGAGGGCGTCGATGAGCTCGCGAGGAGTCGTCGGGAGGGAGTCGTTCATGGGTCCCACTCTAAGAGAGTGATCGTCCTCGCTCCTGGGCCGCTCTTGGTCAGGATTTGTTCAAGTTCGCTTCTGACCTGCGGCGACGCCCTCCCCGGCGGTGCATGTCGGCATGTGACAGGTGGCGGGACCGGGTTCGACTGCCTACCGTGGAACGGCTTCAGGACCGGAAGACCATCACGCGCCGACGCCTCCACCCCGCTGCGTCGCGCGCTCGACCCCACGGAGAATCGTGACGCCACCTGCGAACGGCCCCGCCCATCCGACCGACCGGAATCCCGGTGATCCCGGCGTGCCCGCTGCCGCGACCGCCGACGGCGGCTTCGACACCGCGGACCTCAGCGACGAGGCGACCGCGATCGTCGAGAGCCACGACGGGCAGATCCCCTTCCACGAGCTGCCGGACCGCCGCACCATCCGCAAGGCGGTGGCGGCATCGGCGATGGGCAACGCGACGGAGTGGTACGACTACGGCGCCTACGCCGTGGTCAGCGTGTACATCGCCCAGCACTTCTTCCCGCCGGGAAGCGCGAGCGCGCTGTTCTGGACGTTCGCCTTCCTCGCCATCTCCTTCATCGCCCGGCCGTTCGGCGGCCTCGTCTGGGGCCCGCTCGGCGATCGCATCGGCCGCAAGCACGTCCTCGCGCTCACGATCATCCTGATGTCGGTCGCGACGTTCCTGATCGGCGTGCTGCCCACGTACGAGAGCGTCGGCGTGCTCGCCCCGATCCTGCTGGCGGTGCTGCGGCTCGTCCAGGGCTTCTCGACGGGCGGCGAGTACGGCGGTGCGGCGACCTTCATGGCCGAGTACGCGCCCGACAAGCGACGTGGCCGCTACGGGAGCTTCCTCGAGTTCGGCACCCTGGGCGGCTTCGCCCTCGGCACCGTCGTGGTGCTGACCCTGCAGGCCGTGCTCGGCGAGGACGCGATGATGGACTGGGGCTGGCGCCTGCCGTTCTTCGTGGCCCTCCCGCTCGGCGCGATCGGCCTGTACCTGCGCTCGCGCCTCGAGGACACCCCCGTCTTCCAGGAGCTCGAGGACGAGGGCGAGGCCCAGGAGAGCGCCGTCGGCGGCCTGAAGAACCTGCTGCGCGAGTACTGGCGACCGATTCTCACCATGTCCGGCCTGGTGATCCCGCTGAACATCGTGAACTACACGCTGCTGACGTACATGCCGGCCTACCTCGAGACCAAGATCGGCCTGCCCCAGGACCGCTCACTGATCGTGGTGCTCATCGGACAGCTCGCCATGATGGCGCTGATCCCGTTCTGCGGCGGCCTGTCCGACCGCATCGGCCGCAAGAAGATGTGGGCGTTCTCCCTGATCGGGCTGCTCGTGCTCGCCCTGCCGATGTACATGCTCATGGGCATGAGCTTCGCGCTCGCGATCCTCGCTTTCGCGGTGCTGGGCCTCGTGTACATCCCGCAGCTCTCGACGATCTCCGCGACGTTCCCGGCGATGTTCCCCACCCAGGTGCGCTTCGCGGGCTTCGCCGTCACCTACAACGTCGTGACCTCGATCTTCGGCGGCACCGCCGCGATGATCAACGAGGGCGTGGTCAGCGCGACCGGGTTCCTGGAGTTCCCGGCCGTCTACATGATGGCCTCGTGCGTGATCGGCCTCATCGCCCTGGTCACGCTCAAGGAGACCGCGGGCGCGTCCCTGCACGGCACCGAGATCCCCGAGTCCGAGCCGTCGGACTACGGCGCCGAGGTCGTCGCGGCCGAGGGAGAGGCGCTCGACGCGACAGGGCGGTGATGAAGCAGAGCCGGGGGGGCGACGGATGCCTGCCGACGACGGCGCGTTCAGCGGGTGTGGCCCAGAGGCTCATGTCGGATCAGCTCGAGGAAGCTTCGGACCACCGTCGACAGGCACTGTGATGAGTCGCCGCTGCGCTGGACCGACCCGTCGGCATCCAGAACGATGTCGACGGCGCGGGCGCCGGCCTGAGCTGCGTCGCCTTCGCACTGATCGGGCGGTCACCGCCATCCAGTTCGCCGCGAGCCTTGCCGCGCGACCCGCGTACCGCCCGGGGGAGCGGAAGGTCAGGTGTTCGTTTCCCTAGCAGGGCTCAATGTCGCCCAGGCCTCACTCAACACCATGGTCATCGGAGCGCTCATCGGATGGGGATCTGAGGCACGAGCTCATGCCCCCTCGCGCGGGGACCAGAGGCCATCGAGGACCGCCTTCCCCGTCTCGGTCGCCTCATCCCCGCTCGCGCGGGGCGCACGGGCCGCAGCGGGCCGAGCGCAGCGAGCCGAACGGCTCATCCCGCTCGCGCAGGGAGCACGTCGACACCGGCAACAACATCAGAGCCAGTCACGGCTCATCCCGCTCGCGCGGGGAGCACCCGACGAACACCATGCGGGCGCAGTGCTGGTAGGGCTCATCCCCGTTCGCGCGGGGAGCACCAGTCGGCGGCGAGGGTGGCGGTGCCGGTGGTGAGCTCATCCCCGCTCGCGCGGGGCGCACGCCGCGGTCCCCGACACCTGAGACGTGCCCGTCGGCTCATCCCTGCTCGCGCGGGGCGCACGCGCGCACGGCACCATCGGCCGTGCCCCCGGTGGGCTCATCCCCGCTCGCGCGGGGCGCACACGGTCTCATCGAGAGCGAGTGTCTTCCACCCGGGCTCATCCCCGCTCGCGCGGGGCGCACAAGCCCGACGGCCGGCAGACCATGAAGCGGGGCGGCTCATCCCCGCTCGCGCGGGGCGCACACGGTCCTTCATTGTGGTCCCGGCCCACACGCCGGCTCATCCCCGCTCGCGCGGGGCGCACGGCAAGGTCGAGCAGGTCCGCAAGGCCTCCGGGGGCTCATCCCCGCTCGCGCGGGGCGCACCTGCGGCACACATGGTTCTCCAGCCTCCAGCCCGGCTCATCCCCGCTCGCGCGGGGCGCACGGCGAGAACGTCGCCGCGATGCCGTCCCTCGCGGGCTCATCCCCGCTCGCGCGGGGCGCACCACCGATTGCTTCGGCCCGATCCTTTTCGATCTGGGCTCATCCCCGCTCGCGCGGGGCGCACGGCGAGCACCTCACGCACTCGGGCGATGGCGGCGGCTCATCCCCGCTCGCGCGGGGCGCACGATTGGGCGAAGCTCATGCGGTCCCTGTCGCAGGGCTCATCCCCGCTCGCGCGGGGCGCACACCGCCACGCCCTACGTCCCGGTCTCGGTGCCCTGGCTCATCCCCGCTCGCGCGGGGCGCACGACAACGCCGCACTGATCGTCTCCAACGCCGAGGGCTCATCCCCGCTCGCGCGGGGCGCACGTAGCGTCCGCCTTGGCCGCGTCGGTCGCAGCCGGCTCATCCCCGCTCGCGCGGGGCGCACACCATCGCCCCGACCCCGGAGCAGATCGCCTGGGGCTCATCCCCGCTCGCGCGGGGCGCACTGGCCGTGCGACTCGAGCCACCCGATGGTGGACGGCTCATCCCCGCTCGCGCGGGGCGCACGGATGGACCCCGGAGGAACTGCGGAAGATCGGGGGCTCATCCCCGCTCACGCGGGGCGCACCTCAACCATCAGACGACCGAGTTCGTCTATCTCGGCTCATCCCCGCTCGCGCGGGGCGCACACCGGAATCGTCACACGGGGCAAACTCCGCTACGGCTCATCCCCGCTCGCGCGGGGCGCACTGCTCGCCTGGCCGGCGCTCAAGCTCCTGGCCCGGCTCATCCCCGCTCGCGCAGGGATGAGTGGCCCATGCGAGCGCATAGATGGTCGAGCGCATGCTCGATGGCGCATGCGCCCGATGCTTGCTCGTCCGACCCGTCCTACCCTGGCCCCATGACCACCACGCTTCCGTACGGTTCCTGGCCCTCCCCGATCTCCGCGGCATCGCTCGCCACGGGCGGCAACGCCCTGGGCGGTCCCCGGTTCGCCGGCGATCAGCTGTGGTGGACCGAGGGCATCGCCGCCGAGGGCGGACGCCAGGCCATCGTGCGCACCCCCGGCCGCGCCGAGGATGGCGGCGAGCCCGTCACCGTGCTTCAGGCCCCGTGGAACGCCCGGTCCCGCGTGCACGAGTAC
>DAMDHZ010000022.1:0-25606 GCA_032101665.1 Brachybacterium sp. | reverse complement strand
GGGCCGTGCTCGGCCCCGCCCACACCGCTGCGGCAGCCGCCACGCCGGAGGCCGAGGCCGCCCCGCTCGTCGTCTTCGTGGACTTCGCCGACCAGCGCGTCTACGCGCTGACCGAGGGCACCGAGCCGCGCCCGCTCACCCCCTCCGGCCCTGAGATCGAGACCGCGCACGGCCCCTCGCTGCGCTGGGCCTGTCCCACGCCCGTCACGCTCGCGGACGGCACGCCCGAGGTCTGGTGGATCTGCGAGGACCACACGGGCGGCCCTGAAAGCCCCCAGCTGGACGCCGACGGTGCCCCGCACATCGAGCGCTACCTCGCCGCCGTCCCGCTCGACGGATCGGCCGCCGAGAACTTCTCGGCCATCCGTCGCGTCACGCCCGCCTCGCGGTTCATCGCGGCGCCGGCGCTGAGCCCCGACGGCGCCCGCCTCGCCTGGATCACGTGGGAGCACCCGCAGATGCCATGGGACGGCACCGAGCTGCACGTCGCCGACCTGATCGACGGCACCGCCCAGACCGACGAGGTCATCACCGGTGACACGTCGACGTCGGTGCTGCAGCCCGAGTGGCTCGACACCGAACGCCTCGCCCTCATCTCCGACGCCTCCGGCTGGTGGAACCCGTACCTGTGGAGCGCCTCCGACGGCCTGAGCCCGCTGCTCCCCGCCGGCTCCCCGCACGCGACGCAGGAGTGGGCCGAGCCCATGTGGACGCTCGGCACCACGAGCTACCGCGTGCTCGACCGCGATCACCTGCTCGTGCAGTACGGCACGGACACGACCCACCTCGGCGTCCTCGACGTGACCAGCGGCGACGTGGCCGAGCTCGAGGTCGCCCCCGAGGGCGACACCGCCCTGACGGATCTGCACGTCGGCGGCATGCGCGCGGACGGCACCCTCGCGATCCTGGGCGCCTCGCCGACGACGTTCCGCGGCATCTGGCTCGCCGATCTCACGGTCGGTGACTCCCCGCGTCTCGGCTCGCTGCGCCTCGTGCGCTCCTCGCGTGGTGACGCTCCGGACCCCTCGGCGCTGCCCACGCCCGAGCCGATCGACGTGCCACTCCCGGACGGCGGCGTCGTGCACGCCATCTACTACGCGCCGCATCAGGAGGGCATCGGGGGCCCCGAGGGCGAGAAGCCCCCGGTCTTCGCCAAGGTCCACGGCGGTCCCACGTCCCAGGCCCCCGCGATCCTGCAGCTCGGCATCGCGTACTACACCTCCCGCGGGCTCGGCGTCGTCGACATCAACTACGGCGGCTCGACCGGCTACGGCCGTGCCTACCGCGACCGCCTCAAAGGTCAGTGGGGAGTCGTCGACGTCGCGGACACGGTCGCGGTGATGGAGCATCTCGTCGCCCGCGACCTCGCCGACCCGCAGCGCCTGGGCATCGAGGGCGGCAGCGCCGGCGGCTGGACCACCCTCGCGTGCCTGACCCGCACCGACACCTTCAGCGCGGGCGTCTCGAGCTTCGGCGTCGCCGAGCTGGAGGCGTTCGTCAAGGACACCCACGACTTCGAGTCCCGCTACATCGACGGGCTCGTCGGCCCCTACCCGGAGCGTCGCGACCTGTACGTCGAGCGGGCGCCGCTCAGCCACGTCGACGAGCTCGAGTGCCCCGTCCTGCTTCTGCAGGGTGACGAGGACCGGATCGTGCCGCCGAGTCAGTCCGAGATGTTCCGCGACGCGCTCGCCGCCAAGGGCATCCTGCACGCCTACATCCTGTTCTCGGGCGAGCAGCACGGCTTCCGCAAGGCGGAGTCGATCATCCGCGCGACGGAGGCGTCGCTGTCCTTCTACGGGCAGGTGTTCGGCTTCTGTCCCGTGGACGTGCCGGTGCTTCAGCTCGAAGGTGCGGGGGCCGCTGCCTCGGATCGCTGACATGCCCCGCCGTGCGAACGCAGGGCCTTGCTGACCGTGGTCCAGAGGTGCTGCTGCGAAAAACGGTAGTCATATGGACGGACACCGCTCCTGAGAGGGGTGTCCGTCCATATGACTACCTCTTCTGGCAGGACGCGCCGAGTACCGATCCACCAGCACGGGCCCAGAAACCCGGAGCACATGCCCGGCCCCAATCGCCGCACATCGCAGTGGTGGCGCGCCCCGGGCCCTCCCGGGCCCGCCGCGGTCCGTAAGATCGTGGCATGCCGGAGATGCCCGAGCGATCCTCGCGTGCCCACCGCGCGACATCGATCGGCGTGGCGAGCTCCGGCGATCATGGTGATCGCCCGCCGCACACGCATCGTGAGGTCGACATCGATGCGCTGCTCACAGCGACCGGGCGGGGAGACCAGCAGGCCTTCGCCGAGCTCTTCGACCACGTGTCGCCCCGTGTCGTCGGGCTCGTGATGCGCATCGTGCCCGACCGGGCACGTGCCGAGGAGGTCGCCCAGGACGCGCTCGTCGACGTCTGGAAGCGCTCACCCACCTTCGATCCCGCGCGGGGCAAGGCCCTCGGCTGGATCTTCACGATCGCCCATCGCCGCGCGGTGGACCGCGTGCGCTCCGACACAGCCCAATCCGCACGCGACCACGCTTACGAATCACGTGCAGACGTCCCGGCAGAGGACCCGACGGCGGATGCCGTCGGGGAGCGCATGCGATCCCAGGAGGTGCATGGAGCGATTCACGGGCTGAGCACATCTCAGCGTCAGATCATCGAGCTCGTCTACTTCGGAGGGCGCACCCACCGCGAGGCGGCCCGTGAGCTCTCCATCCCGCTCGGCACTGCCAAGACGAGGATCCGCGAGGGACTGAGAGTCCTCAGGCGCGTCATGGAGAGTGATGAGGATTCTCCAGGAGACAAGGACGGAACGCAGGGAGGGGTGAACGATCGTGACCGATGAGCGGGGTACAGCTTCGGACGACGAAGCGCGCGAGCTGGCGGCGCTGTACGCCCTGGACGCCCTCGATCCGGACGAGATGCGGCAGGTCGCCGAGCTCCTGGCCGCTGATGAGGTGCTCGCCCGCGAGATCACCGCGGATCGGGACGCTTTGACGCAGCTGGTATCGGACGAGCGCATCGAGCCCACCTCATCCGGTTCCTCATCCGACGTCGTCCCCTCCGCCGCGATGCGGGAGAACGTCCTGTCCCGCATCGCCCGCACCCCTCAGGACGCCGTCTCAGCTCCCGGGCTCGACGAGGTGGCCGCCGACGAGGCCGCGGCGACCGGTCTCGAGGTGCACGAGAGGCACACCCCGTCGAGAGCCACCGGGCGTGACACCGTCTCGAGCGCAGACGCGGCTCCCCAGCACCGACGGTCGACGGGGCACCGAAGCTCGCGACGGGTGAAGATCATCGCGGGCCTGGCGGGGCTCGGCCTCGCCGCCGGTCTGGCGCTCTTCGCCGCTGTCGAGCGGCCCTGGGCGCCTGAGCCCACCCCTTCGCAGAGCGCCATCGAGCAGGTGCTGGACGCGAGCGATGCCCAGCGCGCCGAGGTCGCCGTGGGCGAGGGGCGGATGGTGGTCGTCACCTCACCCGAGCGCGGGCACGCCGTCGTGACCGTCGAGGACATGCAGCCGCCGCCTGCCGGCCACATCTACCAGGCGTGGTGGATCCGTGAGGGAGCCGATCCGGTCAGTGCCGGCGCCGTGACCTCCGGGAGCGACAGCTCGACGCTCCTCGAGGGCTCGGCGGCCGGTGTTCAGCAGCTCGCCCTCACCGTCGAGCCCGAGGGAGGATCGGAGCAGCCGACCACGACCCCCCTCGCCGCTGTCGACCTGCCGTCCTGAGCCCTCGCGCCCGGCGGACGTGCTCGCCAGGAGCACGCCCCGAGGCCGTCGCGGGTCCGCGGCGGCCGCCCCTCGTCACCATCGAGCGAGAACGCCTCAGGAGGCCACGAGCCTCGCGGAGACGATCGTGTTGTCGAGATGATGCCCATCGGCATCCAGATCCCCGCCGCACGTGATGAGCCGCAGCTCGGGCCCGTTCGTCCGGCCGTACACGGCGAGGGTGGGGAACTGCTTCTTGGGGTAGCGGGCCACGTCGTAGACCTCGAACGTCGCGGTGGTGCCGTCTGCTCGCTCGACGTCGATCGTCGCGCCCGCACCGATCCCGCCGAGCTCGAAGAAGACCGATCGGTCGTCGTGCCAGGTGACGTGTCCTTCGATGATCGCCGGGCCCGCCTCGCCGGGTGTCGGTGACTGGTCGTACCACGCGGTCTCCCCGTTGTCGGCCCGTGTGCCGTCCGGCGCGGGAAGGGTTCCGTCCGCGGCGATCCCGATCGCGAACACCGGGGCGTCCACGCCCAGGGACGGGATCGAGATGCGAGTGGGCTCCGAGCGTGGCAGGGGTGGTGCCCCGGCCTCGGAGGTGGCCGCCGTCGAGGAGTCGGCCGTCGGGGAGGCAGTGGGGGCCGCCGTCGAGGAGTCGGCCGGCTCGCTGCGTCCAGCGTCGGAGGCCGGCGTCGTGGCGTCGGACGACTCGCTCCCCCCGGCGTCGGAGGCCGCCGACGAGGTCGCGCCGGCGAGTGGAGCTTGCGGCGGGTCCCCCACCTGGGTGATCAGCGCGATCATCACCAGGACCACGCCGATCAGGCCCACGAGGACCAGCGCGGCGGTCACCAGACGGTGACCGCCGCGCTGGCGGTCGGGAGCGGTCCTCATGAGGCCGCTCCTTCCCTGCTCCTCTTCATCCCGGGACGGGACTCAGGAGTGGCGACGGCGACGCAGCACGACGCCGCCCGCCACCGCCCCTGCCACGAGGACGCCACCCCCGGCGAGCATGCCGGCGTCCTCGATACCGGAGGTGGAGCCGCCCCCGGTCGCTGCTGCGCCCTCGGGCATGTCACCCATCTGGCTCGGCTGCAGGGCACCGCACAGAGCGGGGTCCGTCGCCTCGGACGGCAGGGTCGGGTCCAGGTCCGACATGGTGTCGCCGTCGTAGGTGCCGCTGCCGTTCTCATCCACGCCGTGGACGACGATGACACCCTTGCCGTCGCGCAGCGCGTCCGCGGTGGCGTCATCGACGGTGAAGGTCCGATCGTAGGTGTAGTCGCCCATGGGGAACCGGTCGACCGCGAGGCCGCTGTCGGGCGAGGTGTCGCCCGACATGGTGAGCGAGGTCGCGATCATCCCGTAGTCCTTCATGGCGTCGGAGACCTGGATGGCCCCCTCGTACCCGCTGCCCTGCATGGACGGATCGGGGCACTTCCCGGCCTCTCCGAGGTGGATGTGCTGGGCGTGCGGGGCGTCCATGAGCAGACCCTCGGTGGTGATCTTGACGGTGACCTCGTTGCCCTCGACGCCGACCCACGCGGTCCCCGAGGCACCGGAGTGGTTGAGCTCGGTGAGAGTCGCCTCGCTGGCGGTCCCCTCGCCGTGGTCGTCCGCCATCGCGATCCCCGGCAGCGCGAACGTCCCGGCCAGGGCGGTCGCCGCGAGGAGCGGCAGCAGGTGCTTCTTCGTCGTGGTCATGATGACTCCCTTGCTCTCACCGGACGGCCCTCGGCCGTCGGGGACGGTGATGCAGGTCATTCGGAGCCCGTGGCGAGACGGATGGGTCCGACCGTCGATCTGCGGTGACCGCTCGGTCGGGAGCCGGGAGGGCCGGGCCGCGACGATCCGGGCGAGCGGGCGGTCGGACCCCGGTGGCCGTCGCGCCGGCGGCCCCGGGATCAGTGCCGGTCCATGCCCCCGGCCCCGCTCTGCACACGGTGGGCGGCCTTCGCCTTCGCGGCGTTCTTGGCCTTGCTCCGCGGTGGCGCCGCCATCATCTGCGTGTCGAGGCGCCGCAGCACGAGGTCGGCCGCGGCCGGGTCGATGCCGATCTCGCTGCGGGCCGCGAGCACCTCGGCGCGCGCGGCGTCGAGGGCGACGGTCTGCGCCGCGACGGCGAGGTCACGCGCTGCGCGCATGCGCTGTCGGCGCAGTCGCTCCTCCTCCGGATCGACCTCGGGCAACGGCATGTTCTCGGTCGTCGAACCGCCGGTCACGGTGGGGATCGCTCCGGTGAGCGTCGAGAAGGGGGCGAGGTCGCGTCCCAGGTGCTTGAGCCGCTTGACCAGGGCGCGCTTCTGCTCGTCGGGCATGTGCAGCTCGGGCAGGCGCTCCTTGAGTGCCGTGAGCGCCGAGGCCTGCGCCCTCTGTGCGAGCTCGGCGACCGCCTCGCGGGTGGCCTGGCCGTCGTCCTGCAGATGCAGGATCCGCAGCAGCCACGGCAGCAGCGCGCCCGTCGGCACGAGGGTCACCACCAGGACCGTGCACGCGACGACGACCATCATCGTGCGGTGCTCGGGCGGCACGCTCGTGGGGACGGCGAGGGCGAGGGCCAGGGTCGCGAGCCCGCGCATCCCGCACCAGGTCAGCACCACGGTCTCGCGCCAGTCCTCCGGGGCGGGGTTCATGCTCCCGCGCGTCGTGACGTGCAGGACCACCATCGCCAGCAGCCTCACCACGATGGTGACCGCCGCGACCACGAGCCCGATGCCCATGAGGTGCAGGAGATCGGTGTTGTCGGTGATGACGTCCCGCAGCTCGGCGCCGATCAGCCCGAACGCGAGCCCGGTGACGAGCAGGTTCGCGACGTTCCAGAAGGCGGTGCGGGTCATCCGCAGCTCGCCGTCCTCGGGACGCGAGTTGCGGCGCGTCTCGAGCGCCGTGACCACGACCGCGATGACCCCGGAGGCGTGGATCTCCTCGGCGAGCATGTAGGCCGCGAACGGGGCGACGATGCCGAGGGCGGTCCGGGCGGCGAGCGACGAGACCTGACGGTCGGCCATCCGGAACAGCCAGCCGATCGCGAAGCCGACACCGGCGGCGAGCACGGCGCCGATCACGAACCGCACGCCGATCATCGGCCCGAGCTGCTCACCCCGGGTGACCGCGCCGAGCGCGGCCTGGAACAGCACGATGGCGATCGCGTCGTTGAACAGTCCCTCGGTCTGCAGCGCGGTGAGCAGGCGCCGTGGCATGCGCGCGGGCCCGGCCACGGCCTCGACCGCGATCGGGTCCGGCGGGGCCACGATCGCGCCGAGCATGAGCGCGAGCGGGACGCCGATGCCCGGCACGAGCGCCCACACAGCGCCGGCGGCCACGAGGGCGGTCACGGCGGTGAGGCCGAGCGCGAGGACCACGAGCGTGCGCCACCGGGCACGGAACACGGCCCAGCTCGTGTGCTGGGCGGTCGCGAACAGGAGCGGCGGCAGGAAGAGCGGGAGGATCACCTCGCTCTCGACGGTCAGGTGCGGCACGCCCGGGATGAAGGCGATGCCCGCGGAGACCACGAGCATGAGGATCGGATAGGGCAGGTGCAGCCGCTCGCCGATGGCGACGCAGGCGACCGTGATGGCGAGCATGCCGACCACGAGTGCGATGGTCAGCATGGATGCTCCTTCGGTCGGCGTCCTCCTGCGCGTCGCGTCCTGACCGCCGTCGACCTCCGCACCGCGTGACCGGCGAAGGTCGACGTCGCCGATGCTGTCTGCGGCATGCCGGCGAACTCGCCTGCAGAGGCGGTGGACCCGGGAGAACGCATGATCAGGATACTGAACGCTTCTTGATCGTCAGCAGGGAGGCACTCGGGACTGTCCTCGGGTGCCGCCCACAGACCGTGGTCGAAAGAGGGGGACGGGGATCGCGGTGTCGGGGCTCCGAGCGATTGCACGAGCGGTCGGTGACGGCGATTGAGCCGCGACGGCTGCATGTGCTACCTTCGTGGAACCGGTTTCATGGAACCGGTTTCACAGACGCTGTCGACATCGGTGGAGCGGCCATGGCTGCCGTGAGGATCGATGTCCGCATCGAAGGAGCTGCAGCACACATGACCTTCCGTCCGCACCCGTGGGAGGACCACCACCACAGCGGCGAGAACCGCCTTCCGGCGCGTGCGTATGCCCCGGGCTATGCGAGCGAGGCGCTCGCGCTGACGCACGCCCGCGAGAACGCTCGCGGGTTCGTCCCGCTGACCGGGACGTGGAGCTTCGCTCTCCTGGACGATCCGCGCCGAGCCATCCCGGACCTGCACGCCCGGCCTCACCCGGAGTGGGACACGGTCAGCCTTCCCCACCTGTGGCAGCTGGACGGCTACGGGCATCTCGCCTACACCGATGAGGGCTACCCGTTCCCGATCGACCCCCCGTACGTCCCGAGTCAGAACCCCACCGCCGTCTACCAGCGTGAGGTCACCTTGGCGGCCCCTGTCGAGGGCCACCGCATGGTGCTGCGCTTCGACGGCGTCGAGAGCTTCGCACATCTGTACGTCAACGGCAGCCCCGTCGGATGGACCAAGGGCTCCCGCCTGGCTGCCGAGTTCGACATCACCGACCATGTGCGAGACGGCCGCAACCTGCTGTCGGTCGCCGTCAGCCAGTACAGCGACGGCACCTATCTCGAGGACCAGGACATGTGGTGGGCCTCCGGGATCTTCCGGGACCTGTACCTCGTCGAACGTCCCGACGAGGGAATCCGGGACTTCCACCATCGCGTGCACTGGACCGACGCCCTCGCCGAGGTGGACCTCGTCGTCGAGTCGACCGCCGCGCGCGTGAGCTGGTCCCTCCGCGACGCCGACGGCTCGGTGGTCGCCAGCGGTGATGAGCGCGTGACGGACGGCTCCGTCCACACCAGCCTGCGCGTTCCCGATCCGCGACCCTGGACCGCGGAGTCCCCCTACCTGTACACGCTCGTGCTCGCGGCGCAAGGGGACGACGGCGAGACCCTCGAGGTGACGGCACCGCGCGTCGGGCTGCGGGAGATCACCATCGAGGACGGGCGGCTGCTCCTCAACGGCCGGTACTTCATGCTGCACGGTGTCAACCGACACGACCACGATGACGTCCGTGGCCGGGCCGTCACCATGGACCGCGTACGCCGCGACCTGCTGCTCATGAAGCAGCACAACATCAATGCCGTGCGCACCTCGCACTACCCCAACGATCCGCGGTTCTACCAGATGGCCGACGAGATCGGGCTGTTCGTGGTCGCCGAGACGGATCTCGAGACCCACGGCTTCGTGACCACGGAGGCCGGCATCGGTGCCCTCACCGACGACCCGGACTGGGAGCAGGCCTACGTCGACCGCATCGAGCGGCACGTCCTCGCGCAGCGCAATCATCCGAGCATCGTCATGTGGTCCCTCGGCAACGAATCCGGGTACGGCTGCAACATCGCCGCGTCCGCCACCCGTGCCCGCCAGCTCGACCCGACCCGCCCGATCCACTACGAGGAGGATCGAGACGCGGAGGTCGTCGACATCATCTCGACGATGTACTCACGGGTCTCGCAGATGAACGACTTCGGCGAGCACCCCGCGCCACAGCCGCGCATCATCTGCGAGTACGGCCACGCGATGGGCAACGGCCCCGGTGGACTGCTCGAGTACCAGCAGGTCTTCGAACGGCACGAGCACATCCAGGGCCACTTCGTGTGGGAGTGGTGCGACCAGGGGCTGCGCGAGACCGGTGCCGACGGCCGGGACCGATGGACCTACGGCGGCGATCACGGCGACGAGCCCAACAACGGGAACTTCTGCCTCGACGGCCTCGTCTTCCCTTGGCAGGAGCCGAGCCCGGGCCTGCTGCAGTACGCCCAGGTGATCGCGCCGGTCCGGGTCCGAGGCGATCTCGACTCACCCGAGATCCGCAGCGCCCTCTGGTTCACCGGCACGGACGGCTTCGATCTCGTGGTGAGCGCGACCATCGACGGCGCGACCGCGGCATCGGCCACGGTCCCCTGTCCCGACCTCGCGCCCCAGGAGACGACGGCGCTCGTGCTGCCGGACGAGGTCCGCCGCGCGCTCGCCGAGGCCCCCGCGGACAGCGAGACCAGTGCCGTCGTCGAGGTCGTGCGTCGGGACGCGACGCCCTACAGCGAAGCGGCCTGGCGCGTGGCGCTCTTCCAGCTGTTCCCCGCCGAGACGGAGACGGACCCGTGGCGGGCCGCTCTGCCGGCTCGCCCGCGCGACACCTCGGGCGCTCCCCGCGTCGAGGAGGGCCCCGAGCGGATCCGCCTCGAGGCCGGGCCCTCGCGCTTCGAGGTCGATGCCGTGACCGGGGAGCTCCTGGGGTGGTGGATCGACGATGAGCAGGTCCTCGTCAGCGGGCCGCGCCCGCACCTGTGGACCCCCCTGATCGACAACCACCAGCAGGAGTTCGACACCCTCTGGGCGCCCCGCTTCCTGCATCTCGCCCAGCTCACCTCTCGCAACTGCGAGCTCGAGAGCACGGGCACGCACGTGCGGCTGCGGGTGCACAGCCGCCTCGCTCCGCCCGCCTGGGAGCTGGGTCTCGACGTGAACGAGATCTGGACCTTCACGGGCGACGGCGGAGTCGACGTGCACGTCAGCGCCACGGCCGAGGGGCCGTACCGGGACCTCGTGCCCGTTCAGGGTGCAGAGCTCTCTCTCGCGCCCGCCCTCGAGAACGTCGAGTACTACGGGCTGGGCCCGGGGGAGACGTACCACGACTCCCACGCCGCCGCCGTCCTCGCACGGCACCGCAGCACGGTCCGGGCGATGGAGACGCCGTACGCCGTCCCCCAGGACTACGGCAAGCGCGATGCCGTCCGCTGGTTCGCCCTGCAGGCGCACGACGGCCCGGGAGTGAGGATCGAGGCGATGGCCTCCCCCGTGACGGTGAGCGCATGGCCCTGGACCGCCCAGCAGATCGATGGGGCGCGGCATCGTGACGAACTGCCTCGGACATCGGACGCGATCACGGTGAACATCGACTACCGGGTGCTCGGTCTCGGTTCGAACTCGTGGGGGAGCGAGGTGCTCGACTCCCACCGGGTCCGGTTCGGGGATTACTCCTACGGCTACCGCCTCGTCCCCCTGCGGACGGGGGAGCAGCCCGCCCCGCGGTGGACGCGATGACCGCCTCTCCCATCCGGCCCCTGGAGGACCCCTCATGATCGTGCACCCCGACGTCGACGCCTTCGACCGTGCCCGCCCTGACGCCGTCACGTGGGAGCGCTGCGCTCAAGCGCTACGCCTCGTGCCCTCGGCTCCCGAGGACGTGACCCGGTCCATCGGGGACTCGCTGACCTATCTGCGCAGCGGACAGCCGGTCCCCGACGCCGAGGTCTTCACCGGTCATCGCCGGTACCACGACGTCGTCCTCGCCCTGGCGGAGCCGGTCCGGCTCGAGGTCGCCCCCGTCGCCGATCTCGCGCCGCGCACCGCGTACAGCGACCTGACCGATCGGGAGACGTTCACGGGGAGCGGCGAGACCGTCGACCTGCTCCCCGGGCAGGTCCTCGTCCTCTCCATCGCCGAGGCCCTCCGCTTTCCCCGCCGGTGCCCGCAGGTGGGCATCGTCCGCATGACGGTCGAAGCGACCGCCTTCCACAACAAGTAACGGGACCGGGCTCGTCCCACCCTCGTCCACCTGGAGAACCTGATGTCCACACCCGTCGAGAAGGCGCCTCCGAGCGTCAACGTCAACCGCGCGAAGATCGGCACCTACGCACTGCTCGCCATGACCGTGGCCGCGGTGTTCAACTTCCGCAACGTCGTCAACAACAACGTGTCGATCGGGCTCGCGTCCGTCCCCTCGTTCTTCTTCGCGACACTTCTCTACTTCGTGCCCTTCACCCTCATCATCGCCGAGTTCGTCGGGGTCGCGAAGAACTCGGAGTCCGGGGTCTACCAGTGGATCAAGTCGTCGCTCGGCGGGCGATGGGCGTTCCTCGGTGCCTTCTGCTACTGGTTCGTGAACCTCTTCTACTTCGCCTCGCTGCTGCCGCTCGTGCTCGTCTACGCCTCGTACGCGTTCTTCGGCTACGAGTACACCCTCAGCCAGGGGACGATCACGATCCTCTCGATCATCATCTTCGCGATCGCGACCTGGGTCTCGACGCGCGGCGCGAGCTGGATCGGGTCGATCACCTCGGTGGGCTCGACCCTGATGCTGGTCATGGCGCTCGCGTTCATCCTGCTCACGGGCGGTGCCCTGATCGGCGGGCTCGAGCCCGCCACCCCCATCACCCTGGGAGCGATGAGCCCTGACTTCGCGACCTTCGCGACGGCGTGGGCGTTCTTCGGAACCCTCGCGTGGATCATCCAGGGTGTCGGCGGCGCCGAGTCGGTGGGCGTCTACATCAACGACCTGCGCGGGGGCGTCACGTCCTTCGTGCGCACGATCGTGCTCGCGGGCCTCGGCATCGGTCTTCTCTATGCCGTCTCCTCGCTGTTCATGACGGTCTTCGTCCCGCAGGGCGACCTCACCTACTCCTCGGGCGTCTTCCAGACCATGGCGGGCCTCGGCAACCACCTGGGCCTCGACGAGAGCATCGTCGACCGTGTCGTCGGCGTGGTCATGCTCGCCGCGACGCTCGGATCGCTGCTCATGTGGACCTCCTCCCCCGTCAAGATCTTCTTCTCCGAGATCCCGGACGGGATCATCGGAGGCAAGCTCGTCGAGCAGAACGAGGACGGCATTCCGTGGCGTGCCGCGTGGGTGCAGTTCATCATCGTGGTCCCGATCCTCGTTATCCCCGCGATCGGCACGGGTGACATCAACTCGCTCCTGCAGATCGTCATCAACATGACCGCGGCCACCGCGCTCCTGCCGCCGCTGTTCATCTACTTCGCGTACTTCGCCCTGCGCCGCCGCTTCGACCACGTCAAGCGCGAGTTCCGAGTCGGATCGCGCGCGTTCGGACTCATCATGAGCGCCTTCATGCTGGTCGTGTTCGCCTTCGTCTTCATCACCGGCACCCTTCCCTTCGGGCAGGAGATCTGGATGACCCTCGTGTACAACGTCGGCGGCGTGGTCGTGTTCATGGGGCTCGCCGCCTGGTGGTACGCCCGATACATCAGGAAGCTGCGCGCCCAGGACCCCGCCGCCGCGGAGGCCGAGCTGCGACCCACCCTCGAACGGATCACGACGCCGACCGAGTGACAGGACCGTCCGCGCGAGAGCCGCGCGGACGGTCTCCTCTCCGAACCGAAAGGACCGTCCATGGACACCATCGCCTACCGAGACTTCGCGGCACTCGACCTGCGCGTCGGGAGGATCGACGAGGTGCGGCGACATCCGGATGCCGACCGCCTGTACATCGTGCAGGTCGACCTCGGCGAGCTCGGCACGAGGCAGACCGTGACCTCGCTCGTCCCGCACTACACGGAGGACGAGCTGCGCGGACGTGTCGTCATCGTGCTCGTGAACCTCGCGCCCGCCCGCATGCGGGGGGAGCGCTCCGAGTGCATGCTGCTGTGCGCCGAGACGGACGACGAGTCCCGCTCGATCCTGCTCACCCCCTCCGCCGAGATCCCGCTCGGGACCCGCGTGGTGTGAACTCCTCCGTGCCCGGATGCCCGGCCCCGTGGCGCGGCAGGTCCTACTCCGACCGCGCGGCCTGGACGGCGAGGTCGACGAACAGCGCCGCTGACCAGCCGAAGCAGGTCGTCGCCCCCGATGACTTGCGGGCGGTCCCGGAGCGGAAGTACTCGTGTGGGCCACCGCCCCTCGTCACCATGGCGAGCGTCGCCTCGAGCAGCGCCTCGGCGTCGGTGTCGCGCCCCTGGGTCCGCAGGCCCTGGATGAGCAGCCAGTTGGTGTTGACCCAGACCGGGCCGCGCCACATCCGGTCCTCCTCGAACGCCGGATCACCGCACGCGACCGTCGGGGCGGGGACCGGGGTGCCGTAGCGGGCGGGGTCGGCGAGCGCGTCGACGAGATCGCTCGCACGGCGGCCGTCGAGGCCCGGGCACAGCAGCGGCATCAGCCCGACGATCGCGTCGACGGGCACCGGCCCGTGCTCGCCCACGGCGGGGAAGATCCGTGCTCTCTCGTCCCAGGTGTCCTCGAGCGCTGCGAGCATGGCCGTGGCACGCCGCTGCCTCCGCTCGGCACGGTCGGTCTCGCCGCGATCGAGAGCCCATCGCGCCAGCACCAGATCCTGGAGGATCAGGTAGGCGCGGAGGTCGGGCGAGCGGAGGACCGCGTCGTGGTCGAAGATCGGAGAATCGTCGAGCCCGGAGGAGTACGGGTGGAGATACGCCGGGACACCCGCGTCGCCCGGATCCGAGTGCTCGAACCACCACTCCTGGGAGCGTTCGACGACATCGCGCAGTTCGTCGACGAGCCCTCCCGGACCGGTCGAGGCCACGAGGTCGACGGCGAGGGCGGTCAGCGGCGGCTTGGTCAGGGGGATCCGTGCGCCCGCGAGAGCGGGAGAGGCCATCGCGCGCAGGTTCTCGAGATCGCCCGGCGGGAGATCGTCGCTCGAGGCCAGCACTCCCTCCTCGTGCAGGACGTCGGGGAGTTGACCGTCGTGCTCGGGCCGAGAGAGGGCGAGGCGGAGCTGTTCGGCCGCGAGGGAGGGGTCGCCATGGCGCAGCCCGATGGCGATGAAGTAGGCGTCCCACTGCCATAGGCCGACGTAGCCGATCTTCGAGGGGACCACGGCGTCCCCCGCGACGGCACCGCCGAGACGGAGCGTGTTCACGCCGAGCACCCACCAGCAGAAGCGTGCCATCGCCCGATCCTGCTCGCGCACCTCGGGACACCGTGCCATCCAGCTCTGGGCAGTTGCGGCGCTCCTGGCCAGTGCCTCGACCGGGTCGCGGTCGAGGTCCACCGCCGGTCCGCACGCGATGAGCAGGGAGCCCTCTTCCGTGGAGACCGCACTGAGAGTGGTGCCGGCGACCGTCACCGTGGCGCCGGTGGTCCGCACGCGCGCCGCGCCGCTCGGGAGGCCCGCCTGCGTCTCCGCGTCCGGCTCCACGAGGTCGAGGCTCAGGCGCCAGCCGACGGGCAGCCCCGTGATCGCGAGGGCGTCATCATCGGTGACGACGATCGACACCGGACCCAGGTGCACGCATGCGGCACACGCGTGGACCTGCTCGACGCGCTCGCCGCGCGGGTCGCGCAGGGCGATCCCCTGCACGAGCAGGCTGTCGGCGAGCCGCCGCTCGTAGACGCTGCGGAACACGTCGAGACCGTCATCGCCCTCGAGCACGAGCAGGCGCGAACGCCGCACCGTGTACGGGGCGTCCCTCAGGTCGAGGCGGGCAGCGATGTCCCGGCCCCACGGGGTCATGCACGAGCAGCCCATCAGCGACCGCCCAGGCCCGAGGTCGCGAGCGAGCTGATGATCTGGCGCTGGCCGATGATGAAGGCGATCAGCATCGGCACCGTGGACAGCGCGGTCGCGGCCATGATGATCCCGTAGTTCAGGCCGCCGTACTGCCCCTGGAACTGCGAGAGCAGGAGCGGGACGGTGAACAGGTCCGTCGTGTTGAGCAGCACGAGGGGCAGCAGGAAGTTGTTCCACGCGTCGAGCGCGGTGATGATCGCGAGCGCCCCGAGGCCGGGCCGGATCGTGGGCAGGATGATCTGCCAGTAGATGCGCCACCGCGAGGCGCCGTCGACGATCGCGGCCTCCTCGAGCTCGATCGGCACCGACAGGATGAACTGGCGGGCGAGGAAGACGCCGAAGGGGTTGACGAGCATGGCCGGCACGATCAGAGCCAGGTGGGAGTCGACCCACCCGATCTTGGCCATGATGAAGTAGAAGGGCACGAGGGTGACCTGCTTGGGCACCATCTGCATCGCCAGGAAGACCCAGAACAGTGCCCGGGAGCCGCGGAAGGGGATGCGGGCGAAGGCGTAGGCCGCGAGCGACGTGGTGAACAGCGTCCCGGCGACCGAGAGGGCCGTGATGTAGATGCTGTTGACGTAGGCGCGTCCGAAGGGAAGCGCGTTCCACGCGTCGGGCCAGTTCGACCACGTCCACGGCTTCGGCAGGATGCTGAGCGGTTCCTGCAGCAGCTGGGGGAGCGGTTTGACGCTCGTCAGCACCATCCACAGGAACGGCGCGACCATCACGAAGCCCGCGAGCAGGAGGACGACGTGCAGGGCCACGCGTCCCGGCCGCACGCGGGATCGGCGGGTCGCCAGGGGCGTGGTCAGGGTGTGCTCGGTCATGGGGTCATCCCTCGTAGTGCACGAAGCGCTTCTGAGCGCCGAACTGGACGGCGGTGATGAGCAGCGTGAGGATCAGCAGGATGATCGACGCCGCGCTCGAGACGCCGAACTGCGACTTCGCGAAGCCGGTGTCGTAGATGTGATAGACGATGGTGCGCGTCGCGTTGTCCGGCCCGGCATTCTTGACCAGCACGAACACCAGGTCGAAGGTCTGCAGCGAGCTGATGAACGCGACCACCGACTGGTAGAAGATGATCGGCGAGAGCAGCGGCATGATGACGCTGAAGAAGCGGCGCACCGGGCCGGCCCCGTCGATCTGCGCCGCCTCGAGCACGGACGGGGACACGTTCTGCAGGCCCGCCATGAAGATGACGACGTTGAGGCCGAGCGCGGACCAGATCGTCACGAGGCACACCGCGAGCAGCGCGAGCTTGGGATTGCCGAGCCAGTCGGGTGCCCCGAACGGCAGGACCCGCGCGATGAACTGGGACAGCATGCCGTCCTTGCGCAGCAGCTGCTGCCACAGCAGGGCGACCGCGACGGTGCTCGTGACGACCGGGGCGAAGAACAGCACGAGATAGAACGTGCGCCCGGCGATGCGGTTGAGCAGGACGGCCACGAGGATGGCCAGGAACAGCCCGATCGGCACCGTGATGATGGCGATGATGAGTGTGTTGAGCACCGCTCGCCACAGCAGCGGGTCGCCGAACTCCGTCACGAAGTTGTCGAGGCCGACGAACCTCGGCATCCCGAACCCGTTCCACTCCGTGAAGGCGAGGATGAACGCGAACGCGAACGGCAGCAGGGTGAACAGAAGCATGCCGAGGGCCTGTGGGGCCACGAAGGCATAGCCCCACAGGCGATCGCGCCGACGCCAGCCCCGCGGCCGCGTCCTCGGAGCCCGGGTGGCCGGGGCGGTCACGGACATCAGGAGGTCTTCTCCTTGACGAGCTCGGCCACCGCGTCGAGCGTCGTCTGCGCGTCGGCCTTGCCCTGGTAGAGCGGCAGCATGTGGTCGACCGAGATCGAGTTCGACAGGTCGGGGACGGCCGCCTCGGCGGCGAAGTTCGAGTAGCCGTCGTCGCGCATCTCGAGCATCGTCTGGGCGTGCGCCGGGTACCCCGCATCGGTCACGAGATCGTCCGCGCCGGTGATCGAGGGGACGGCGGTGCCGGTCGTCTCGAGGCGGAGCTTCTGCCCCTTCGCCGAGAGGAACTCCGAGAAGAACGTGTACGCGGCCTCGACGTCCGCGGCCTTCGTGTTGATCGCGAGGTACGAGGCAGCGACGCCCGTGGACCCCGCCGCGCCGCTCGGCGTCGGCCAGCGCACGATGTCGTAGAGCTCCTTGTCCACGCCGGCGCCCTCGATGACGCCGATCTCGTAGCGGCCGGCGGCGAAGAAGCCGAGCTTGTGCGTCACGAGCAGGGAGTCGGGGCCGGCGCCCTCGGGCATGAGGTCGGCGACGACGAGCTCGCCCGCCTGGAAGCGCTGGGCGAACTCGTCCATCGCGGCGACCGAGGTCGCGTCGGTGTTGGCGACGTAGGCGCCCGAGTCGTCGTAGACCGTTCCGCCCTGGGACGTCATCCAGCCGTCGTGCGTGGCCCAGTAGTTGTAGAACACGCCGCCGGTGAGGCCCGCCGCGTGGAGCTTGCTCGTCATCTCGAAGAACGCGTCGGTGGTCCAGGCGTCGCCCTCGGCGAGGGTCGCCGGGTCATCGGTGATGCCCGCGGCCTGGAGCGCCTGCTTGTCGTACCAGAGGGTGTCGGGGTTGACGTCGTTGGGCAGCCCGTAGAGGTGGTCCTCGTAGGTCGCCACCTCGAGCAGGTTCGCCGCGAAGTCCTTCTGGGTGATCGTCGAGCCGGAGGCCGACAGCCGATCGTCGAGCGGCAGCAGCACGTCATTGCGGATGAACGCCGCGATGTGGTCGTCGCCCACGTAGAAGACGTCCGGGGCGGTCCCCGAGGAGAGCTGGGTGAGCAGCTTGGAGTGGTACTCGTCGTACGAGGCCGTCGGCTGGAACGTCAGCGAGATGTCGGAGTGGTCCTTCTTGAAGGCCTCCTGGAAGCGATCGAAGCTCTTGAGGTCGTCCGGCGACCCCCAGGTGGACCACGTGACGGAGCCCTTGCCGCCACCGCCGCCGGAGCCGCTGCACGCGCTGAGCGCGGCGCCGGCTGTCAGGGCGAGTGCGAGGGCGCCGACCGTACGGCGCGAGATGCGAGGGGACATGGGGTGACTCCTGTCGATCGTCGTTGATTCTGGGAACCCGGTCGTGCGAGGCGCGCGCCGAGAGGTCGGTAGGCAGGGGGAGGGGAGGCGTCAGGCGTGTTCCGCGGGATCGGGGTGGCGTGTCCGACGCTCGGGCGGCGGCGACGGCTCGGGTGCGAGGTGGTCGGCCTCGAGCGCCTCGATGACGCCCGAGCCGCGGTCGGTCGCGACCCCCACGACCATGGCGGCGAGGACCAGGCCTCCGCCGATGAGCAGCCGGGGCGTCACGGAATCGGTGCCGAGCACGACGGCGAACGCCGAGGCGAAGACGGGTTCGAGGGTCATGATCACCGCCGTGCGCGCGGGGGAGAGATGGCGTTGGGCCCAGGTCTGCAGGACCAGGGTGAGGATGCCCGCCACGACGGATGTGTAGAGGATGGCCATCCAGATGCTGCCGTCGGCCGGCAGCGCGACGCCCCCGGGGAGGGAGAGCACGACACAGGTGATGGCGATGCCGAGCATCTGCACGGTCGCCAGGGCGAACGGGTCGGTGCGCTGGGAGGGCCGTTCCAAGAGAACGATGTGGACCGCGTAGACGACGGCCGAGACGAGCGTGATGAGCGCACCGGCGTCGGCGGAGAACCCGGTGAGGCTGAGCACCGCGAGACCGCCGAAGGCGAACACGACCGAGATCCACAGCCCTCGGGCGACAGGCCGCCGCCAGACGATCCACATGAGGATCGGCGTGATGATGACGTAGGTGCCCGTGACGAACCCGGAGATCGAGGCGTCCGTGACGCGCAACCCCCACGTCTGCGCCACCTGCGCGAGACCGTAGACGACGCCGAGCACCAGCCCGTCGCGCCAGGCCGTGCGCGAGAGCCCCCGCAGATGCCGATGGAACAGGACGAGCATGATCGCCGCGGCGATCACGAACCGGATCGCGAGGAAGTCGATCGGGTCGACATTCGCGACCGCTCCCTTGATGAGGAAGAACGTCGACCCCCACACGACGGTCACGAGGACGAGGGCTGCGGTGGCGAGGCCACGGGCGCGCATGAGGCCCTCCTCGGAGGCGTGGACGGGACGCGATGTCCGCGATGGTAGCGGTTCCAAACGCGAATGTAACCGATCCCAAAGGCGCGCACAAGCGCTATCCGGAGATCGGTCGACAGGGATCGCTCAGGCAGAGCCGCGCTCGATGAGCTCCATCGGCAGCACGACCGTGCGCGGGGCCGCGGAGAGGATCAGGCGCTGCACGAGGTCGACCGCCGTGGCCCCCTCGCCCTCCATCGGCTGGGCGACCGTGGTGAGGGTCGGCGTCGTCCGCTCGGCCAGCGGATGGTCGTCGAAGCCGATCACCGCGACCTCGTCGGGCACCGCGACCCCGCGGCTCCGCAGCACGGCCAGGGCCCCTGCCGCGATCCGGTCCGACGCGCACAGCAGCGCGTCGACCGGGGCGCCGCGGTCGAGCAGCTCGGTGGTCATGGCGGCGCCCGAGTGCTCGTCCCAGCCGCCGTGCAGGACCTGGTCGTCCGCCAGGGACTCCCCGAGGCTGCGGCGGTAGCCGCGCAAGCGGTCGGCCGTGGCCGGGTTGTCGGCGGGGCCCAGGAGCACTGCCGGGCGGCTCCGGCCGCGCTGCCGGATGTGGCGGCCCGCGAGCGCCGCACCGACCTCGTCATCGGCGTACACCGTGGAGAAGAGCCCGTCGTAGGGGTCCCCCGGGAGGCGGCCGCACAGCACGGTCGGGATTCTCGACTCGGCCAGGCGCTCGAGCAGTCCTTCGTCGACGTAGGGCGTGAGATGGATGACCCCGTCCACCACGCGCTGGTCGAGCAGGCGGCGGACCTTGGCCTGCTCGCGCGGCGACGAGGCCTGGAGCAGGACCGGCATGAGCTCGGTGGCCGCGAGGGCGTCGTAGACACCGTGCAGGATGGTCGCGAAGGTCGGGTCCGACCACATCTCGTCGAACGGCTCGGTCACGATCAGGGCGATCGCGTCGGAGCGCCCGCTCGCGAGGGTCCGGGCCTGCCACGAGGCGGTGTAGCCCGCCTCGCGCATGGCGGCCTCGACGGCGTCGCGGGTCGGGCCCGTCACGAGCTCGGAGTCGTTGAGGACGCGGGAGACGGTCGTCTTCGAGACCCCTGCGATCCGGGCCACGTCGGCGATGGTGGATCGGTGCGGACCGGGCTTCCTGAGCGGCATGGGGCCTCCTTCGGCGGGAAGCCCCATTCTGCCCGGTCGAGCCGCCTGTTCCCGTCATCGCCCCCGCGGCGTGGCATCGGTTTCAGAGGAGGGTGGTACCGGTGTCAGCGGCGATGCGGACCGCGGAGACCGCCGTCGGCCCGCTCACGAGACCTATCCGGGCGTCGATGTCTCGTGAGCCGGCGCTCGGCGGAGGGAGGGTGAGCCGACCACGGTCCCGGCGCCCGGCCCTCGCCGCCCGGGCCTGGCCCCGGCCCTCGCCGCACGGGCCCGGTGCCCTACAGCGAGTCCTGCCACGCCTGGTAGAGCGCCGCGAAGCGGCCGCCGGAGGCGACGAGCTCGGCGGGGGAGCCGTCCTCGACGATCCGCCCGTCGTGCACCACGAGCACGCGGTCGGCGATCATCACGGTGGTCAGGCGGTGGGCGATGATGACCGCCGTGCGGCGGCCCAGCAGATGGGTGAGCCCCTCCTGTACCTGGCGCTCGGACGGGATGTCGAGCGAGCTGGTGGCCTCGTCGAGGATCAGCACGGCCGGGTCGGCCAGGAACGCGCGCGCGAAGGAGATGAGCTGGCGCTGGCCTGCGCTCACACGACCGCCGCGCTTGTTGACATCCGTGTCGAAGCCGTCGGGCAGCTCGCGGATGAACGCGCCCGCGCCGATCGCATCGGCCGCCGCCTCGATCTCCGCGCGGGAGGCACCGGGACGCCCCAGCTCGATGTTGTCGGCCACGGTCCCCGAGAACAGGTACGCCTCCTGGGTCACCATCACGATGTTGCGCGTGAGGTCGTTCGACGTCAGGTCCCGCAGGTCGACCTCGTCGAGCTCGACCCGGCCGTCCGTCGGGTCGTAGAAGCGCGAGACGAGCTTGGCGATCGTGGACTTGCCGGCGCCGGTCTGGCCCACGAGCGCGACGGTCTGGCCCGCCGGGATCGCGAGGTCGGTCGGCTGCAGCACGAGGGGACCGTCGGCCGTGTACCGGAACGACGCGTCGACCAGGTCCACCTGACCGCGGGCGCGCCCGACGTGCACCGGCTTCTCCGGGTCGCGGATCGCGGGGACCTCGGCGAGCAGCGCCGCGATCTTCTCGAGCGCCGCGACGGCGCTCTGGAAGGCGTTGTAGAAGTTCGCAATGTCATCGATCGGCTGGAAGAAGCGCCGCGAGTACAGCACGAGCGCGATCAGCACGCCCACCTGGAGGTCTCCGTGCAGCACGCGGAAGCCGCCCACCACGAGCACGGCCGCGATGGTCGTGTTGGCGAGCACGCGCAGGGCCGGCTGGTAGATGCCGAAGATGAGGATGGACTTCAGCGAGGCGTCCCGGTAGTCCTGGGCGAGGGTGTCGTACTCGCGCAGGTTGCGGGGCTCCTTGCGGAACGCCTTGACGGCGCGGATCCCGTTCATCGCCTCGACGAAGTGCACGATCAGCCGCGCCGAGTGGGTGCGGATCGCCCGGTACGCCTCGCGCGAGCGCTTCTGGAACCAGATCGTGAGGAACAGGCCCGGCACGAGCATGACGAGCATGACGAGACCGGTCACGGGGTCCATGCCGACGATCAGCACGATCGTGAACACCATCGAGAGGCTCGAGCCGACCATGACATCGACCCCGCCCTCGAGCAGCTCGCGCAAGGCCTCCATGTCGGAGGTCTGGCGCGAGACGATGCGGCCCGAGGTGTAGCGCTCGTGGAACTCGAGGTCCAGGCGCTGGGTCTCGCGGAAGACGCGCCGTCGCAGCGACAGCAGCATCTGCTGGCCGATGACGGTGGACTGGCGCACGTAACCGAAGGTCAGGAAGCCGCCCGCGAGGGCCGCGGCGATGTGGGCCGCCGTCGCGAGCAGGGCGGGGGTGCCATCGCCCTCGAGTAGGGCGGGCAGGGCATGGTCGATGCCCCACGCGATGATCGCGGGGCCGGCGACGACGGCCAGCTGCGCGACGATCACCATCACGGCCATGAGCACGAACTTGCCGCGCACGGGGCGCAGCAGCTCGCCGAGCAGACGCAGTGACCGCTGACGGGCGAGGCGGTTCTCCTCGGCCGTGAGGGTCTGCTGCTCGAGCTGCTCCTCGGAGACGGGGACGGTCATCGCACGTCACCGCCCTTCACGGCGACATCCGGTCCCTCGACGTCCTCCTCGAGCGCGGCCTCGGCCGCATCCCGCACGGCCTGCAGCTCGAGCTCGCCCGTCATCGTCTCGATGTCGCGGTTGCGGGCGGCCTCCTGCTCCTGGTTGGCGATCACGTAGCGGTACAGCGCCGAGGACGCCATGAGCTCGGCGTGCGTCCCCACCGACACGATCCGACCCCGGTCCATGAGCGCGACCCGGTCGGCGAGCGCGACCGTCGAGGTGCGGTGGGCGACGATGAGCGTCGTGGTGCCGACGAGCACCTCGCGCAGACGCTCGGTGACGCGCTCCTCGGTGCGGGTGTCGAGCGCGGAGAGCGGATCGTCCAGCAGCAGCACGGCGGGATGGGCGGCGACGGCGCGCGCGAGGGCGAGCCGCTGGCGTTGCCCGCCCGACAGGCTCAGGCCCTCCTCACCGATGCGGGTGTCGACGCCCTCGGGCAGGTCCTCGGCGAAGGACGCGTCCGCGGTGCTGAGCGCCTCGGCGAGGATCTCCTCCTGCCGCTCGGCGGGCAGGGCCGGGTCGGTGCCGATGAGCACGTTGGTGCGCACCGAGTCGGAGAACAGGGTCGCGTCCTCGAAGGCGATCGCGGTGAGGGTGCGCAGGTCCGTGAGCGACATGTCGCGGATGTCGGCGCCGTCGATCGTGATGGAGCCGCTCGCCCGGTCGTACAGGCGGGGGATGAGCTGCAGCAGTGTGGACTTGCCGCAGCCGGTCACGCCCACGAGCGCCATGGTCTCGCCGGGGCGCACGTGCAGGTTCGCCCCGTCGATGATGTCGGGGTTCTCGCGCCCGTCGTTCTTCGTGGCGGGGGCGTCGGGGTAGCGGAAGTGCACCCCCGACAGGCGCAGGTCGCCGCGGGCCCCGGCGAGGTCCACGGGCGCCGGCTCGGCGGGGGAGGTGATCGTGTTGGGCTCGTCCATCACCTCGAAGTGGCGCTCGAGCGCGGTCGAGGTGTTCACGGCCTGGCCGAACAGCATCCCGAGCGAACGGGTGGGGCCGACCACGAGCGTCGCGGTCGCGAAGTACGCGGCGAGCTGGCCGACGTTCATGTGGCCGCCGGCGGTCTGGTGCAGGCCCAGGAACAGGGCGATGCCGAGCGCGAGCTCGGGGAGCATGAACATCGACATGTCGAAGCGCGCCATCGAGGTGGCCTTGGCGACCTCGGTGCGCCGCAGCTCGTCGGCCTGGCCGCTGAACGCCTCGAGCGCGGTGGGGCCGCGACCGAAGGCCTTGAGGACGCGGATGCCCTGCACGCTCTGCTCGATCGTGGTGGCGAGGTCGCCGTTCTGGTCCTGCGACAGACGCGAGAGGTAGTGGTACCGGCGGCTGAACGAGTAGGAGATGATCGCGACCGGGACCGCCGCGGCCAGGAACACGAGGGCCAGCAGGGCGCTCGAGCGGAACAGCAGGACGATGCCGACGACGATCGTCACCGCGCTGGTCACCATCATGATCATTCCGAACGCGACCCAGCGGCGGATCGCGTTGATGTCGCTCATGACGCGCGAGAGCAGCTGACCCGAGCCCCAGTGGTCGTGGAAGGCCACCGGCATGTCCTGCACCTTCGCGTAGAAGCGGACACGCATCTCCTTCTCGGCCTGGGTGGCGGGGATGACCGCGAAGATGCGGCGGGCCCAGATCAGGCCGGCCTCGATCAGACCCAGTCCCAGCACGATCACGCCGGCCGTGAGCACGATGGCGGAGGTGGCCGACGTGTTCAGGCGGTTGATCATCGCCTCGAGCACCTGAGGGATCAGCAGGGCCACGATCGACGCCGTCATGGCGCTGAGCAGGCCGCCGAACAATCGCCAACGGATAGGACGCACGGTCTGCCACAGGCGGGCCATCGGCGTGAGCATGGGTGAGGAGACCTCGAGAGGTGGGAGGAGTGGGGGTGGTCACCAAGCCTAGACCTCATCACGCGAATGGGGTGGGCACGAGCCGGGCCGATTCGGCAGATACCGCGGTGAGACCGGGCCGGGGTGGGGGACGACCGGTCGTGGCGCGGGCGCGCGTCGACGGGGACCTGGGCACCACGACAACCCGCTGCGCCCCCCGGTCATCGGATCTTTCGCCCTGTCACGGACACGGGGCGGCGCGGCTCAGCGCAGCGAGAGCTGGGTGTCCGAGAGGTAGTGCGCGGCGGCGGCGGACACGGCCGTCACGGTGAGCACCGACGGCCAGGCGCCGAGCTTCTTGGCGAGCTGATGCGAGAGACCGAAGCTCAGCACGTAGGTCGCCCCGAGCGCCGCGGCGACGACGGGGCCGCGGCGAGCGAGCCAGGTGCGGCCGGCATACAGCCCGGCGGCCGCGAGGACCGCGCCGCCGAGGGGACGGTTGCCCGTCGCGCGGGCCACGCCGTACCCGCCGACCAGGCCGACCGCGACCACCGGCGCCGTGTTGACGGCGACGACGGGATCGGTGAAGTCCGGCTTGTGGTGCTCGGCGCGGTGCTCGAGGCGGCCGTGCTCGTCGCGGGTCGTGTGGCGGCGGGTCTCATCGGAGGAGTTCTCGGCGTGGTCCATGCCACGAACCTACGCCCGCACCCTGACGAACGGGCGCAGCCGACGGATGACCGTGGGGGTCATGGGGCTTCGTCGGACATGATCGACGGCAGCAGCCCACGGGCGTCCAGTTCCGCGAAGACCGCCGGCGTCAGCTGATTGGGGGAGAGACGGATGTGGTAGACCCGTCCGCCGTCGTGGAGGCGTCGGGGCAGCTGGCGGTCGAGGAGCGAGCCGATGAGCCTGCTCCGGCCCGATGCGTCCATTCCGACCGCGCTCGTCAGATCTCCCGCCTTGAACGGCGTTCCGTCCGACACGGCGCTCAGCGCTCGTGCGTCGACATCACTGATCAGAGCGGATCGACGTGCCCGTTCGATGGCGCCGTGGACGAGAGCCGAGAGGTTTCCCGCCTGGCTCAGGTGGTGCATCGCCTCCATGTCGTGCAGCAGTCCTCCGAGAACGAAGTCCGCCCAGTCGATGAGCGCTGCGTCGTCGAGCGAATCGGCGGCGGCGAGACGGTCGTAGTAGCCCTGCCTGTCGGAGCCGAACACGGTCGTCGGGTTGACGGTCTGGTACTCGACATCGGGGGCGAACCCGTAGGACCGGATCATGGCGTACGAGAAGAGCCGGGCCACTCTGCCGTTCCCGTTGGAGAACGGATGGATCCACACGAACCTGTGGTGCGCAATGGCCAT
>DAMDHZ010000021.1:977-34558 GCA_032101665.1 Brachybacterium sp. | reverse complement strand
CCTACACCCACGGATACGCACCCGCCGTGCTCGGTGGACATCGCCGTCGCACCGCCGCGAACTCGGCGTCGTACCTCCTCGGGCATCTGCGCCCCGGTCAGCGCCTGCTCGACGTGGGCTCGGGAGCCGGCACCATCACGGCCGATCTCGCCCGTGCCGTCGCCCCCGGCCCCGTGACCGCCGTCGAGGTCTCCGAGGAGGCGGCAGCCCTCACCCGCGCCGAGCTCGAGCATCAGGGGATCGCGGCCGAGGTGATCGTGGCCGACGCCCACGCCCTGCCCTTCCGCGACGACGCGTTCGATGTCGTCCATGCCCACCAGGTGCTCCAGCACGTCGCCGATCCCGTCGCGATGCTCGCCGAGCTGCGACGCGCGACCGTGCCCGGCGGCGTCGTCGCCGTCCGCGACGCCGACTACCCGGGCTTCCGCTGGTACCCCGACGAGACCCGGCTCGACCGCTGGCTCGACCTCTACGTCCAGGCGGCCGAGGCCAACGGCGGCCACCCCGATGCGGGCCGCCGACTCCTGGCCTGGGCGCACGCGGCCGGCTTCGACGACATCGAGCCCGGGGCGAGCATGTGGTGCTACGCCACCCCCGAGGACCGTGCCTGGTGGGCCGAGTCGTGGGCCGGACGGATCAGCGCGACTGTGCTCGCCGCCCAGCTCGTGGACGAGGGCCGCGCCGAGCAGAGCGAACTCGACGCGATCGCCAAGGCCTGGCGCGCCTGGGCGACCGACCCCGACGGATGGTTCCTCGTGCCCCACGGCGAGATCATCGCACGGGCCTGACGGGGCCATCCCGCCAGCAGCGCGCCCCGAGAGTGTCAGGCGGTCTTGGTCCCCACCAGGTGACCGCTCGCGACCACGTGTCCCGCCACGAGCGGCAGCAGCGCCGAGAGCGCGCTGCCCTCGGGCGGCGTCACGGGAGTGTCGAGCGCGTAGAGGTGGAACGCGTAGTGGTGGGTCCCGTGGCCCGGGAGCGGCCGGGGCGGCGCGAAGCCGGTGCGGCCGCGGTAGTCCTTGCAGAACGCGAAGCGCGAGGAGCCCGCGACGAGGGCGCCCTCGACGATCTCACCGCTGTCCCCGTCGGGCTCGAACATCGCGACGCTGTGCAGGCCGGTGTGGGAGGTCGACGGGAAGTCGAGATCCTCGACGATCAGCAGCAGGCGGCGCGCGGTCTCGGGCACCCCGGTCCAGGCGAGCTCGGGGGAGACGCCCTGCCCCATGCCGACGCCGCAGTGGCGATCGGGGATCTCCTGGCCATCCGCGAACGACGTGGAGGTCACGGTCAGGCCGGTCGGCCCCTCGAGCTGACGGAGGTTGGCGATGGAGCCTGCGGCGCCGACGCGACGTTCGTTCAGCGCGCGCCCCAAGGGGCTCACGGCGGACTCGACCGCACGCCGGATGTCGGAGCTGCTGGGTAGCTTCATGCCCGCGAGTCTTCCAGACGCACATCGTCGAGGAGCCCCAGGCGCTCGAACGCCTCGACCAGGCCGTCCTGCTCGGGGCGGGGCACGACGAGATCCGCGTGCTCGAGGACTGCCGCAGGGGATCCCTCGATCCCGATCGACGTGCCGGTGATCGCGAGCATGCCCACGTCGTTCATCCCGTCCCCGGCTCCGACCGTGTCCTCGATGCCCAGGCCCAGGCGGCGGGCCACGAGCGCGACTCCGTCGGCCTTGTCGACGTCGACGAGCTGCAGCTCGCCCGACCGCAGCGCGTCCCCCGAGACGGAATTGGGAAGCGGTCGAACGCCAGGTCCGATCTGCGCGGCGAGCTCCTCGACCCCGACGGGCGAGTCCCACACCGAGACCTTCGCGAACGAGCATGCGCGCAGGTCCTCGGGCACCGTGAGAGCGGCGTAGATGTCGTGGGGGCCGCTCGCGTCCCGCCGCTCGTCCGTCGCTCGGAGCAGCCGTTCGATCTGCTCGCGCAAGCGCTCGATGCCGCTCTCGGGCGTGTACATCGCATCGGGTGCCTCGAGGCAGTAGGCGACTCCATGGGTCTCGAGCACGTCGACCGTGCGGCGTGCGAGCTCCGGCGGGTAGCGGTGGTCGCACAGCACCTGGCCGTCGATGTCCACCCGGGCCCCGGCCGACGAGACGATGCCGTCGAAGGCCTCGGTCACGGCGGGCGCGAGGATCGACAGGGGACGCCCGGTGCACAGGAGCACGTCGTGGCCGTTCGCGCGGGCGCGGCGCACGGCGTCGGCGTGCGCATCGGGCACGACGCCGTGCATCGCGTAGGTCCCGTCGAAGTCGAGGAAGACGACGCGGCGGCGGGCGGACGGGTTCGCGGCAGACATGTCCTCAGGATCGCAGGTCGTCGGCCCGGGCCACCACCTCACGCGCCGTCGAGACGGCCTGGTCGGTGTACATACCACCGAACAGGTGGACGTGGGCGAGCAGGGCGAAGAAGAGGTGAGCGGGCAGATCCCGGCGCCACGACGCCGGCATCGGGTACTGCTCCTCGTACCCGGCGGTGATCTCGTCGAGGTGGGGTGCACCGAACAGGGACAGCAGCGCGAGATCCTCGAGCCGGTGCCCGCCGTGCGCGGCGGGATCGATGAGGGTCACGCCGGACTCGGTCCACATCAGGTTCCCGGACCACAGGTCGCCGTGCACGCGCGACGGCGCCTCGACACCCTCGCCGGCGATGCCGTCGAAGGCGCCGGACGCGATCGCGTCGATCGCCTCGTCGACGACGGCGCGGCCCGCGCTCCCCAGGGTCGGCGCCGCGCGCTGCGCGATCGGTCGGAGGCGATCATCGGCCAAGAACTCGGCGAACGTCGCGTGCAAGGCGGTGGACACCTCGAAGGGTGCCTCGAGAGGCCCGAACCAGGCGGTCGGGGACGGCGCCCAGCCGAAGCTCGGGGCGCCCGCGTCGTGCAGGCGGGCGAGGCGCGCGCCGAAGGTCCGCGCCGCCCGCGCCGTCGGGGATATGCCGGTCAGGTGCTCGAGCCGCACGAAGTCGTCGCCCGTCTCGAGCACCTCGACGACGGGCACGGCCTGGGGCTCGGCGAGCCAGCGGAGCCCGTCCGCCTCCGCGGCGAAGAAGCCCCGCGGGGCACCGGCACGCTGCTTGAGGTGATCGCGCATGACTCCACGGTAGGGCTCGTGGCGCCTCGGCTCACACCGCGGGCGTCGCGAACCCTCCGTTGGAGTAGAGCAGCTGGCCGCGGATCCAGGAGCCGCGCTCGGAGACGAGGAAACGCACCAGATCCGCGACCGTGCCCGGATCGCCGAGCTCACCGCCCGGCGTCTGCGCGGCGCCCGAGGCGCGGACATCGTCGTCCATCCACCCGGTGTCGATGGGGCCGGGGTTGATGACGTTGGTGCGGATCCCGCGGTCGGCGAGCTCGCGGGTGCCCGCCAGCACGAGGCGGTCGAGCGCCCCCTTGGTCGCGCCGTAGGGCAGGTTGTGCACCGTGTGGTCGCTCGTGAGCGCGATGACCGCGCCGCCCGGGCCGTCGATGCCGAGTGGCACCTGCTCGGCGAAGGCCTTCTCGAGCAGCCAGCTCGCGCGGATGTTGACCGCGTAGTGGCGGTCGAAGCTCTCGACGGTCGTGTCGAGGATCGAGGAGTCCACGCTCTCGCAGTGGCACAGCACGAGCACCCCGAGCGGGCCGAGGGCCTCGCGCGCGGCGTCGACGAGCCGCGGCGGCACCTCGGGGTCGGCGAGATCGCCCGGGAGCAGGACGACGCGGCGTCCGAGGCCGCGCAGCTCCTCGGCGAGGGTCTCGACGTCCGAGGGCTCGACGTTGACGCGCCGGTCGTAGTCGTCGGAGAAGGACAGGGCGAGATCGAAGCCGTCCTCGGCGAGGCCGCGGGCGATCGCGGCGCCGATGCCGCGCCGGCGCCCGACGCCGGTGACGAGAGCGGCCGGGGGGAGAGTTCTGTGCATGCGTTCGACGCTACGGGCCGCCCGTCGGCACGGGCAACGGAATTCCGATGCCCGCCCGCCCCGTTCACGCCGGCAGGCGGTACACCGAGACGTGGCTGCGGGACTCGGCGGTGAAGGGGCCGCGGTCCCATCCGCTCCAGCGCGACTCGAGGGTGAGGCCGGCCAGCTGTGCCATGAGGTCGAGCTCGCTCGGCCAGACGTACCGGTGGGGTGTGCGCGCGAGGTGCGCCTCCCGCGATCCCGTCAGCTCGGGGTGGAAGCCCACATGATGGGAGACGACGTGCTGGCGCAGGGTGTCGTAGGTGTCGATGAGCAAGTAGCCCGGCTCGCTCACCTCGACCATCCCGCCGTGGCCGGGCGCGAGGGAGCGCAGCTGGGGAACCCACAGCTCGACCACGAAGCAGCCGCCGGGGGCGAGCTGCTGGGCGGCGTTGCGGAAGCACGCGACCTGGGCCTCCTGAGTGAGCAGGTTGGCGATCGTGTTGAACACGAGGTAGGCCAGGGTGAAGCCGCTGCCGGCACGGGCCGTCGTCATGTCGCCCTCGATCACGGGGATCGTGCGCTCGTCGGCCTTTTCGCGCAGTCGCGCGATCATCGCCCGGGAGAGCTCGATGCCGGTCACCTCCACCCCCTGCTCGCGGAGCGGGAGCGCGACCCGGCCGGTGCCGATCGCGAGCTCGAGGGCACGGCCGCCCTGGGCGAGGCCGGCGAGGGTCGCGACCGTCGGGCCCAGGACCTCGGGCGCGAAGGGCCCCTCGCCGGGCGTGTCGTAGGCACGGGCGGTCGCCTCGTCCCACAGGCGCTGCTGATCGATGTCGTCCATGGCGTCGTCCTCGCGCGATCGACGGCCCGCGCCCACGTCTTTTCACACGACGATGGTTCCCGGGCGAGGCTCGTAGGGCGTGAACATCGGGCCGGCGGGCGCGCCCGCTCGGGTGAGGACGAGGCGGGGCACCGACTGTCCGTCGAGCTGCTCGCGGATGATGTCGGCGTGGCCCGCGTGCCGTGCGAACTCCTCCACCTGGTGCACGAGGAAGTAGCGCAGCCGGATGGGGCGAGGCTCGAGGACTCCGTTCCAGGGGGCGGACGGCTCGATCTGCGTGGCGTCGGGATCGGCGTCGTGCACGGCCGCGACGAACTCCGACCGCACCTGATCGAACTCGGCCAGCACGTCGGCCAGGGGGCGCTCGGACGGAAGCTCGAACGACGAGTCGAAGGATGCCATGTCGGCCTCCTCGAGCGGTCCAGTCCGCGGCCCGTCGACCAGGCGGGCGGTGTAGCCCCGCATGCCCCAGGTGATGTGCGTGAGGATCGAGCCGAGGGAGAGCGCGCTGCGGCAGGGGTGTTCGCGCGCCTCCTCCTCGGTGAGCCCGTAGACGCTCGCGCGGATCGCGTCGAGCTGCTGGTCGATGTAGCCGACGAGACCGCTGATCTCGTCGTCCTCGGTGGGCGCGTACATGGCTGCTCCTCGTCCGATGGTGGATGGTGGCCCCAGTCTCGGGCCGTCGGCGGACGGATGCCGTCCGCCATGGCATCCGGTCACGCGACGATGAGCGCGATCCCGGTGAGCACGACGGCCGCGCCGAGGAACCGGCGGAGCGGACGTGGCTCGTGGAACACCCACCAGGCCAGGAGTGCGCCGACGACGATGCTGGTCTCACGCGCAGGGGCGACGAGCGAGACGGGCGTGGTGCGCATCGCCTCGAGCACGAGGATGTAGGCGAGTGGCGAGAGCACCGCGACGATGCCGATCTCCCACCGGTTGCGCCGCAGCACCGTGAGCAGCGGCAGCGTCGTGCGTCGGCGCAGCGCGGGTGTCATGAGGATCGCCTGCCACGCGGTGCTGAGCGCGAAGTAGGGCACCGGGAGCAGTGCCCACGTGGTGACGGCATGGTCGTCGAAGAGCGTGTAGGCCGCGATCGCGGCGCCGGTCGCCGCGCCCCATACGAGCCCGGCGCGCGCCCGGCGGCGGGACGCGCCGGCGGTGCCGCTCGCGACGACGACGATGCCCGCGATGACCATGAGGCCGCCGACGACCGCCGTGGTGCCGGGGCGCTCCTGCAGCACGACGAGGGCGACGACCATCGTGCTCTTCTGGATCCCGGTCGTGGTCGCCGGTGGCGGCACCCTGACGGGCATCGACGCGAGCCAGGAGCTGCCCGCGCTGCCCACGGCCGTGCTCGCGCCGCTCCTGGGCCTCGTGCTCCTGGCGCTGCTGCTCTGGGGTGCCGTGGCGCTCGCCTGGGGCTGGGGGCGCGTGAGCGTGCTCCTCCTGGTCGACGTGGAGCGGCGCCTCGCCGAGCCGGTCGACGCGCTCAGCCTCGAGACGGTGCGCCGGGAGGACGCGATCGCGCTCGAGCGCCGGGTGCTGCGGCGCGACCTGCACGACGGCGCCCAGATGCACCTGAGCGCGGCCGCGATGCGGCTGGGGATGCTCGAGCTCGACGCCGAGGCGCTGTCCGCGGGCCCGGGGCGCACGCGTGTCCTCGAGGGCCTCGAGGCAGTGCGGGAGCAGGTGGATCTGGGAGCGCAGTCCGTTCGGGACGCGGCGCAGGGCCTCGTGCCCGTGGCCCTGCGCGACGGCGGGCTGTGCCCCGCCCTGGGGGAGGCGGCCGCCGCGCTCCCGTTCACGGCTGAGGTCTCGTGCGACGTGCCGCGGCTGCGGGAGGAGGTCGAGCAGAGCCTCTTCCTCGTGGCGAGCGAGGCGCTGACCAACGTGGTCCGGCACGCCGAGGCGAGTCGGGTGCGGATCCGGTGCGGGCTCGACGGGGGCGACGCTCGTCTCCTCGTCCTCGAGGTCGCGGACGACGGTCGCGGCGGCGCCGAGCCGACGGGGACGGGACTGGTCAGCATCACGGCGCGCCTGCGCGGTCTCGGGGGCACGTGCACGGTGGACAGCCCCGTCGGCGGCCCGACCGTGCTGCACGTGCGCGTGCCGCTGGACGATGTCCGCCGGACGACCGAGGGAGCGGCATGAGGATCCTGCTCGCCGAGGACGCCGTGCTGCTGCGCGAGGGTCTGCTCGCCCTGCTCGACCGCGCGGGCCACGAGGTCGTCGCTGCGGTCCCGACCGCGACGGAGCTCGCCTCGACGGCGGCGACCCTGATCGCTGCGGGCGAGGTGGACCTGCTGCTGACCGACGTGCGCATGCCGCCCGGCCACGGCGTCGACGGCCTGCGGGTCGCCCTCGAGGTGCGCCGCGCGCATCTGGAGGTGCCGATCCTCGTGCTCTCGCAGTACGTCGAGCACCGGTACGCGACGACGCTGCTCGGGCTCACGCCCGGGGACGGGACGCGCTCACGGGAGCCCGCGGCGCCCGCCGCGAGGGTCGGCTATCTGCTCAAGGACCGGGTGGGGCGCGTGCACGATTTCGTGCGCTCCCTCGAGGCCGTCCGCGCCGGCGGGGTGGTCGTGGACCCGGTGGTCGTCTCCTCCCTCATGCGGGGCCGGGAGGACGGGCTCACGGCGCTCACCGCGCGGGAGCGCGAGGTGCTCGCCCTCGTCTCCGAGGGCGAGACCAACGCGCAGATCGCCGAACGGCTGCACCTGTCACGGGGCGGCGTGGTCAAGCACGTGAGCGCCGTCTTCGACAAGCTCGGGATCTCCGAGCACGACGGCAACCGCCGCGTGCTCGCCGTGCTCGCCTACCTGCGTCATGCCGAGCGCCGGGGCTGACGGGCCCCGGCGCTCGTGCGCTCAGGCGTGGGTCGGCTGCGGCACGCGGTCCGCGTCGCCGGGAGCAGCGGCCGCGTCGGACGCCTCGACGGGCGTCGGCTCCGCCTCGGACGACTCCTCGTCGATCCCGCGGAACGCCGTGGTCGCGGCGGCGTCGTACTTCGTGCGGTCCAGGATCTTCTCGCGCTGGGCGACGATCACGCCCACGAGCGACTGCCCGGTGACGTTGAGCGCGGTGCGGCCCATGTCGATGATCGGGTCGATCGCGAGCAGCAGCCCGACGCCCTCGAGCGGGAGACCGAGGGTGGACAGGGTCAGTGTGAGCATGACCGTCGCACCGGTCATGCCGGCGGTCGCGGCCGAGCCCAGCACCGAGACCACGACGATCAGCACGTACTGCATGATCGACAGGTCGATGCCGTAGAAGTTGGCGACGAAGATCGAGGCGAGCGCCGGGTAGATCGCGGCGCAGCCGTCCATCTTGGTGGTCGCGCCGAGCGGGATCGCGAACGAGGCGTAATGCCGCGGGACGCCCATCCGCTCGGTCACGGTCTGGGTCATCGGCATCGTGCCGAGCGAGCTGCGGGACACGAAGCCGAGCGAGGTCGCGGGCCACACGCCGCGCGCGAAGGACTTGATGCGCAGGCCGTTCAGGCGCAGCAGCACGGGGTAGACCACGAACGCCACGAGGGCCAGGCCGATGTAGATGTCGGCGACGAACCAGCCGAGCTGGCCGATCGCGCTCCAGCCGTAGGTCGCGACGGCGAAGCCGAGCAGGCCGACGGTGCCGATCGGGGCGAGGCGGATGACCCACCACAGCAGCTTCTGGACGACCGCGAGCAGCGAGTTGGCGACGTTCAGGAACGGATCGGCCTTCGCGCCGACCGCGAGCACCGCGATCCCGACGGCGATCGAGATGACGAGGATCTGGAGGGTGTTGAAGCCCATCACCACCGAGCCGTCGTCGCTGCCGTGGGCGGTGAGGCCGAGGAAGTTCGCGGGGACCAGGCCGACCAGGAAGTCGAGCCACGAGCCCTGGGTGTCCGAGACGCCGGCGGTCGAGGCGTCGACGCTCGAGCGGGAGCCGGGGCTGGTCAGCACGCCGAGGCCGATGCCGATACCGGTCGCGATGATCGCGGTGATCGCGAACCACAGCAGGGTCTGCCAGGCGAGGCGGGCGGCATTGGTGACCTGGCGCAGGTTCGCGATCGAGGACACGATCGCGAGGAACACGAGCGGCGGGACGAGCGCCTTGAGCAGCGTGACGAACGCCGTGCCGATGGTGTCGAGGGTGACGGTCAGCCAGCCACTCTCGCCCATGGGGGCGGCGACGAGGCCCAGCACGATGCCGAGCACGAGGCCGATCAGGACCTGGACGCCGAACGGGATGCGCGCGATCGCGCGCAACGGATTGCGGCGCGACGGGGAGGAGGTGGGGGAGGCGGATGCGGGTGTGGTGCTCACGGAACCGATACTACAAAGCGAGCACAGGGGGCGCCACAAGTGTGTCTAAGGGCTCACGGGAGCGGTTCAGCGCTCGCCGATCGGAAGGCCACGGGCGAGCTCCGCGATCCACGGCTCGAGCTCCCACCCCTGCTCGGCCACCCAGGCATCGTCGAAGTACGTCGCGGCGTAGCGATCACCGGAGTCGCACAGGAGCGTGACCACGGAGCCCTCCTCGCTGCGCGCCCGCATCTCGGCCACGAGGCGGGCGACGGCCACGAGGTTGGTGCCCGTCGACGCGCCGACCCGTCGGCCGAGCCGTTCCGAGAGGAAGCGGGAGGCGGCGACCGACGCGGCATCGGGCACGCTGACCATGCGGTCGACCACCGTGGGCACGAAGCTCGGCTCGACGCGCGGCCGCCCGATGCCCTCGATCCGGGAGCCGACGCACGAGGTCACGGACGGATCCCCGCTCTCCCAGCCCGCGAAGAACGCCGAGTTCTCCACATCGGCCACGCACAGACCGGTGGGCAGGCGGCGGTACCGCAGGTAGCGGCCGAGGGTCGCGCTCGTGCCGCCCGTGCCGGCGCCGACCACCATCCACCGCGGCACGGGGTGGGGCTCCTCGACCATCTGCTCGATGATCGAGCGCGCGATGTTGTTGTGGCCGCGCCAGTCGGTCGCGCGCTCGGCATAGGTGAACTGATCCATGAACAGACCCCCGCACTCGGCGGCGAGGCGGCGCGCCTCGGGGTCCATCCGATCGGCCGAGTCCACGACGTGGCAGCGGCCGCCCTCGTGCTCGATGAGCGCGACCTTGGCGGCGCTCGTGGATCGCGGCAGCACCGCCACGAACGGCACGTCGAGCATGCGTGCGACGTGCGCCTCGGAGACCGCGGTCGAGCCCGAGGACGCCTCGATCACCGCCATCCCGGGTCGTAGCCGTCCGTTGACCAGGGCGTACATGAACAGCGAGCGTGCGAGGCGGTGCTTGAGCGAGCCCGTGACGTGGGTCGACTCGTCCTTGAGATACAGCTCGATGCCCCAGCGCGCGGGCAGCTCGAGGCGCAGCAGATGGGTGTCGGCGCTGCGGCGGGCGTCCGCGTCCAGGCGCCGCACGCGCTCGGTCACCCAGGCGCGGACCACGTCGTCCGAGCGGTCGACGTCCATGAGGCCGTCCAGCAGGCCGCTCATCGGGCGACCACCTCGCGCACGGCCTCGTCGACGAGCCGTGCCGCGGTGCGGGCGGTCCGGGCGTCGACGTCGAGGCGCGGGCACAGCTCGACGACGTCCACGAGGGCGAGCCCGCCCGTGGCCGCGGCGGCCCGCACGGCGGCGGCCACGAGAGGCGCCTCGACGCCGAGCGCCGCCGGTGCCGAGACACCCGGCGCGACGGCCGCCGGGAGCACGTCGAGGTCGATCGTCAGGTACAGGACGTCGAGGTCGGCGGCGAAGTCCGCCACGAAGGCGGCGATCGCGGGGGCCCCGCCCTCGGCGCACTCCAGGTCCGTCATCCAGGTGACGCCGAGCTCGCGCGCGGTCGCGACCAGGGCCGGGGTGTTGGAGGGTTCGGCGATCCCGATCACGGCGTAGCGCAGCGCGCGGCCGGCCGCCGCCTCGGCCGTGGACATCTGCGCGAAGGGTGTGCCCGAGGTCGCGCGACCCTCGTGCCGCAGGTCGAAGTGGGCATCGAGGTTCAGCACGCCCCAGCGCGTGTCCTCCCCGCAGCGTCGCGAGGCCCGCAGCCCCCGGTACGAGGCCCACGCCGTCTCGTGGCCGCCGCCGAGGACGACGACGAGGCGAGCCCCGTCGGCGTCGAGGGCGCGGGCGACGAGCGCCGCCGCCTCCGCCTGGCCCGCCTCGAGGTCCTGGCCGTGCGTGACCGCGTCGCCGTGGTCGCAGATCGCGACCTCGCCCGTCGCGAGCGGGCCGTGCAGGGCGAGCGGGGCGAGCGCCCGGCGCAGCGCCGCGGGGCCCTCGGCCGCGCCGACCCGGCCCTGGTTGCGCCGCACTCCCTCGTCGGATTCGAACCCGAGCACGCCGATGTGCGGCAGGCCTGCCGCCGACGCCTCCTCGGCCGGGCGCACCACCTCGTGCCAGCGAGCGTGCTCGGGCCCGTCGCCGTCGTGACGGCCCGTCCAGGCGTGGCGGGGGTCGGCAGGGGGAAGCGGCACGGGCTCTCCTCGTGGTCGGGGCTGACCTGGCATCCTGTCGCCATCATGGCATCCGATCCCCCTGCGCCGCGCCCGAAGGTCCCCGCCGCGGACGCGACTCTGCGCGTGCTCGCCCACCTCGCGGCCCAGCGGGGCCCGGTTCCCGCGGCGCGGATCGCGCGGGACCTCGACCTGCCGCGCTCGACCACGTACGACCTGCTCGCGGCGCTCGTCGCGCGCGGCTTCGCGCTGCACCTGCCCGAGGAGCGGCAGTACGCGCTCGGCCCCGTCGCCCATGAGATCTCCGCCGGCTACCTGCGCCATGCGCCGCTCGCGCGGGTGGGCCGGCGTGCCGTCGAGCGGATGGTCGACGCGATGGGGGAGTCCGGGCATCTCGCGGTGCTGCACGGGCGGGACGTCCTCTACCTCGTCGAGGAGCGTGCGCGACGCCGTCCCTCGCTCGCCTCGGACATCGACGTGCGCATCCCTGCGCACCTGACCGCGACGGGGAGGGCGATGCTCGCCGCGCTCCCCGCCGCCCAGGTGCGCGCGCTGTATCCCACGGCCGGATCGTTCGTGCGCCGGACCGACGCCCCCACGCCGGGCACCCCCGCCGAGCTGCGCAGCGCGCTCGCCGCCGTGCGCCGCGACGGGGTCGCATGGGAGACCGGGGAGGTCACGCCGGGCTTCCGCTCCGTCGCCGCCGCGATCCGCGACGTGGCCGGATGGCCGAGCGCGGCCGTGGCCCTGACCTGGGAGGACGGCACGCTCGACCCCGGGCGGGAGGCCGAGGCCGAGGCGACGGTGCGGCGGGAGGCGCGCGCCGTCGCCACGGCACTCGGCGGGCGGGCCTACGAGGAATAGGCCCCCTGTGACCGGACGACCCCCGTGAGAGGGCCGTCCGGCCACAGGGGGCCCATTCCTCGCAGCCCACCTCTCTGCGACGATGCCCGCATGACCACGAACCGTCCTGACGTCCTCCTGCGCGTGGTCTCCCCGCGCGACGCCCCCGCCCTGTCCCGCCTGCAGATCCGCAATCGCGAGCACCTGCTGAGCGGCGCGCCGGTCCGCACGGACCACTGGGTGAGCGTCGAGGGGCAGCGCGAGGTGATCGCCCAGGGCCTCGCCGAGCTGCGGGCCGATCGCCAGGTGCCGCTCGTGATCGAGGCCGACGGGGAGGTCGTCGGCTGCCTGACCCTGAGCGGCGTCACGCGCGGCGCGCTGCAGTCGGCGGCGCTCGGCTACTGGGTCAGCGAGCACGCGACGGGTGGCGGCATCGCGACGGCCGCCGTGCGCCGCATCGTCGACGTCGCCTTCGGCCCGATGCGCCTGCACCGCCTGCAGGCCGAGGTGCTCGTGGGCAACGACGCCTCCGTGCGCGTGCTCGAGAGGAACGGCTTCGTCCAGTTCGGGCTCGCCCCGCAGTACCTCGAGGTGGGAGGGAGCTGGGGCGACTTCCGCATGTTCCAGCTCATCAACGGGGCGTGGGGAGCCGGCAGCGCCTGACCGTCCGGTATCCCGGACACGACTCTGCGCGCGCGAACGCCACGACCGCAGCACGCGTGGTTGCCTGGCTGAGAGCCGCTTCCACCCGCCGAGGAGATCACGATGGCCCTGCCCGGAGCCCGCCCCGTCCGCGCCCCGCGCGGCACCGACCTCACCGCCAAGTCCTGGCAGACCGAGGCCCCCCTGCGCATGATCCAGAACAACCTCGACCCCGAGGTCGCCGAGCGCCCCGACGACCTCGTCGTCTACGGCGGGACCGGCCGCGCCGCCCGGTCGTGGGAGGCCTTCGACGCGATCCTCGCCTCCCTGACCGACCTCGAGGACGACGAGACCCTGCTGGTCCAGTCCGGCAAGCCGGTCGGCATCCTGCGCACCCACGAGTGGGCGCCGCGCGTCCTCATCGCCAACTCCCACCTCGTGCCCGACTGGGCCACGTGGCCCGAGTTCCGTCGGCTCGAGGCCGAGGGTCTGACCATGTACGGGCAGATGACCGCCGGGTCGTGGATCTACATCGCGACCCAGGGCATCCTCCAGGGCACCTACGAGACGTTCGCCGCCGTCGCGCGCAAGCGCTTCTCCGGGACGCTCGCGGGCACGATCACCCTGACGGGCGGCTGCGGCGGGATGGGCGGCGCCCAGCCGCTCGCCGTGACCCTCAACGGCGGGGTGTGCCTCATCGCCGACGTCGACCGCACGCGCCTCGAGCGGCGCGTGGCCAAGCGGTACCTCGACGAGATCGCCGACGACCTCGACGACGCGATCTCCCGCGCCCGCACCGCCGCGGCCGAGCGGCGCGCGCTCTCGATCGGCATCGTCGGCAACGCCGCCGAGGTGTTCTGCGCCCTGCTCGAGCGCCATCGCGCGGGAGACGTCCGCATCGACGTCGTCACCGACCAGACGAGCGCGCACGACCCCCTGTCCTACCTGCCCGTCGAGGTCGCCGTCGACGAATGGCAGCGCGAGGCCGAGGCCGACCCCGAGGGCTTCACCAAGAAGGCCCAGGAGTCGATGGCCCGCCAGGTGCAGGCGATGGTCGAGTTCCAGGACGCGGGCGCCGAGGTCTTCGACTACGGCAACTCGATCCGCGACGAGGCCCGCACGGCCGGGTACGACCGTGCCTTCGCCTTCCCCGGCTTCGTGCCCGCCTACATCCGCCCCCTGTTCTGCGAGGGCCTCGGCCCGTTCCGCTGGGTCGCGCTCTCGGGCGACCCCGAGGACATCCGCGTCACCGACCACGCGCTCAAGGAGCTGTTCCCCGACCACGAGCACCTGCACCGCTGGCTCGACGCGGCCGACGAGTTCGTCGAGTTCGAGGGGCTCCCGGCCCGCATCTGCTGGCTCGGCTACGGTGAGCGCGACCGGGCCGGGCGCCTGTTCAACGACCTCGTGCGCACCGGCCGCGTCTCGGCGCCCATCGTGATCGGCCGCGATCACCTCGACGCGGGCTCCGTCGCCTCCCCGTACCGCGAGACCGAGGCCATGCTCGACGGCTCCGACGCGATCGCCGACTGGCCGCTGCTCAACGCCCTGACCGCGACCAGCTCCGGCGCGACCTGGGTCTCGATTCACCACGGCGGCGGCGTCGGCATCGGCCGCTCGATCCACGCCGGCCAGGTCGGCGTCGCCGACGGCACCGCGCTCGCCGAGCGCAAGCTCTCGCGCCTCCTGAGCAACGACCCCGCCCTGGGCGTGATCCGACACGTCGACGCCGGGTACGCGCGCGCCGACGGGGTGGCGCGCGACCGCGGCGTGCGGATCCCGATGGAGCCGAGGATCCGGGAGTGACCGCCACGCTGATCACAGGGGTCTCCGAGCTGTGGACCCTCGACGACGAGCAGCCGGTGCTCCACGGCGCCGCCCTCGTCCTCGAGGGAGAGCACGTCGCCTGGACGGGCCCTGCCGCGCACGCGCCCGCGTGCGACGAGCGGGTGGACGTCGAGGGCCGCGCCGTCCTGCCCGGCTGGGTCGACTCCCACACCCACCTGATCTTCGCGGGGGACCGCTCCGCCGAGTTCGAGGCACGCATGGCGGGTCGCGCGTACGAGGCCGGCGGCATCCAGGTCACGACCGACGCGACCCGTGCCGCGAGCACGCCGACGCTCGCCGCCCTCGTCGCATCCCGGGCCCGGGAGACGGTGCGCGGCGGCACCACGTGCCTCGAGACCAAGACCGGGTACGGGCTGACCGTGGCCCATGAGGAGCGGTCGGCGCGCCTGGCCGCCGACCTGGCCCGCGCGGGCGTGATCGACGAGGTGACGTTCCTCGGCGCCCATCTGGTGCCCGCCGAGGCCGTCGACGCCGAGTCCTACGTCGACCTCGTGGTCGGCCCGATGCTGCGCGCCGTCGCACCCCATGTGCGCTGGATCGACGTGTTCTGTGATCAGGGCGCCTTCACGCCCGAGCAGTCCGAGCGCGTGCTGCGCGCCGGCCGCGCGGCGGGGCTCGGGCTGCGCGTCCATGGCAACCAGCTCGGGAAGACGGGGGGCGTGCGCCTGGCCGTCGAGCTCGGCGCGGCGAGCGTCGACCACGTCAACCACCTGGCGGACGAGGACGTCGAGGCCCTCGCCGCGTCCGCTCGCACCGCGAGCCCCACGGTCGCGACCGTGCTGCCCGCGTGCGACCTGTCCACGCGCGCACCGCTCGCCCCCGCCCGCCGGCTGCTCGACGCGGGCGCGCACGTGGCGCTGGCCTCCAACTGCAATCCCGGCACGAGCTACACGAGCTCAATGGCCTTCTGCGTCGCGACCGCCGTGCTCCAGATGGGCCTGAGCCTCGTCGAGGCGATCACCGCCGCGACCCGCGGCGGGGCACTCGCCCTGCGCCGCGACGACGTCGGGCACCTCGGCCTCGGAGCGCGTGCCGACCTCCACGTGCTCGACACGCCCCACGCGGTCGACCTCGCCTATCGCCCCGGCATGCCGCTGACCCACCAGGTGTGGCGTCGCGGCGCGAGGGTGCGATGAACCGCTCAGCGTGGCGCGCTCGCCCGCTTCCACGCGTCGAACGGCCCCCACTCGTACATCGCTGCGCTGCCGCTGATGCGGGTGCCGTCGCGGCCGAGCACGTCCACGAACAGCATCCCGTTCTGACGTCGTTCGCGGACGTCGACGATGTCGCCGTAGGCGACGGCGCGCCGGCGACCCAGCGAGGTCCGGGCGATGAACCCCGTGGGCGTCGCCTCGACGAACACCGTCAGGTAGGGCACGACGAGCAGCAGACCGCCGACGACCATCGCCGTGCCCGCGATCATCATGGCGCGACCGTTGGCCGGGTCCGCGTCCTCCGTCGTGCCGACGAGGCCGATCAGGGCCCCGCAGCCGGCGATCAGCAGACCCGTCACGGGGAGCACCCGGGTCAGCCGCCGACGTGTGCGGATCGATCGATGCCGGTGGGGCCGCCGCACGGTCGCCTTCGAGACCACGGTGAGGGCCACGACCGCCGCGACCATGATGGCGGCCTTGAGCAGCCCCGGAAGCCACGAGTCCACACCCATGCCCGCACCCTAGCCCCCGCGCCGCGGCGCCCCCTCCCGGAAGGAACCCGTCCCCGATGACCCGCACCCTCAGCCTGTCCACCTCCGGTCTGCGCGCCGCCGACGTCCTCGCCGTCGCCCGCCACGACGCGCGCGTCGAGCTCGACGACGCCGCCCGCGAGGAGGTGCAGCGCGTCCGCGCCCACGTCGACGCGCTCGCCCAGGGATCGACCCCCGTCTACGGCGTCTCGACCGGCTTCGGCGCGCTCGCCGACACCGCGATCGAGCCCGCCATGCGCCAGGAGCTGCAGCGCTCGCTCATCCGCTCGCACGCCGCGGGCACCGGACCCGAGGTTGAGCGTGAGGTGGTGCGCGCGCTCATGCTGCTGCGCGCCAAGACCCTCGCGAGCGGGCACACCGGGGTGCGCCCCGTCGTCATCGACACGATCCTCGGCCTGCTCAACGCCGGCATCACCCCGATCGTCCACGAGTACGGCTCGCTCGGCTGCTCGGGGGACCTCGCCCCGCTCGCCCACTGCGCGATCGTGCTGCTCGGCGAGGGCCGCGCCCGCGACCGCGACGGCGCGGAACGTCCCGTGCCCGAGCTGCTCGCCGAGGCCGGGATCGAGCCGATCACGCTCCAGGAGAAGGAGGGCCTGGCCCTCATCAACGGCACCGACGGCATGCTCGGCCAGCTGCTCATGGCGATCGCCGACCTCGAGGACCTGGTGCGGATCGCGGACCTGACCACCGCGCTCTCGGTGCAGGCCCTGCGCGGGCGCGACAGCGTGTTTCGCGCCGAGCTCCACGAGGACCTGCGCCCCCATCCCGGGCAGACGGCCTCGGCCGCGAACATCCTGGCCCTGCTCGAGGGCTCGGAGATCCTGGCCGATGCCGCGGGCCAGGGCTCGCGCGTCCAGGACGCGTACTCGCTGCGCTGTGCGCCCCAGGTGGCGGGCGGCGTGCGCGACACCCTCACCCACGCGCGCACGGTAGCCGAGCGGGAGCTCGCCGCCGCGATCGACAACCCCGTCGTCCTGTCCGACGGGCAGATCACCTCCAACGGCAACTTCCACGGCGCGCCCGTCGCCTACGTGCTCGACTTCCTCGCGATCGTCGCCGCGGACCTCGCCTCGATGTCCGAGCGTCGCAGCGACCGCATGCTCGACCGCTCGCGCTCCTTCGGGCTGGCGCCGTTCCTCGCCGACGATCCCGGCGTCGACTCCGGCTTCATGATCGCCCAGTACACGCAGGCCGCCCTCGTCTCGACCATGAAGCGTCTCGCCGCACCCGCGAGCGTCGACTCGATCCCGTCGTCGGCGATGCAGGAGGACCACGTGTCGATGGGCTGGCACGCCGCCCGCAAGCTCCGCACCGCGGTGGACGCACTGCGCAGCGTGCTCGCGATCGAGCTGCTCACCGCCGCCCGCGCCGTCGACCTGCGCGCCCCGTTGCGCCCGTCGGCGGCGAGCGCGGCCGCGATCGCGGTGCTGCGCGAGCGGGTCGAGGGACCCGGCCGCGACCGCTTCCTCGCGCCCGACATCGCACGAGTCGAGGAGCTGCTGCGCGACGGCTCGGTGCTGAGCGCGGTGCAGGAGGTGGTCGGCGCGCTGCGGTGACGGTATACGGTGGCGCTCGCCGCCGCCGATGCCGAGGAGAGCCGATGAAGCCCCATCACGTCCGGACCCATGCGAGCTCCGAGGCGCTCGCCCGCGAGGACCAGCTGGCCTGGAAGATCGCCGAGGTCGCCGCCGATCCCGTCGCGGTCGAGGACGACGTGGCCGCGATGATCGTCAACCGCGTGATCGACAACGCGGCCGTCGCCGTCGCCTCGCTGCGCCGCGCGCCCGTGCTCGCCGCGCGCGGCGCCGCCGAGGCGCATCCCTGCGCCCCGGCGGCGCTCTCGCGCGGGCGGGGGGCCACGGTGGTCGGGATCGAGGGGCGGTTCTCGCCCGAGTGGGCCGCCTACGCCAACGGCGTCGCGGTGCGCGAGCTCGACTACCACGACACGTTTCTCGCGGCCGAGTACTCCCATCCGGGCGACAACATCCCGCCGATCCTCGCGGTCGCCCAGCACACGGGCGCCGACGGCGCCGCGCTCGTGCGCGGCATCGCGACCGGGTACGAGATCCAGATCGACCTCGTCAGGGCGATCTCCTTGCATGCCCACAAGATCGACCACGTCGCCCACCTGGGCCCCTCGGCGGCCGCGGGCATCGGCACCCTGCTGGGACTGGCGCCGGAGGTGACCTACCAGGCCATCGGGCAGGCCCTGCACACGACCACCGCGACCCGCCAGTCCCGCAAGGGTGAGATCTCGACGTGGAAGGCCTCGGCCCCCGCCTTCGCGGGCAAGATGGCGATCGAGGCGATCGACCGGGCGCTGCGCGGCCAGACCTCACCGGCCCCCATCTGGGAGGGCGAGGACGGCGTGATCGCGTGGCTGCTCGACGGCCCCGAGGGCGGCTACGACGTACCGCTGCCGGAGCCGGACGAGCCCAAGCGGGCGATCCTCGACTCCTACACCAAGGAGCACTCGGCCGAGTACCAGGCCCAGGCGTGGATCGATCTCGCCCGGCGCCTCGGAGCCGAGCGCCCCGAGCTGCGCGACCCGCGCGCGATCTCCTCGATCGTGCTCGCCACGAGCCACCACACCCACGCCGTGATCGGCACGGGCGCCGGAGACCCGCAGAAATTCGACCCCGCGGCGAGCCGCGAGACCCTCGACCACTCGCTGCCGTACATCGTCGCGGTCGCCCTGCAGGACGGCACCTGGCACCACGTCGACTCCTATCGCCCCGAACGGGCGCACCGGGCCGACACCGTGGAGCTGTGGCGCAAGGTCTCGACCGTCGAGGATCCCGAATGGACCCGCCGGTATCACTCGGCGGATCTGTCCGAGAAGGCGTTCGGCGGGCGCCTCGAGATCACGCTCGCCGACGGATCGCACCACGCCGAGGAGATCGCGGTGGCCGACGCCCATCCGCTCGGGGCCCGTCCCTTCGGCCGCGCGGAGTACGTGGCCAAGTTCCGCACCCTCGCCGACGGCGTCCTGCCGCCCGAGGAGGTCGAGCGCTTCCTGGACACCGCCCAGCGCCTGCCCGAGCTCACCGCCGAGGAGCTGGACGGCCTGACCGTGCACGCGGTCGATCTGCCTGCCGCGCCGGGAGGGCTGTTCTGATGCTCGAGGCGACCGCGAGTCCTCACGCCAAGCGCCTCGCCCTGCGTGAGGCCCTCGCCTCGGGCGCCCTCGTGCGGGCGCCCGGGGCCTTCAACCCGCTGTCCGCGCGGCTCATCGAGGACAAGGGCTTCGAGGCCGTGTACGTCTCCGGCGCCGTGATCTCGGCGGACCTCGCCCTCCCCGACATCGGGCTGACCACGCTCACCGAGGTGGCCCAGCGCGCCGGGCAGATCGCCCGCGTCACCGAGCTGCCCGCCCTGGTCGACGCCGACACCGGTTTCGGCGAGCCCATGAACGTGGGACGCACGGTCCAGATCATGGAGGACGCGGGCGTCGCGGGCCTGCACATCGAGGACCAGGTCAACCCCAAGCGCTGCGGCCACCTCGACGGCAAGGAGGTGGTCGACGCCGCCACCGCCGCCCGCCGTATCCGCGCGGCCGTCCAGGGGCGCCGCGACGACGCCTTCCTCATCATGGCCCGCACCGACGTGCGCGGCGTCGACGGGCTGGACGCGGCGTGCGACCGTGCCCGGGCCCTCGTCGACGCGGGCGCCGACGCGATCTTCCCCGAGGCCATGGGCACCCTCGAGGAGTTCGCGGCGATCCGCCGGGCCGTCGACGTGCCGATCCTGGCCAACATGACCGAGTTCGGGAAGTCCGACCTGTTCACGCACCGGGCGCTCGCCGACGTGGGCGTGAACCTCGTGATCCACCCCGTCTCGCTGCTGCGCAGCGCAATGGGCGCCGCCGAGCGCGCGCTCGACCTGCTCGCCGCCGACGGCACGCTCGAGACCGTCGTCGGCCAGATGCAGACCCGCGCCCGGCTCTACGAGCTCGTCGACTACGAGGCCTACGCGGCGTTCGACGACTCGATCGCCACGTTCGACCTGAGACACACCAGGAGCTGACCCATGACCGAGACCCCCACCGGCCCGGAGATCCGCAAGGGGCTCAGCGGCGTGGTCGTCGACCGCACCGCCATCTCGCAGGTCGACCCCGCCACGAGCACCCTCCTCTACCGCGGCTACCCCGTGCAGGACCTCGCCGCCCGCTGCAGCGTCGAGGAGGTCGCCCACCTGCTGTGGCACGGCGAGCTGCCCGACGACGAGCAGCTCGCGACGTTCACGGCCGCCGAGCGCTCCCAGCGCACGCTGCCGCCCGCCGTGCGCACGATCATCGACGCGATGCCGCCCACCGCGCACCCGATGGACGTGCTGCGCACCGCCGTCTCTGCCTACGGCACCCTCGACCCCGCGGCGGCGGACGCCTCCGAGACCGCCAACCGGGCCAAGGCGCTGCGCCTGTTCGCCGTGCTCCCCGCGATGGTCGCTCACGACCAGCGGCGACGGCGGGGTCAGGAGCCGGTCGCTCCGCGAGAGGACCTCGGCTACTCGCGCAACTTCCTGTGGATGACGCTGGGGCGCGAGCCGAGCGACGTCGAGGCCGACGTCTTCGATCAGTCGATGATGCTGTACGCCGAGCACTCCTTCAACGCGTCCACGTTCACGGCGCGCGTCGTCACCTCGACCCTCTCGGACCTCTACTCGGCCGTGGTCGCGGGCATCGGCGCCCTCAAGGGGCCCCTGCACGGCGGCGCCAACGAGGCCGTGCTCCACATGTTCGACGAGATCGGGGATGCGAGCCGAGCACGCGCCTGGCTCGACGAGGCCCTCGCCACCAAGCGCCTCGTGATGGGCTTCGGGCACCGGGTCTACAAGAACGGCGACTCCCGGGTGCCGACCATGCGGGCCGCGCTCGACCGGCTCGTCGAGGAGCGGGGCCGCGAGGACGTGATCGCCCTGTACGAGGAGCTCGAACGGGCGATGGACGAGGCCACGGGCATCAAACCCAACCTCGACTTCCCGAGCGGGCCGGCCTACCACCTGCTCGGCTTCGACACCGAGGCCTTCACGCCCGTGTTCGTCGCGAGCCGGGTGACCGGCTGGACCGCGCACATCATGGAGCAGCTGCGCTCGAACGCGCTGATCAGACCGCTGTCCGCCTACGACGGACCCGCCCGGCGCGAGGTGCCCGAAGGGCGCGGAGGACGCGCGTAGCCTGCCTCGGGCCCGGCGTCAATCGGAATATCGGCCCCCGCCGGCTCGTTCGCAGCAGGTATGAAGGCAATCACCTACAGCAGCTATGGAGACCCCGACGTCCTCACCCTCGACGAGGTCGAGGAGCCGAAGGTCGGCCCCGGCGAAGTGCGCCTGGCCGTGCGCGCGGCGGGCGTGAACCCCGTGGACTGGAAGATCGTGGCCGGCGGGCTCGACCCCCTGATGACCGTGCACTTCCCCGCGATCCCCGGCTGGGACGTGGCCGGGGTGGTGGAGGCCGTCGGGCTGGACGTCACGGAGGTCGCCGAGGGCGACGAGGTCATGGCCTACGGTCGCAAGGACTGGATCGAGCAGGGGTCCTTCGCCGAGAGGATGACGGTTCCCGTGCGCACCCTGGCCCGCAAGCCGACGTCGCTGAGCTGGGAGCAGGCGGCCGCGCTCCCGCTCTCGGGGCTCACCGCGTACCAGAGCCTCACCCGCCTGGGCGTCGAATCGGGCACGAGCGTCCTCGTGCACGGCGCGAACGGCGGCGTCGGAAGCTTCGCCGTGCAGATCGCCGCAGCGCTCGGGGCACGGGTGATCGGCACCGCCTCCGGGCACCATCACGACCGCGTGCGGGAGCTCGGTGCCGAGCCGGTGGCTTACGGTGACGGTCTCGCCGACCGTGTACGTGCGCTCGCACCCGACGGCGTCGATGTCGTCGTCGACTACGTGGGCGGCGTCCTGGAGACGACCCGTGCGGTGCTCGCCGAGGGTGGGCGCCACGGCTCGATCGCCGACGCCGATGTCGAGAGCGCGGGCGGCACCTACATGTGGGTCCGGCCCGACGCCGCGGATCTCGCCGCCCTCGCCGAGCTGGTCGAGGCGGGGAAGCTGAGGGTCGACATCGCCGACACCTTCCCCCTCGCGGACGCCGCCGACGCGTTCCGGGCCAATATGGAGGGCCACACGAGCGGCAAGATCGCGGTCACGATCGGGTCGTGACGAGCCGCGTCATGCGGTCAGCAGGGAGAGCACGCCGCGGCGCGGCCGCTGGTGGCGCCCGGCCGCGCGATGCGCCCGACGGGCACAGGCGCGGGCGTCCGCCGCCTGGACGAGGGCGAGCTCGCGCTCGTGGGCGGCGGTGCGCTCGGCACGGATCGCGCGGAGCTCGGCGAGTGCCTCGGGATCGCCGAGCGACTCATCGAGCGGACGGTAGGTGATGGGGGCGGTGGTGTTCATGGCGGGAGCCTCCCTCTCGGGGTTGTGAGCGCGGGTCGCCGGGGCCTGTGCCGGCCCTGTGCCCGTGCGTCGTGCGCTGATGACTCCACGATCCGGCCTCGGGCCGCCGCCCGGCGTCCCCCTGCCGACGCGAACGCCTCCGCCCCCGGGAGGATCCCCCTCCGCGCGGCGTGCGACCACCTACGGCTGCAGGCGGACGACGCGCCAGGCGCCGTGCTCCCGCTCGAACACGATGCGGTCGTGCAGACGCCCGTGTCGGCCCTGCCAGAACTCCATCCGGTCGGGCACGAGGCGATAGCCACCCCAGTGCGGCGGACGGGGAATGTGCACATCGGAGGCGAAGCGCGCCTCGACCTCGACGTACCGGGCGTCGAGCGCCGCGCGGGAGTCGACGGGCCGCGACTGGTCCGATGCCCACGCACCGAGCCGGGAGGCGCGGGGTCGCGAGTCCCAGTACGCGTCGGCCTCGGCTGCCGACGCGTCCTCGATGCGCCCCTCGATCCGCACCTGACGCTGCAGCGGGTACCACGGCAGCAGCATGCTCGCCCACGCATCGGCCGCGAGCTCGCGCCCCTTGGCGGAGTCCTTGTTCGTGTAGACCACGACGCCGCGCTCGTCCCATGCCTTCATGAGCACCGTGCGTGACCGCGGGCGCGGCTGGTCGCCCGTCACGTCGACGGTCGCGAGCACGACGGCGCTCGGCTCGGGCAGGTCGCCCACCTCGTCTCGGCGCGCGAACGCCTCCTCGAGCCAGCGTGCGAACAGCGGGAAGGGGGAGGGCCTCGCCCCGGCGGCGGCCGCGGCGATCGTCTCGTCTGCGAGCGCCCCCGCCCCGTAGTCGATGCGCTCGGCCGCGAGGCGCCGTCGGCGCCGCGCCTCCTCCTCGGCGGGTGTGCTCGTCATGGGCCGATCGTAGGGCGCGGCGACGGGCGCGTATGTCGCAGGTCACGGTTCGGCCACACATCGCGCGTGCTCCGCGGAACCCCCGCGGAGGCCTTCGGCCCGGTGCTACCTTCCCGGCAACCCGATCGGGCCTCGAGGAGGTCCGACCCGCCGTCGGCGGGAACCGCATCCCACCGAGAGGTCCCTCATGTTCGATGCCGCCTTCACCCCTCGCCGCCGCACCGTCCTGCTGTCGCTGGCGGGCCTTCCCGTCCTGCTGACCGCGTGTGCCCAGACCTCGGACGAGGGCGGGAGCGACGGCGGCGGCTCGAGCGACGGCCTCACGGCCGGCACCACGGACAAGGTGACCGCGCTCGACCCCGCGGGCGCGTACGACAACGGCTCCTCGATGGTGTGGACCCAGTGCTACGGGTACCTGCTCAACACCGAGATCGGATCGACCGACGGCGTCCCCAAGCCCGACCTCGCCGACACGGCCGACTTCACGGGCGACGCCGAGTACACGGTCACCCTCAAGGACGGCCTGACCTTCGCCAACGGCAAACCGATCACGTCCAAGGACGTCAAGCACACGTTCGACCGCCAGCTCGCGATCGCGGACCCCAACGGCCCCTCGAGCCTGCTCGCGAACCTCGACTCGGTGGAGGCTGTCGACGACTCGACGGTCGTCTTCCACCTCAAGGAGGGCAAGGACCAGACCTTCCCCTACGTCCTGTCGAGCCCCGCCGGCCCCATCGTCGACGCGAGCGTCTTCCCCGCCGACGCGATCCTGCCCGACGCCGAGATCGTCAAGGCCAAGGCCTTCAGCGGGCCGTACCAGATCGCGTCGTTCAAGCTCAACGAGCTCGTCTCCTACGAGGCCTTCGACGGGTACAAGGGCCTGTACGGCGCCCCGAAGACGGCGAGCATCTCGACGACCTACTACGCCGACGCCAACAACATGAAGCTCGACGTCCAGCAGGGCAACGTCGACGTCGTCTACCGCTCCCTGTCGGCGACGGATGTCGAGTCCCTCCAGAAGGACGACAAGGTCACCGTGCACGACGGTCCCGGCGGCGAGATCCGCTACATCGTCTTCAACTTCGACACGATGCCCTACGGCGCCGAGACCGCCGAGGCCGACCCCGCCAAGGCGCAGGCGGTGCGCCAGGCCGCGGCCGATCTGATCGACCGCGCCGCGATCGCCAAGGACGTCTACAAGGACACCTACACACCGCTGTTCGGCTACATCCCCGACGGCCTCCCCGGCGCCGGCAGCCAGTTCAAGGACGACTACGGCGACGGCCAGGGCGGACCCGACGCCGCCAAGGCCAAGTCCCGCCTCGACGCCGCGGGCGTCGCGGTCCCGGTCATGCTGTCGCTGCAGTACAACCCGGACCACTACGGCGAGTCCTCGGGCGACGAGTACGCGGCCGTGAAATCCCAGCTCGAGGCCGACGGGCTGTTCCAGGTCGACCTGCAGTCCACGGAGTGGGTGCAGTACTCCAAGGACCGCACGAGCGACGTCTACCCCGCCTACCAGCTCGGCTGGTTCCCGGACTACTCCGACGCCGACAACTACCTCTCGCCGTTCTTCATCACGGACAACTTCCTCGCCAACCACTACACGGACCCGCAGGTCGACCAGCTGGTCGCTCAGCAGCGCTCGACCGACGACACCGCGGCCCGCGAGGGGCTGTTCCAGCAGATCCAGGACATCGTCTCGACGGCCGTCTCCACGATCCCGCTGCTCCAGGGATCCCAGATCGCGGTCTCGAGCGCGGACCTGCAGGGCGTGACCCTGGACTCGTCCTTCAAGTTCCGCTACGTGCCGCTGTCGAAGTGAGCACCGCGATCGCATCGGACGCGCCGGCCGCTCCCGGCAGCAGCCCCGCCCCACCACCGCGCACGCGGCGCCGGGGCGGGGGCCTGGGCCGGTACGTCCTGGTGCGCTTCCTCCTCATCATCCCGACCGTCTTCATCCTCATGACCGTCGTCTTCTTCCTGATGCGCATCACGGGCGACCCGATCACGGCCGCCCAGGGAGGACGTCTGACCCCCGCGGAACTGGCCCGGCGCCGGGCCGAGGCCGGGTACGACCGGCCGCTGATCGTGCAGTACCTCGAGTACCTCGGACGGGTGCTGCGAGGGGACTTCGGGGAGACCTACACCGACCACACGCCGATCACGCAGCTGCTCATCACGTACGGCTCGGCGACCGCCGAACTCGTCGTCTACGCGGTGATCGTGGCGCTCGTGCTCGGCGTCCCCCTCGGCATGCTGGCCGCCCGCTTCCGCGACCGCTGGCCCGACGCACTGCTGCGGATCCTCGCGATCCTCGGCTATGCGACACCGGTGTTCTTCGTGGGCCTGCTGCTCAAGCTCGTGTTCTCGGTGCAGCTGGGATGGCTGCCCGTCGCGGGTCGCATCTCGAGTCGCGGCGAGCTGACGATGGGCAGGATCACCAATCCCTCGCCGTTCTACCTGCTCGACGCCGTGCGCCTGGGCGACGGCGCCCTCATCGGGGACGCGCTGAGCCATGCCGTGCTGCCCGCGATCGCGCTCGGCCTGCTCACGGGCGGGGTGTTCCTGCGCCTGGTCCGCACCAATCTGATCGGCACCCTCGAGATGCCCTACATCGACTCGGCCCGCTCCCGCGGCGTCCCGGAGCCGCGCCTGGCGACCCGGCACGCGCTGCGGCCCGCGCTGATCCCCATCGTGACCGTGATGGGGATGCAGATCGCGATGATGCTGGGCGGCGCAGTCCTGACCGAGACCACGTTCGAGTGGAAGGGGCTGGGCTACATGCTGGCCCAGTACATGCAGGCCCGCGACTACGTGGCCGTGCAGGGCATCGTCATGCTGCTCGCCGTGATCGTCGCGGTCTCCAACTTCCTGGTCGACGTGGTGGCCGCGCTCATCGACCCCCGCGTGAGGTACTGAGATGACTCTCTCGAATCCCCTGCCCCCCGGCGAGGAGAACGGCTCGCACGACCTCGGTCTCGAGGCCGAGGGAGCCCGAGCCGCCGACAAGGCCCGCCGGCCCTGGTACCTGCGCCTGCCGATCATCAGCCACCTGCGCCGGAGCGTCGGCCTCCAGCGCCTCATGCTCGTGGCAGGGCTCGTCCTCGTCGCCGGGCTCCTGCTGACGGCCCTGCTGGCCCCGCTCGTGGCCCCGTACTCCTACGGTGCCACGAGTGCGGACGGGCAGTCCTTCGGGACCCAGCTTCCGCCGGGCACCCCGGGGCACCTGCTGGGCACCACCGTGTCGGGCTTCGACGTGCTCTCCCGCGTCATCTGGGGCACCCGCACCGCGGTCCTCGTGATGGCGTGCGCCGTCGTCGCCTCGCTCTTCGTGGGCGTCGTGCTGGGCCTCGTCTCCGGCTACGTCGGCGGCTGGCTCGACCGGATCCTCGTCATGCTTGCCGATGCCGTGTACGCATTCCCCTCCCTGCTGCTCGCGATCGTCATGTCGATCGCGATCACCCGAGGCCAGTCGAGCATGTGGGGTGGCATCCTCGCCGCCGCGATCTCGATCACCGTCGTGTTCGTGCCGCAGTACTTCCGGGTGATCCGCGCGGAGGTGGTGCGCCTGAAGGCCGAGCCCTTCGTGGAGGCCGCGAAGGTGGTCGGCACCGGCCACCGGCGCATCATGGGCACGCACCTGCTGCGGAACGCGACCCGCACCCTCCCGCTGATCTTCACGCTGAACTGCTCCGAGGCGATCCTCACGCTCGCCGGGCTCGGCTTCCTCGGCTTCGGCATCGAACCGACGACGGCGTCGGAGTGGGGCTACGACCTCAACCGCGCCATGGCCGACGCGACGTCAGGCATCTGGTGGACCGGCCTCTTCCCCGGGGTCGCGATCGTGCTGGCCGTGCTCGGGGTGACCCTCGTGGGCGAGTCCGTCAACGACCTGAACGACCCGCGCCTGCGCACCCGTCGGCGGCGCCGAGCCGTGCGCCCCGCCATGGGCGCCGATGCCGAGGGGGCACGCGCATGACCGAGACCTCGACCGTCCCCGAGCACGCCGGCGCGCCGCGTCTGTCGATCCGCGGGCTCGACGTCACCTTCGCGACCGACGGCGGCGACGTGCACGCCGTCGACGGCGTGAGCCTCGAGGTCGCGCCCGGTCGGATCCTCGCCCTCGTCGGCGAGTCCGGCTCGGGCAAGTCCGTGACGGCGCGATCGATCCTGGGCCTGCTGCCCGAGACCGCGACCGAGTCCGGTGCGGTCCTCGTCTCCGGCACCGACGTGGTCGGCCTGTCCGGCGCCCGCCTGCGCGCGGTGCGCGGCGAGGACGTGTCGATGGTGTTCCAGGAGCCCTCGAGCGCGCTGAACCCGGTGTTCCCGATCTGGTGGCAGATGGGGGAGGGGCTGCGCGCGCACGACCCGCGGATCTCTCGCACGCAGATCCGTGCGCGCACGATCGAGGCGCTCGAGTCGGTCGGCATCCCGGACGCGGCCGAGCGTCTCGACCGCTTCCCGCATGAGTTCTCGGGAGGCCAGAAGCAGCGGATCATGATCGCGATGGCCCTCGCCCTCGGAGCGGAGCTGATCGTCGCCGATGAGCCCACCACGGCCCTCGACGTCACCGTGCAGGCCGAGATCCTCGAGCTGTTGCGCGACGTGCGCGATCGCTTCGGCACGTCGATCATCGTCATCACGCACAACATGGGCGTCGTCGCGGATCTCGCCGACGAGGTCGCCGTCATGTACCGCGGCCGCGTGATCGAGCGCGCCGAGGTGCACGAGCTGTTCGCGCACCCCCGCGAGGAGTACACGCGCACCCTGCTGGGAGCCGTGCCGCACCTCGGCCGTGACTCGGCGTGGACGGCGCTCTCGGTCCCCGAACGCGAGGCGCTCGGCACGGCGGAGGCCGTGGTCGAGGCCCGGGATCTCGTGATCGAATACCCCGGGCGCCTGGGCCGCGCGCCGTTCCGCGCCGTCACGGGCGTCGACCTCACGATCCGTGCCGGCGAGGTCTACGGGCTGGTGGGCGAGTCGGGCTCCGGCAAGACGACGATCGGCCGCGCCATCGCGGGACTCGAACGGGCCACGGGCGGCAGCCTGCGAGTGCTCGGCCACGAGATGAACGGGATCCGGGAGCGCACGTTCAGACCCGCCCGCAAGAGCATCGGGTTCGTGTTCCAGGATCCGGCGACGAGCTTCAACCCGCACCTGACCATCGAGGAGTGCATCGCCGAGCCCCTCGTCGTCCACGAGAGGAAGCTCTCGACGGTGGAGCGTCGCGACCGGGTGCGGGCTCTCCTCGACGCGGTCGAGCTGCCCGGCTCGTACGCGGGGCGGTATCCGCACGAGCTGTCGGGCGGGCAGCGCCAGCGGGTCTCGCTCGCACGGGCGCTCGTGCTGGACCCGACCCTCCTGATCGCCGACGAGCCCACGAGCGCGCTCGACGTGTCGGTCCAGGCCACCGTGCTCGCGCTGTTCCGACAGCTGCAGTCGCGCCTGGGCTTCGCGACCCTGTTCATCAGCCACGACCTCGCCGTGGTGGACTCCCTCGCCCACCGGATCGGCGTCCTGTTCCGGGGCGAGCTGGTGGAGTCCGGGCACGGCCCGGACGTGCTGCAGAACCCTCAGCACGCGTATACGCGAAAGCTCATCGCCTCGCTGCCCGTGCCGGATCCGGTCGAGCAGGCCGAGCGCCGCCGTGCCTTCCAGGAGAGCTGGGGGCGGCGCGCGAGCTGAGGTCGGGGGAGGGCGCTGGACGCGAACCTACGGGTGCGTAATACTGGGCGGCGGTTGCTAGTACGCTCGGTATCAGGAACCTGACAGATCGCACTGAGGAGGCAGAGTTGCCCGAGGCCGTCATCGTCGCCGCCGTCCGTTCGCCCATCGGCCGCGCCCGGAAGGGATCGCTCGCCTCGATCCGCCCGGACGAGCTCGCCGCGCAGACCATCCGGGCCGCCCTCGACCAGGTCCCCGCCCTCGATCCCCGGGAGATCGACGACCTGCAGCTCGGCTGCGCGATCCCCGAGGGGTATCAGGGCGGCAACCTCGCCCGCACCGTCGCGGTGCGACTCGGTCTCGATTCCATGCCGGGCGCGACCGTCACCCGTTTCTGCGCGTCGAGCCTCGAGACCACCCGTGCCGCGTTCCACGCGATCCGTGCCGGCGAGGCCGATGTGATCGTCTCCGCCGGCGTCGAGTCGATCAGCTTCTCGACCGGGCGGCTGCTGGACGACGACGCGCGCAACCCGTACTTCGCCGAGGCGATGGAGCGCACCGAGCGTCGCGCCGCGGAGCTCGAGCGCACGCCGTGGCACGATCCGCGCGACGACGCCCGTGCGCCCGACCCGTACATCGTCATGGGGCAGACCGCGGAGAACGTCGCCGATGTGCGACAGGTGTCCCGCGCGGCCCAGGACGAGTACGCCGTGCGATCCCAGAACCGTGCCGAGAAGGCCGTCGCGAGCGGGTTCTTCGCCCGCGAGATCGCACCCATCACCCTGCCCGACGGCACCGTCGTCTCTGCCGACGACTCCCCGCGGCCGGGTGTCACGCTCGAGGCGGTCTCCGCTCTCCAGCCCGCCTTTCGCGAGCACGGCACCGTGACCGCGGGCAACTGCTGCCCGCTCTCGGACGGCGCCGCGGCGCTCGTCGTCATGTCCGCCGAGCGTGCCAAGACGCTCGGCGTCCCGCCGCTCGCCCGGATCGTCGCGACCGGGGTGAGCGCCCTGAGTCCCGAGATCATGGGTCTGGGGCCGGTCGAGGCGACCCGTCAGGCCCTCGCGCGCGCCCACCTGACGATGGCCGACGTGGACCTCGTCGAGCTCAACGAGGCGTTCGCCGCCCAGGTGATCCCGAGCGCCGAGGACCTCGACATCCCACCGGACCGGCTCAACGTGCACGGCGGCGCGATCGCGCTCGGGCACCCGTGGGGGTCGACCGGCGCGCGCATGATCACCACGCTCCTGAACGGCCTGCGCTCGCGCGACCAGCACGTGGGTCTGGCGACTCTGTGCGTCGGCGGCGGGCAGGGCATGGCCCTCGTCGTCGAGAGGATGAACTGATGACGGATCCGACCGGCTCGCCGACAGATCCGACCGAGCCGACCGCGCCGCCGGCTCCGGGGCTCTGCCCGGACGCCACCACCGGCGCCGAGCTCCTGGCTCCCACCACCGACTTCTACGCCCTGTTCGCGGACGTGGCCGGGGCGGATCTCGAGGCGTGGCGCACTGCGCGTTCGCTCGCGCCCGAGATCCTGCCGCGTCTCAACGAGTGCTGGGACGCGGGGGAGTACCCGACGGACCTCATCGGACGGCTCGGTGAGCTGGACCTGCTGACCGACGGGCTCGAGATCCCGGCACATCGCGCGCTGTCACCGCTCGGAGCCGGGCTCGTGAACATGGAGATGAGCCGCATCGACGGCTCCGTGGGCACGATGATCGGCGTGCAGGGCGGGCTCGCGCTGCGCTCGATCGTGCTGCTCGGCTCGCCCGAGCAGCGGGAGCGGTGGGTCGAGCCGCTCGTGACGGGACGCGAGCTAGGCGCCTTCGCCCTCACCGAGCCCGACCACGGCTCGGACTCCGTCTCGCTCGAGACACGCGCGCGGCGCGAGGGCGACGAGTGGGTGCTGAGCGGCCAGAAGCGCTGGATCGGCAACGGCGTGAACGGGGACGTGAGCGTCGTGTGGGCGCGCATCGAGGACCCGGAGGACGAGATGCTCGACGGCCAGGTCTCGGGCTTCCTGGTCGAGCAGGACCGCGAGGGGTACGAGGCCGAGGTGATCCGCGGCAAGGTGTCGCTGCGCGCGATCCATCAGGCGCACATCCGCCTGCACGACGTGCGCGTGCCTCTCGCCTCACGGCTGCCTGGGGCACGCTCCTTCAAGGACACCTCGACGGTGCTGCATGCGACCCGCGCGGGTGTGGCCTGGGGCGCGCTCGGGCATGCGATCGCGTGCCACGAGGCGGCGCTCGAGCATGCCCGCACCCGGATCCAGTTCGGCCGTCCCCTCGCCAAGGCCCAGCACGTGCAGGTGCGCCTCGCGACGATGCTGCAGACGCTGACCGCGATGGCCCTGTACTGCAGGCGGCTCGCCGAGCTCGAGGGCGCGGGTGCGCTCACCCCCGAGCAGGCGTCGCTCGCCAAGGTGCACAACACCCGCAGCGCCCGCGCGGTCGCCGCCGACGCGCGCGACCTGCTGGGTGGCAGCGGGATCCTGCTCGAGAACCACGTGATCCGACACATGGCCGACGTCGAGGCGCTGCACACCTACGAGGGCACCGACACGATGCAGTCCCTGATCGTCGGGCGCCGGGTGACGGGGGTCGGCGCGTTCGTGTGAGGCGCGGAGCAGGACCGCCCGAGCCCGACCGAGGGCTCGGGCCCACCGGCCCTACGTTGGAGCCCATTCGGATCGACGAGCGGGGGAGCACCATGCCGGAGGACACGACGATCGAGGCCGCGGTGAGCGCTGTCGCCGAGCACCTGCGGCACGCCTTCGACCTGCCCGCATGGGAAGCGACGCGGCCGGAGGGCGGCGAGGAGGAGCGCTCGTACGGGCCGATGCTCGTGAACGATCGGTACGTGGGCCGCGACGGATCCACGCCGGCCGACTTCCGCCGGGAGGCGACGGCGGCGTTCGCGACCGCCGGGATCGAGCTGGCCGCCCCTGCCGGTGCGGGCGAGGGTGGCTGGCTGGAGGCGGTCGGCCGCCTGGACGGCGCCACCATCACGGTGCGCAGCGAGGGAGGACCGAGATCATCGTGGGCTGATCGCGCGGGCCCCGTTCAGGGCACGACGGCCGGCTGCACCGGGTTCGAGGTGTCCGGGTCCTCGGTGATCGTCACGTTCTCGAAGCGCTCGCGGTACTCCGATTCCGTGAACACGAGCTGCCCGGGCTTGAACACGTCGTCGTCCCTCTCGTAGCCGCCGTCCGGTCCCCACGGGTTCTGCATGATGATCCGGCCATCCTCGGTGAAGCCCCGGACGACGTACTGGTGGCGCGAGACGGTGTCACGCGGCACGGGACCGTCGTCGTTGTTGACGATGTCCCACCAGCCGCCGTCGTCCCCGCCGCGCGGAGCGGTGTCGGCCACCACCACGTTCCCCCGCTCGAACTCGGACCGGAGGTCGTCGAAGGACGGCTCGTCGTCGGCGGTGCGCGTCGGGCGCCCGGTGATGGTCGGCATCGCATCCTGGGCGAAGCCGCCACCCTGGACGTGGTACTTCCCGTCGGAGAACCAGATGTTCTGCTCGATGAACTCGGGGTTCGTCTGCGCGGTCGCTGCGAGCGAGGCCAGGAAGAAGCAGTCGCCCATGCTGCCCTACTTGATGTCAATCGCCTTCTGCACGATCACGGTCGGGTCATCGATCTGCTGTCGGACGTCGTCGGGCACCGGGACCGGCGGACCGCTCTGATCGGTCTCGCCGGGCGAATTCCCGTCGCCGCCGCCCTGAGCGCCGCGACCGCCGCTCCCGTCCGCTCCGGTGCCGCTCGCCCGATCCTGCTGATCGGCCTCCTGAGCGGCCTCCGTCGAGATCTCCATGAGCCGGGCGGCCGCCGTGCCGCACGCGCTCTCGACGCGCGAGGAGAACACCGCGTCGAACGCATCCCGGTCGGGTCCGACCCAGTCGACGGAGGTGACGGCCGAGCGCAACCCTGCGAGACGCTCGCCCAGGGTCCGCGCATCGCGCCGGGCCGCGACGGACCAGGCGCGCAACGTGTCGACATCGCAACCGAGGAAGGGCATGGCGGTCTCCGGGGATCGTGGCGGGCCACCGACAGGGAAGGGGTGGCCTGGAGTCTAGGGTCGGACCGGGGGAAGCGGAACGGGGACAACGCCCCATCGTCGACAGGAGGAGCCCGCATGGCGCCGTCGTCGCGTCGCGCCGTCCTGCTGACGATCGCCACGCTCCCCGCCGTCCTGGCAGGGTGCGAGGGCGCGACGCCGGGGCCGCCGGACGATCCGACGGCGACGGGGACGCCGCTCCCCGCCGAGACCGCGATCCCCGAGGCCCGCGAGCTCCTGGCCGCCGCCGAGGAGGCGCTCTCGGAGGCGTTTGCGGCGCTCACCTGGAGAGATGGCGACCCGGAGCGTGCCGTCGCGGCGGGTGGCCGGT
>DAMDHZ010000021.1:0-967 GCA_032101665.1 Brachybacterium sp. | reverse complement strand
CGGTGCACCTATGCGACCGTCACCCGGCGATGCGACGCCTTTCTCGGATCGGAGCGGGGCACGCCCCAGCAGATCGCCGACGCCCTGAACCCGGTGCTCGAGGGGCGCGGGTGGCCGACGCTCGCCGCCCCGAGCGGCGGGGACGGGGGTTGGCTCTCCGCGAGCTCGACCCGGGGAACGATGGAGTTCGAGTTCCGCTCCAAGGGGCAGGCCGAGATCGGTGTGCGCGGCACCGTCGACTCGGAGGCGTGCACCGTGGCCGCGAGCGACGATGGGGCCTGAGGTGCCCGTGGCGCCGCGAGCGCTGAGCCCTCAGTCCCGTGGGCCGAGGCGCTGCTCGTCCTCCGGCTTCTGATCACGCTGAGCGGCGAGAGCACGAGCACGCGCGACCTGGCGGGCCTGGTCCCAGCGCAGCACGCCGAACAGCAGCACCGCCGCGCCGACCACGACAGCGGCGGATTCCACGGGGGTGCGGATGTCGGGCAGGACGCTGAGCAGCACGACGACGAGCAGGACGAGGAAGCCGAGCACGATGAGCTGGGGGAGCGATCGTTCGAGGCCGATGCCCGCGTAGCGGGTGCGCACGGTCCCGTCGACCACGATGAGCGCGATGAGCAGCACCGCGAAACCGATCGCCGTGCCGGCCAGCCCGAGCGGGAACGCGCCGATCAGGATGCCGACGGCTCCAGCACCCAGCAGCGCCTCCAGCAGGGTCCACGGCCAGGGAACGGTCCGCGGCTCGCGGGCGATCGGTGCCCAGGGATGCGTCATGGTCCACCTCCAGCTCGACTCCTTCCACCCTAGCCACCGCGCGTGCCCGGCGGAGAGCGGCGACGAGCGGGCGGTCGGGGTGGTCGGCGGGGTTCGGGTCAGAAGGGTGGTGGTCCGGGGTCGTCGGGAGGGGGCGGGTGACCGCCGGGCGCGTCAGGCCCCTCGCCTTCCATGCGATACCCGTCGGGATATCTGT
>DAMDHZ010000020.1:14947-35395 GCA_032101665.1 Brachybacterium sp. | reverse complement strand
ACCTGCGCCTGCTGTCCTCGGGACCCCGTGCGGGGCTCGGGGAGATCAACCTGCCCGCCGTCCAGCCCGGCTCGTCGATCATGCCCGGCAAGGTGAACCCGGTGATCCCCGAGGTGGTCAACCAAGTCGCGTTCGAGGTGATCGGCAACGACCTGACCGTGACCTTCGCGGCCGAGGCCGGACAGCTCCAGCTGAACGCCTTCGAGCCCGTGATCGCCTACAACGTGCTCGAGTCCATGCGCGTCATGACCCGGGCCATGCGCACCCTCACCCAGCACTGCATCGTGGGCATCACGGCCAACACCGAGGTGCTCGACGACTACGTGCGCTCCTCGATCGGGCTCGTCACGGCGCTCGTCCCCGTGCTCGGGTACGCCGCCTCGACCGAGATCGCCTCCGCGGCGCTCCGCACCGGACGACCCGTCGCCGACCTCGTGATCGAGCGTGGTCTGCTGGATCGCGCCCACCTCGACCGCCTGCTGAGCCCCGCCATGATGACCGCACCGCACCGCCCGACCGCGACCGGCACCATCCCGGTCCTCGACGGCAGCGCCACGGACTCCGGCGAGGTCTCCCAGCACCCCGTCCAGGACGACGCCGAGGGGTGACCGTTCGGTGCCCCGCCTCTCCGGGATGCCTCCGGGACACGGGCGGGGCCGTCGAGCCCAGTTCGTCGGCGAGGGGGGCGTAGGGTCGTGCGCGGCGGTCGGGCATCGGGGACCATGACGCCCGAGGACCCGCCGCACACACGGGGACACCGAGGACCAGGAGGATGCATGACGCCGTCAGGAGGACGCCACCAGCGCACGGAGGGTGCCGAGGGCTCCGAGGGGCGGGGCACGCCGCGTCGCGGTCTGCTGATCGGTGCCGGCGCCCTGGGCGTGCTCGCCGTCGGCGGCGGGGCCGCGGCGGTCTGGTCGGGGCTCGACCACGACGGCAGCGGGAGCTCCGACGGCGGCGGGCCCCTCGGCGGCTCCCCCACCGAGACCACGCCCCCGCCCGTCGTCTCGACGCTCACCGACCTCTCCGCGAACGTGCCGGACACCTCGACCGTCGACCTGTCGCAGCTGTCCGAGCCCCAGAGCGTGTCCTTCCCGCGCGTGGCCGGGGCCCGGGGCCTGTCCGAGGCTCTCGACATGTCCGTCAACAAGATCCTGCGCGAGCACGTCTACTCCGGCGCCCCCGCGACCGACCTGTCCGTGACGGGCACGATCTTCCTGGCCTCCGCCGACACGATCGGCGCCCTCCTGCGGCACCGGGACGCCTCCGGGGAGGCTCCGTGCACCGTCTACTACCGCGGCGGCGGCGACCACCCCTTCACGTCACCGGGCCTGATCGCGCCGGAGCGGTGGGCCGAGCTCGAGAAGGCGGCCGCGAGCGCCGCCGCCGACGTCGACGGGCTCGATGCCGGCTCGGTCGCCTCGGCCCTGCAGGAACAGCCCCGCCCGTGGGGCAACGGCCCCGCGATGGTCTTCGCGGCCGACGGTGACCTGCACCTGCTGTTCCCCGCGGTGACCGTGAACGACGGGCGCGCCGCGGTCGAGCTCACGATCGACGCCGCGACCGCCACGCCGCTGCTGTCCGAGGACGGCGCCGCCGTGCTCGCGGCCTCGGCCTCCCCCGCGGCCTTCGACCCGTCGACCGTGACCGTGCCCGGCGAGGGTTCCACGAACGGTGACAAGACGTACGTCCTCCCACCCTCCGTACCCGCCCCGTCCCGCGCGCGGGACGGCGACGGCGCGGGCCCCGTCGCGCAGCTCGCGCCCCTCTCGGGACCGGGCGTGCGACCCTCGAGCGTCACGGCACCCGATGCGACGCGCCTCAAGGCCATGTCCCTGACCTTCGACGACGGCCCCGACCCCGACAAGAACCAGACGCTGCGCGACGCCCTCAACTCACACCGCGCGGCCGCGACGTTCTACATGATCGGGACGAGCGTGCAGGCCTATCCCGAATGGTGCGCGAGGACAGCCGCCAACGGTTTCGAGGTGGGCTCCCACTCGTGGTCCCACAAGCAGCTCTCGGCCCTGTCCGGCCAGAAGCTCACCGACCAGTGCGTGAAGCCGACCGAGGAGATCGCCAAGGCCGCCGGTCGCGCCCCCTTCGTCATGCGTCCGCCCTACGGCGCCCGCAACGACCGGGTCGACGAGGAGCTCGGGTCGCTCGGGCAGAGCGCCCAGATCTGGGACCTCGACACCCTGGACTGGAAGACCCGGAACGTCGCCAAGAACATCGCGGCCGTCCAGGACGGCGCCCGGCGCGGCAGCATCGCCCTCATGCACGAGATCCACCCGACGAGCGTCGAGTCCGTCCCGCAGATCCTCGACTGGCTCGGCGAGAACGACTTCACCCTGCTGACGTGCTCGGAACTGGGACAGAACCAGATGTGGGCCGGCAAGCACTACATGGTGGGTCTGATCACCCATGAGATCGCACCGCCCGAACCTCCGGCGAGCGATGGCGGCGGCGAGGCCCCGGACACCTCTGCGAGCACGTCGCCGAGCGCCTCGACCGGCGCCTGAGCGGGCTATCTCGGGCCCGCCCTCCTCGGTACGACGCCCCCGCTCCTCCGACCGGAGGGGCGGGGGCGTCGCCCGGTGCGCTGTGTCAGGACCCGACGCTCACTCGTCGGCCTCCTCCTTCTTGCCGCGCATCACGAGCCGGGGGTCCGGGGTGCCGACGACGCCCCGATCCTTGCCCTCGTACTCGAACTGCGAGAGGAAGAAGCGCATCGCGTTGACGCGCGCCCGCTTCTTGTCGTTCGAGCGGATGATCGTCCACGGCGCGTACTTCTTGTCGGTGCGCCGGAACATCTCCTCCTTGGCGACCGTGTAGTCCTCCCAGCGGCCGAGCGACTCGAGGTCCATCGGCGAGAGCTTCCAGCGGCGCACCGGGTCGAGCTGACGGATCGCGAACCGGGTGCGCTGCTCCTTCTGGGACACCGAGAACCAGAACTTGGTGACGTGGATGCCGGACTCCACGAGCATCCGCTCGAACTGGGGTGCCTGGTTCATGAACGTCTCGTACTGCTCGTCGGTGCAGAAGCCCATGACCCGTTCGACGCCCGCCCGGTTGTACCAGGAGCGGTCGAACAGGACGATCTCGCCGTCCGTGGGCAGGTGCTGGATGTAGCGCTGGAAGTACCACTGGCCGAGCTCGCGGTCGCTCGGCTTGCTGAGGGCGACGGTGCGGGCGGTCCGCGGGTTCAGGTGCTCGGTGAAGCGCTTGATGGTGCCGCCCTTGCCCGCCGCGTCGCGCCCCTCGAAGATGATGATCGCCTTCTTGCCGTTGTCCTCGAGCCAGTACTGGTACTTCAGCAGCTCGATCTGCAGGCGGTACTTCTCGATCTCGTAGGCGTCGCGGTCCATCCGCGTCTCGTACGGGTACCCCTCCTGCCAGGTGTAGACCGGGTTGCCGCGCGGATCGATGAGATCGGGGTCGGGCGTGTGCCCGTCGGCGACCGTGTACCCCTCGTCCCGCAGCTGCTCGATGAACTCGCGCAGGCTCTGGTTGTCGGGGACGTCCGGCGTCTTCGATGGCGTCATGGGGTTCCTTCCTTCAGCGGCCGCGGCGCGGTCGGTCAATGGGCGAAGTGACGGGTGCCGGTCAGATACATCGTCACCCCGGCCCGCTCGCACGCGGCGACCACCTCGTCGTCGCGGATCGAGCCGCCGGGCTGGACGATCGCCCGCACTCCCGCGTCGATCAGGATCTGCGGTCCGTCGGCGAAGGGGAAGAACGCGTCGGAGGCGGCGACCGCGCCGCGAGCCCGCTCGGGGGCGTCCTCGCCCTCGGCGTGCGCGCCGAGGGCGTTGGCGCGCTCGACCGCGAGGCGGCACGAGTCGAGGCGGTTGACCTGGCCCATGCCGATGCCCACCGCGGCGCCGTCGGCGGCGAGCAGGATCGCATTGGACTTCACCGCGCGGATGGCACGCCACGCGAAGGCGAGATCGGCGAGGGTCCGCTCGTCGGCGGCAGGCCCGGCGACGAGCGTCCAGGTCTGCGGGTCGTCGCCGGAGGCGTCGATCGCGTCGGCGTCCTGCACGAGCGAGCCGCCCCAGATCTGGCGGATCTCGACGCCACCGCGGGGCCGCTCGGCGATCCGCAGGATCCGCAGGTTCTTCTTGGTGCGCAGCAGCTCGAGCGCCTCGTCGTCGTAGCCCGGGGCGAGGATCACCTCGGTGAACACCGGCTTGACCTGTTGGGCAAGGGCGAGCGTGACGGGCCGGTTGGCGGCGATCACGCCACCGTAGGCGGAGACCGGGTCGGTCGCGTGGGCACGCGCGTGGGCCCGCGCGATGTCCTCGCCCTCGCCGACCTCGGCGACGCCGCACGGGTTGTTGTGCTTCATGACGACGACGCACGGCCGGTCGTGGTCGAAGGCCGCCCGCGCCGCGGCGTCGGCGTCGACGTAGTTGTTGTAGCTCATGGCCTTGCCGCCGAGCTGCTCGGCCCCCGCGAGGCCCGGGGCGTCGTCGTCGATCACGGCGACGCGGGCGCGCTGGTGCGGGTTCTCGCCGTAGCGCAGGGTGGTGAGCCCCGCCTCGGCGGCCTCGGCGTCGTCCATCTCGAGCAGGAACGCGTCCGAGCCGCCCGCCTCGGCGGCGGCCGCGGCGTCGCTCTCGTCGTCCTGCTCGGCGCTCTCCTCGAGGCGCGTGAGCATCCAGTCGCTGATCGCGGCGTCGTACTCGGCGGTCCTCGTGAAGGCGACGGTCGCGAGCTCCTGGCGCTCGGCGAGCGAGAAGCCGCCAGCCTTCGCGGCACGGCCCGCCCGGGCATAGTCCTCGGGGTCGACGACGACGGCGACCGACGCGAAGTTCTTGGCCGCGCCGCGCACCAGCGAGGGGCCGCCGATGTCGATCTTCTCGATGGTCTCGTCGAAGCTCCCGCCCGCGGCAACCGTCTCCTCGAAGGGGTACAGGTTGACGACGACGAGATCGACGGGCGCGATGTCGTGCGCGGCGAGCTGCTCGCGGTGGGACGCGAGCCGGCGGTCGGCGAGGATGCCGGCGTGGAGGCGTGGGTGGAGGGTCTTGACACGGCCGTCGAGCATCTCCGGGAAACCGGTCACGTCGGCGGCGTCGGTCACGGCGATCCCGGCGTCGCGGATCGTCGCGGCGGTCGATCCCGTCGAGACGATCTCGGTGCCGGCGTCGGCGAGGTCACGGGCGAGCTCGAGCAGGCCCGTCTTGTCGTAGACGGAGACGAGGGCTCGGCGGATGCTCTGGCGATCGGTCACGGTTCTCCTCGAGAGGGGTGGGGGCGGCGGCTGGTCACGGCGCCGTCGTCCGGGACGGCGGCTGCGGGGGCGCGGAGGTCGACGAGGACGAGGTCAGAGTGGTCACGACGTCGACGAGCATGGCGCGCTCGACCTCCTTGATGCGTTCGTGCAGCGCCGCCTCGGTGTCGTCGGCGCGCACGGCGACGGCCTGCTGGGCGAGGATGCGCCCGGTGTCGACGCCCGCGTCGACCTCGATGACCGAGGCGCCCGTGACCTTGACCCCGTACGCGAGGGCGTCGCGCACCCCGTGCGCCCCCGGGAAGGAGGGCAGCAGGGCGGGGTGGGTATTGATGATCGCGTGAGGGAAGGCCTCGAGCAGCGGGGGCCCGACGAGCCGCATGAACCCGGCGAGCACGACCAGGCGGGGGTGCAGGGCGAGGACGGCGGCGGCGAGCGCCTCGTCCCACGCGGCCCGGTCGCGGAAGTCCGCGAGCGGGACGACGGCGGTCGGGATGCCGACGCGGCGGGCGTGGTCGAGACCGGGCGCGTCGGTGTCGGCGAGGACGCCGCACACGACGAACGGGGCGCCAGGGCGGGCCGCGGCGGCCAGGAGCGCGGCCAGGTTGGACCCCGTGCCGGAGATGAGCACGGCGACGGGGACCGGGGAGGCGTCTGTCACGTGCCCAGGGTACGGGAATCCGGGCTCGGCGAGCAGGGTGTTCCAGCCCCGCGAGAGCGGCGGAGCGCGCGCGTCCCGCACGGCACAATGGGGGCGTGACCATGCCCTCGCCCCGCCGCGACGACGACCGTCTGCGCACCTATCGCCGCACCCTCGGACGTCTGTCGATCGCGATGCTCGTGGCGTGGGCGCTGCTGCTCGCACCGTTGCCGTACGCGCTCGCCGCGGGGGTCGTCGGCGTCGTCGTGATCGTGCTGCTCGTGCAGGTCATGACGCGGGGATGGCGCGCCGGACAGCGCGGGACCGCCGTGTTCACCGCCTTCGTCGGGATCCCCGCGTGCCTCGTCCTGCTGGGCTCGACCCTGCTGTCCGGGATCTTCTACGGCCCGCTCCACGAGCTGCAGGAGTGCCAGCACGACGCCCTGACCGAGGCCTCGCTCACGCAGTGCCGCGAGCAGGGGACGACCGCCATCACCGAGCGGATCAGCGCCCTGCTGGGCCCCTGACGGCGGCGTCACGGCCCTCGGAGGACGTCTCGTCGCCGTCCGGGTCGGCCGCGTCGCGCTCGCCGGTCCCGGCGCTCGGCACGGCGGTGGGCCCCTCCGCGGACTCCTCCGCCGCGGCACGCTGGGACGCCGGCTCCGTTCCGCGCTCGCGCGCCTCGGCGCGCTCGACGCGCGCGCGCAGGCCCCCGACGCCCGACCGCACCCAGCCGATCGCGGGCGAGTCGAACACGAGGAGAGCGAGGCCGAGCGTGCCGACGATCATCCCGAGCAGCGGGAGGGTCACCGACGAGAGCGCGGGGCCGATCTCGCGGAGCCGCTCGGTGCCGATGCCCCCGCCCGCGAGCGCCAGCAGGAGCAGCACCGCGACCAGCACGGCGCCCGCGTAGGAGCCCCACGTGGCGGCACGGGTGCGCAGGGGGCTGCCGGCGACCTCGCGCACGACGGCGGTCGCGCCGGCGGCGAGCGCCGCGACCGGGAGGATCAGCAGGAGCCAGGCGTACCCGGGAGCGTGGCCGGGCCCGGGGAGCACCGCGAGCAGGGGGACAGCGGGCAGCACCCCGGGGTCCGAGGCGCCGAGCGAGACCGGGGCGCCCACCCCCACGGTGAAGTGGCCGCCCAGGAGCGCTGCGAGCGCCCACAGCGAGAACGTGGGCAGGAGGGCCAGCTGGAGCAGCAGCAGCACGATGCCCCCGACGATCCCGGGGTCGAGCTGCTCCCAGATCGCGCGCGCCTGCGAGAAGCCGAGCACGAGGGCGCCGACGACCGTGAGGGTCGAGACGGCCGCGAGCCCGAGCAGGGCGATCGCGGCGCCGCGCGCGGCGGCGTCGTACGGGGCGGGCAGCAGGTCCAGGATCCGCACGGCCGGGACCCCCGCGGCGGCGCGGCGGCGCAGGGACCACAGGACCCCGGCGATCGCGCCGACGACGGCGACCAGGGCGCAGCCGATCACGGCGGTCGACACGACCGGATGCACGGTCGGGCTGCGCCCGATCGAGGCGAGCACCCCGCCGCCGACGGCGTACACGAGCACGAAGACGGTCACGGTGACGGCCACGTCGCGCATGGCTCCGGCCCGCAGGGCGCCGTCGGTGCGCACGAGCGAGAGGGCACGGCCCATGCGGCGCATCGACGCCGCTGCGCTCAGCACGAACAGGGCGGTGAGGCCGAGGGGCGCGAGGTGCACGGTGCCCTCGATCGGCCCGTCCGCCAGCTGCACGCTCCCGCCATGGCCGAGCACGAAGGCGTCGATGCCGAGCAGGACCGCGCCGAGCGCGCCGAACGACGAACGGGCGGCGACGAGCTCGGCGGCGAGGGCGGGGACGACGCCGAGGGCGCACGCGATCACGAGCGACGTCAGCGCCGCGACGGCACCCATCACCCAGGGCGAGGAGATGCGATCGGGGCTGTTGGCCGTCACGACGGGACCGTCCGTTCCTGGTGCTCGGGGGGAGGCGGGGCGCCCCGGGACGGGGTCGGCCGCTCGCACCCGTCCATGCTGGTCTCCGCTCCCGTCCAAGTCCAGCCGCGAAGGCGCGTGTCGCATAATGGCCGGTGATGAGCACGCCACAGCCCCCGCGCCCCGCCGTCCCGGCCGGGGCGCCTCTCGTTCCCCCCGGCCCGGCCCCGACCGAGCCGGTGTACGTGCGGACCGAGCGGATCGACGACGACGTCGACCTGCTCGCGCACATCCCGGCCGCGATCACTGCCGCCTGGATCCATCACCGCCAGGGCCTCCTCGGGCTCGGCGAGGCCGTGCGGCTGACCGCCGTCGGTCCCTCGCGCTTCTCCGACGCCTCCCGCTCGTTCCGCGCGCTCGCCGAGCGCGCGGTCGTCGAGGACGAGGTGCGGGTGCGCGGCACCGGCCTGGTGGCGCTCGGCTCGTTCTCGTACGCCGCGACCTCGCCGCGCGAGTCGGTGCTCGTGGTCCCGCAGGCGATCCTCGGCGTGAGCGAGGGCGAGGCGTTCCTCACCCTCGTGTCCGTGGGCGCCCCGCCCCGCTCCCCGCCGACTGGCGCGACCTGTTCGGCTCGACGCCGGTCGCATCGCCCGCCCAGGTCGAGATCGAGCCGGACCACACCCCCCGCGAGTACCAGGGCCTGGTGGCGGGGGCGATCGAGCGCATCCGCGCCGGGGAGGCGCAGAAGGTCGTGCTCTCCGAGACGAGCACCGTCACCCTGTCCGAGCCCGTCGAGCGGGCCGCGCTCGTGCGGCGCCTGGCCGAGACCTACGCCTCGACGTGGGTGTACGCGGCGAGCGACGTGCTCGGTGCGAGCCCCGAGATGCTCGCCCAGACGGAGCACGGGCGGGTGTTCAGCCGCGTGCTCGCCGGGACCCGGCCCGTCGCCGAGGGCGCGGAGCTCGCCGAGGAGGATCGCCGCGCGTTCCGTGCCGACACCAAGGAACGCGCCGAGCACGCCTTCTCCCTCGACTCCGTGACGAGCCGTCTCACGCAGGTCGCCCACGACGTCGAGGCCTCGCCCGAGCCCTTCGTGCTGCGCCTGCCGGGTCTCGAGCACCTGGCCTCCGACGTCTCCGCGCGCCTGCGCGAGGGGGTCACGAGCCTCGACGTGGCCGCGGCGCTGCACCCCTCGGCGGCGGTGAGCGGCACGCCGCGCGAGGACGCCGACGCGATCATCGCCGAGCTCGAGGCGCACGACCGCGGCGGCTACGCGGCCCCGGTCGGCTGGATGGACGCGAGCGGCGACGGGCAGTGGGCCATCGCCCTGCGCATGGCCCACGTGCTCGGCCCCGACACGGTGCGCCTGCAGGCCGGTGGCGGGATCGTCGAGGGCTCGGACCCCGTGCTCGAGCATGCCGAGGCCCTCGCCAAGACCCGTCCCGTGCTCTCGGCCCTGCGAGGTGTCAGCTCGCGCGCGTGAGGGTGACCGTCACGTCCTGCTCGGCGCCGTCGCGCAGCACCGTCACGGTGTGCTGGGAGCCGACGGCGAGCGAGCGCACGTAGGCGGTGAGCGCGGCGGCCCCGTCGGTCGGGACGTCGTCGACGTCGACGATGAGGTCGCCCTCGCGGATGCCGCCCTGGGCTGCGGCTCCGCCGCCGACGACCGAGCGCACCTGGGCGCCGCTGTAGGTCGCCCCGTCCTTCTCCTGCGTCCCGTCGGACGCGGTGACCCCGAGCTGCGCGTGCTGGGCGGCGCCGTCGGCGAGGATCTGGTCGGTGATGAGGGTGACGGTGCTCGAGGGGATCGCGAAGCCGAGGCCGATGCTGCCGGACTGGGTCGCGGAGTCCGCCGTGGCGAGGCCGGCGATCGAGGACGTGACGCCGATGACCTGGCCCGCGGAGTCGACGAGCGGGCCGCCCGAGTTGCCGGGGTTGATGGCCGCGTCGGTCTGGAGCGCCGAGGTGTAGGCCGCGTCGGACTGGTCCTGGGCCTCCCCGAGCGTCGTGACGGGCCGGTGCACGGCCGAGATGATGCCGGTCGTGACGGTGTTCTCGAGGCCGAGCGGGGTGCCGACGGCCATCACGGGGGCGCCCACGGAGATGTCCGAGGAGTCGGCGAAGGTGGCCGGGGTCAGGCCCGAGGGCGGCGCGTCGAGGCGGATCACGGCGAGATCGGTGCTCGGGTCGGTCCCCACCAGGCGGGCCGAGTACGCGCGGCCATCGGAGAGCGTGACCGTGATGGTGCTCGCGCCGGCGACGACGTGGTTGTTGGTGATGATGTCGCCCTTGTCGTCGCGGATGATGCCGGTCCCCTCGGCGGCTCCGCCGGCCGTCGCGACCTCGATCGCGACGGTGCTCGACGACACCGCGGCGGCCACGGACTCCCAGTCGTCACCGCTCGCCGCGGCCGGAGCCGAGGAGCTCGCAGAGGAGCCGCTGTGCGCACCCGTCGAGGCGCTCGAGGACGCGCTCGCGGCGCCGGCGTCCGCGAGGGCGTCGTAGCCGGCGACGGCGCCGAGCGTCCCGGCGGTGCTCAGCACGCAGCCGGCGGCGACGAGGGCGATGACGCCCGGCCAGGAGGGCCCGCGGCGGCGCGCCGAGGTCCCCGAGGCCGGGCCCGTGGCCACGTTCGCGGGCGCCCCGGACGATGCGGGGCCTCCGTACGGCGCGCTCCGCCCGTCGGCCATGGAGCGGTCGGACCACGCGGCCCCGTCGCTGCCGGAGGCCGTCGGCCACACCGGGTACGGCGCCGTGACGTGCTCGTCGGGGGAAGTGGCACCCGACGCGGAGGGACCGGGCTGCGGCGACGGCGAGGACGGATCGGTGGTCATGGCACGGCTCCTGTGATCGAACGAGGGCGGGGGTCCCCCGCGCGGCCACAGCAGACCACACGATCTCAGGGGATTTGGGGGACTGCGCTGACAGATTCCTGGACCACGAGCATCCGGCGCCCCGAGGCGGGCTCGACCAGAGCGTCCGCCAGGCCGTCGGCGTCCACGAGCCGCGCCGGCACCCCCAGCGCGTTCGCGGCTCCCGTGAGGTCGACGCCGTGTGGCGTCGTGAAGAAGCGGCGGAGCACGGCGGGCGGGGCCGCGGCATGCTCGAGCCCCGAGAAGATCCGGCCGCCGTCGTCGTCGAGGACCACGATGTCCAGCTCGGGCTCGACCTCGTCGGGGCCAATGAGGAGCCCGGTCAGGTCGTGCAGCGCGGTGAGGTCGCCGACGAGCACGCGCACGCGCCCGGCCGCGCGGCGGCGGGCGAGGGCGTAACCGGAGGCGGTCGACACCATGCCGTCGATGCCGGCGAGACCGCGGTTGGCGACGATCGTGGCCGCCGTGGCGGGGGCATGCTGCTCGAGGTCACGGACGGTGCTCGAGGAGCCCACCACGAGCACGTCGTCGGGGCCGCTCGCCGCCCACACGGCGAGCGCCGCACGGGCCTGCCAGGTTCCGGCCGAGGCGGGCGGGGCTTCGGCGCGCCAGGCGGCGAGGAAGCGCTGCTGGCGCTCGGCGACCTCCTCGGTCTCCTCGCCGACGGCGGCGGGCACCACCCGGCGGGCCCGCCGGGACGCGTCGGGCCACGTGCCGGCCCGGTCGACGACGATCACGTCGACGTCATCGGCGCCCAGCAGGCCGGAGACGACGGGACGCGACAGGGTCGGATGGCCGAACACGACGGCGCGGTCGGGGCGCAGCGGGTGGTCGGCGCTCGCCATCACCTGGTGCAGCAGCTCGGGGTAGCCGGCGATCATCGCGTCACCGGCGCGGGCGCCCGACGAGGGCTCCGCCAGGAGCGGCAGGCGGTGGCGCTCCGCGAAGGCCCGGGCGTCCGGACCGGCGCCGTCGGCGGCGACCACGATCGTGCGTCCCGTCAGCGGGATCGGCACCCCGGGCACGGCGGAGGGCGCCACCCGCCGGGTGACGACGATCCCCGGCGTCTCGGCGGGCCCGGGCGCGGAGCGAGGGGTCAGCGGGTCGCGCAGACCGACGTTCAGGTGCACGGGCCCGGGCCGTTCCCCCGTCGCGGCGGCCACGGCTCGGGCGGTCGAGTTCACGGCGGTCCGCAGCTCTGCGGCGGTCGCCCCCTCGGCCGCGGGGGCGGGCAGGTCGGAGGCCCAGCGCACGGCGTCACCGTAGAGCCCCGCCTGGTGCGTGGCCTGGTTGGCGCCCGTGTCGCGCAGCTCGGCGGGCCGGTCCGCGGTGAGGACGAGGAGCGGGACCCCGGCGTGGTGGGCCTCGAGCACCGCGGCGTGGAGGTGAGCGGTCGCGGTCCCGGAGGTGGTCACGACGGCGCCGGGGTGCCGGGGATCGGCACGGGAGATGCCGAGCGCCGTGAACGCGGCCGCGCGCTCGTCGATCCGCACGTGGGCGCGCAGGTGCCCCGCCAGCTGCTCGTCCTGGAGGGCGTAGACGAAGGGGGCGCTGCGGGACCCGGGGGCGATCACGAGGTCGCGCACGCCGAGGGCCACGAGAGCGCGCAGGATCGCCGTGGCCTCCTCGACCGCGCCGGAGCCGACCGGCCCGGGGGTGTCGATGCGGTCGGGGATCTCCTCGGGTGCGGTCATCACGTCAGGGTAGCGGGAGGGCGTGGGCGGCACAGGCGTCGAGGCGGCGCTGCCAGCGCCCAGCGAGGTCCGCGTCGGCGCCCGCCTCCGCGAGCAGGCCCTCGTCGGGGACGGGTCGGCCGACGGGCAGGGAGCCGGTGACGGCGCGCAGGGCGGGAGCGGCCACGTCCGCGGTCAGGAGAGCGCCCGTGGCCAGCCCGCAGGCGAAGGGAAGGGTCGGCAGCGCCGCGGCCGCGGCGACCCCCGCGGACAGCCCGATGCTGGTCTCGAGCGCGGAGGAGAGGACGACGGGCAGCCCGGCGGCCTCGGCCAGGGCGAGGCAGCGGCGGATCCCGCCGAGCGGTTGGACCTTCATCACGAGCAGGTCCGCGGCGCCCGCGCGGGCCACGCGCAGCGGGTCCTCGGCGCGACGGACGAGCTCGTCGGCCGCGATCGGGACGTCGACACCGCGTCGCACGGCCGCGAGGTCCTCGAGCGTCGCGACGGGCTGCTCGACGTACTCGAGGCCCCCCGCGGCGCGGTCGAGGACCGGGATCGCGGCGAGCGCCTCGACGCGGCTCCAGGCGGCATTCGCGTCGACGCGGATCCGGGCCTGCGGGCCCATCGCGTCACGCACCGCCTCGAGTCGAGCCACGTCCTCGGCCAGCGAGGAGCCGGGGTCGGCGACCTTGACCTTGGCCGTGCCCGCTCCGCCGACCACCGCGATCTCCCGCGCGCGCTCGGGGGAGACGACGGGCACGGTGACGTTGACGGGGACGCGGTCGCGCCGCGGCGCGGGGCGCTCGGTCGTGGCGTCCTCGAGGGCCGCGGCGAGCCACGCCGAGGACTCGGGGATGTCGTAGCCCCAGAAGGGCGAGAACTCGCTCCAACCGGCCGGCCCCTCGAGCAGCACCCCGTCGCGCACCTCGATGCGCCGGAAGCGCGTCGTCATGGGGAGGGCGTAGGCCACGGCCCGCACGATCCCCCGCTCGCGCAGCGGGGCCGGGACGGCGAGCGCGCTCACGCCGGAACGCGCGCGGCGCACGAGGCGGGACGCTGAGGACAGGGCACGGGGACCTCCTGGGCTGACCGAGGGACGCATGATCGGGCCACGTCCACTGTCGCACGGCGATGGGAGGATCGAGGCGTGAGCACCGCAGCCGTTCCCCTCCTGCCCGATCCCGACGGCATCACCCTGCGCACCGTCCGCGCCGACGACGTCCCGGCCGTCCGCGCCGCCTTCGCCGCGAGCGCCGACATGGGCCGCCAGGGCGACGTGACCGACCTCGAGAGCGCCCGACAGTACGTCGACTGGCTCCGGGACGCCGATCGCGAGGCGGTCGCGATCACCGTCGCCGACGCCCTCGTCGGGCTCGTGGGGGTGAGCGTGGACGCGGGCAACCGCAGCGGCTGGGTCTTCTACTGGATGCACACGACGCATCGCGGGCGCTCCCTGACCTCGCGCGCCGTCGCCACGGTGTGTGATCGGGCGCTGGCTCCCGAAGCCGAGGGTGGCTGGGGCCTCGAACGTCTCGAGCTGGGGCACCGCGTCGACAACCCCGCCTCGGGAGCCGTGGCCCGCGCCGCGGGGTTCGTGGTCGAGGGCCGTGAACGGGCGAAGTTCCTCATCGGGGGCGAGCGGGTCGACGTCCTGACCTACGGGCGGCTGCGCAGCGACCCGGCGGCGGGCACCGCACCCCTCCCGTGGCCGGGCGCCTGAGCACCCTCGCGGCCTCCACGACGACCCGTGCGCCGGGGCGGACGCGTCTACCCTGAACCCATGCCCGATACCACCCCCGCCGGAGCCTCGCCGCTGCCCGCCGTCGTCTCGGAGACCTTCGACCCCACGCGCTGGCGCGACATCGGCGAGGCGGAGCTCGCGGGTCCTGCCTTCACCGACGTGACCTACCACCGGGCCGTGGACCGGACGGGGGCAGCGCCGCGCGACCTGCCGTGCGTGCGGATCGCCTTCGACCGTCCCGAGGTCCGCAACGCCTTCCGCCCCCACACCGTCGACGAGCTGTACCGGGCCCTCGACCACGCCCGGCTGGACCCGGGCGTCGGCGTGATCCTGCTGACCGGCAACGGTCCCTCGGCCCGTGACGGCGGGCGCGCCTTCTGCTCGGGGGGCGACCAGCGCATCCGAGGGCGTTCGGGCTATCGGTACGCCGACGGCGAGGACTCCGCGACCGTGCGCGCCGGGCAGGCCGGGCGCCTGCACATCCTCGAGGTCCAGCGCCTGATCCGCACGATGGGCAAGGTCGTGATCGCCGTGGTCAACGGCTGGGCGGCCGGCGGCGGGCATTCCCTGCACGTCGTCGCGGACCTCTCGATCGCCTCCCGTGAGCACGCGCGGTTCAAGCAGACCGACGCGAACGTCGGCTCCTTCGACGGCGGCTACGGCAGCGCCTACCTTGCCAAGCAGGTCGGGCAGAAGCGCGCCCGGGAGATCTTCTTCCTCGCCGAGGAGTACTCGGCCCAGGACGCCTACGACTTCGGCGGCGTCAACCGCGTGGTCGACCACGCCCGCCTCGAGGACGAGGCCCTCGCGATGGCGGCGACGATCGCGACCAAGTCGCCCCAGGCGATCCGCATGCTCAAGTTCGCGTTCAACCTCACCGATGACGGGCTGATGGGCCAGCAGGTCTTCGCGGGCGAGGCGACCCGTCTGGCGTACATGACCGACGAGGCGGTCGAGGGCCGCGACGCGTTCCTCGAGCACCGCGCCCCCGACTGGTCGGCGTTCGGGCACCCCCAGGGATGAACGGCGCGCGTGTGCTCCCCTGGCTGCGTCCGGCCCCGTTCAGCGGGACGACGTCCTCGCTCGCCGAGCACGTCGAGGCGATCGGCGGCATGATGCGCGGCGAGGGCCGCCTGTGGCTCGGACCCTTCGCGCCACCTGCCTCGCTGCCCGCGGGCTTCGAGCAGACGACCCTGGTCGTGCCCACCTCCGGCTCGACCGGCGGCGCCAAGGCCGTCGCCCTCTCCCTGTCCGCGCTCGTCGCGAGCCAGGACGCGACGGCCCGGCGCCTCGGTGGCGAGATCGGGCCGGGACGCGGGCACGGACTGTGGCTGCCACTGCTGCCACCTACGCACATCGCCGGCATCCAGGTCATCGCGCGCGCGTGGCGCGCCGCCGAGCTGCGCGGCGCCGCCGGCCCTCTGCTGCCCCACACGCTGCCCGCCCTCGCTGCGCACTTCGACGCGAGCGCCTTCGCGTCCGCCGCGGTCCCCGCTCTGGCCGATGCCGAGACCCTCGGCGTGGCCGCCTTCACGTCGCTGGTCCCCACCCAGCTGGCCCGGCTGCTCGCCGATCGCTCGAGCGCCGGCGCCCGCGCGATCGACCTGCTGGGCCGCTTCGAGGCCGTGCTGCTGGGCGGCGCGGCCACACCCCCGTCGCTCCTGGCCCGGGCGCACGAGGCGGGCATCGCCGCCCGCACCACCTACGGCTCGAGCGAGACGGCAGGCGGCTGCGCGTACGACGGGGAGCCGCTCGACGGGGTGCGCCTGCACCTCGAGGACCCCTCCCGTGACGGCGCGTCCGACGCCTCACCGCCGGACGGGACCGGCCGCCTCGTCATCGCCTCCCCGACGCTCGCCCTCGGATACGTGCGCTCGAACGGCACAGCGGACGCGGGCGCCTTCCGCGTCTCCCCGGCGGGGCGCGAGTTCGTGACCTCCGACCTCGCCCGGATCGACGACGGGCGCCTGGAGATCCTCGGCCGTGCGGACGACGTGATCGTGACGGGCGGCCGCAAGGTCCTCCCCCAGGACGTCGAGCGGACGCTCGACGCGCATCCCGACCTCGAGGGACGCCTCGCCGGGCGGGCCGTCGTCGGCGTGCCCGACGCGGAATGGGGAGAGCGGCTCGTCGCCCTCGTCGCCCCGTCCCCCGGGACGAGCGCGGCCGAGCGCGCGATGCTCGTCGAGCTGGTCCGGGCCGCGCTGCGGCACAGCCCCCTGCCCGCGCATGCCGTGCCCAAGGAGACCCTCGTCGTCGACGAGATCCCTCTGCTGGGCATCGGTAAGATCGATCGGTCCGCCGCTCGCCGGATCGCGAGCTCGCGCCACCACTGACCGGCAATCCGGCCGCGCCGCCTCGCCGGCCGACACGATCAGTGGCGACCGTCATCGAACAGAAAGGCAGTCCGTGGCCACGTTCACCCAGTGGGTCGAGGGCTCGCGCCCGCGCACCTGGCCCGCCGCCGTCGCCCCCGTCGCCGCCGGCACGGGCGCCGCGCTCCAGCAGATCGAGCACGTGGGCCTCGGCATCGGGGCGGGAGTGGTCGTGCCCCGCGCCCTGGTCGCCCTGGGGGTCGCCCTCGCGCTGCAGATCGGCGTCAACTACGCCAACGACTACTCCGACGGCGTGCGCGGCACGGACGACGACCGGGTCGGCCCGTTCCGCCTGACCGGCTCCGGCGCGGCTGCCCCGGGAGCCGTCAAGCGCGCGGCCTTCCTCGCGCTCGGCATCGGCGGTCTGCTCGGCGTCGTGCTCACGGCGATGGCCGGTGCGTGGTGGATGCTCGCCGTCGGCGCGGCCGCCGTGCTCGCCGCCTGGTTCTACACCGGCGGGAAGCGGCCCTACGGCTACATGGGGCTCGGCGAGGTGTTCGTGTTCGTGTTCTTCGGTCTCGTGGCCGTGATGGGCACGGCCTATGCGATCACGCTGCGCTTCTCGTGGGTCGCGCTGCTCGCGGCCGGTGCGATCGGCCTGCTCGCGGTCGCCATCCTCGTGGCCAACAACCTGCGGGACATCCCCTCGGACGCGGTCTCCGGGAAGCACACGCTCGCGGTGCGCCTGGGCGAGGCCCGCACCCGGCTGCTGTTCGCGGCGTGCACGCTGCTGCCGTTCGCGCTCCTGATCCCCGTCATGGTCGTGCACTGGCCGACGCTGCTCGTGCTGCTCGCCCTGCCGCTCGCGGTGGTGCCGGTGCGGCTCGTGCTGGCGGGCGCCGCGGGACGCGCCCTGATCCCCGTGCTCGGGGGCACGGGACGCCTCGAGCTCGTGTTCTCGCTCCTGCTGCTGGTCGGCCTCGCCGTGTGAGGACGGGGCGGTGCGTCCGACCGAGGCGTCGCGATCAGCGGTGCGCGTCGCCGGCCGGGTGCCGCTGGGACTCGGACTCCTCGTGCGCATGCGCGTCCACGAGGGGGCCCTCGGAGTCCGCGTCCACGACGGCGTCCTCCTCGTCGGCATCCTCGTCGCGCTTCTCGCCCCTGCGCGCACGGCGTCGCTCGTCGGCCCGCTGCCAGCGCTCGGCGGCCTGGCTCCGCGGCCGACGCAGCACCAGGATCGACACGAGCAGTGCGATGAGCGCGGCCAGGATGCCCGAGAGGTAGAACCCGAAGGGCGTCAGGGCGTACAGCAGCCACCAGACGCCGGCGAGGATCGCCAGGCGCAGCAGGGAGTAGACGAGCACATCGCGCATGGGGTCCAGGGTAGACGCGTGAGCCTGGGAGGCGTGGCGCCGAACGGAGGAGGCACCGGAGCTGTCGGTCGAGGCATCACCCGGGGTCGGGCGCGGTGCCGGACCGGTCGGTCGGGCCTGACGGAGCGTCCCGGGTCACGTCCGGCGTGCCACCCTAGACTGGGGACATGCCCCGCGCCCTCCTGGCCGTCGCCTCCATCGCCCTCACGGTCTTCGCACTCGCCGACTGTATCCAGACCGAGGACTCCCGGGTGCGCGGGATCCCGAAGTGGGCATGGATCATCCTCGTCGTGCTGATCCCCTGGGCCGGCCCGATCACGTGGCTGCTCGTGGGCAAGGACCGGTCGCCGGACGCCGGCGACCCCGCCGGGCGCAGCGGCTCCCGCGGCCGGCCGGCTCCCGGACGCTCCGGCCCCCTCGCCCCCGACGAGGACCCCGAGTTCCTGCGCCGGCTCGACGAGCAGATCCGTCGTGAGCGGCGCGAGCGCGAGCAGCGCGACCGTCACCGCGACGAGGGCCCCGGCTCGCCGGTCTGAGCACCCGCCGCTGACGCGTGACCAGAGACTCGGGATCGCGATATCCGGCGGAATTCTTCGCTCATTCCGCCCGATACGGTGATCTCGATTCAGGGGTGCTCGACGCGGGACACGGGGGCCGGGCTCCGCCGACTCAGGTCAGGCCGGAGTAGGAGTGCAGCCCGTTGATGACGGTGTTGACGATCGTGAAGTTGAAGATGATGCACGCGAAGCCGACGAGGGCGAACCAGGCGGCGCGAGTGCCGCGGAAGCCGACCGTCGCCCGCGCGTGCAGGTAGGCCGCGTAGACCACCCAGATCACGAAGGTCCACACCTCCTTGGGATCCCAGCCCCAGTAGCGGCCCCACGCGTTGGAGGCCCAGATCGCACCGAAGATGAGGGTGAAGGTCCACAGCACGAAGCCGACGGCGTGGATGCGGAACGCGAACGCCTCGAGCTCGCTCGAGGACGGGAGGCGGTCCATCACCGCTCCGACCGCGCCGGCCACCCGTCCACCGCGGCGGCGGCCGGGAACCGAGTCCCCCGCACCGTCGATCTCCGCACCCTCGATGCCTGCGCCGCCGAGGGCACCGGACATGACGGCGGCGGCGTGCTTCTCGCGCCGGGCCTGGACCAGCTGCAGCACGGAGGCGACCGCCCCGACGGTGAACAGCGAGGTCGCGAGGATCGCGACGAGCACGTGGATCACGAGCCAGTGGGAGTTCTGCAGGCTCGGCGGGAGGGCCGCGGCCGGGAGGTACCAGAACAGCTGCGCGATCAGCATGAGGATCAGCATCGGCAGCACGATGAAGGTGCCCAGCACGCGCATGTCGCGACGGCGGGCGACGAGCACGAGAAAGACGATCACGACCACGGCGCTGCCGGTCATCGCGAACTCGTACATGTTCGACCAGGGCACCCGATGGGTCGCGACACCGCGCAGGACGACCGCGGCCAGGTGCATGACGGCGGCGGCCGTCGTCATCACGAGGGCGAAGGAGCCGGCGCTCATGCCGCCCGAGACCGCAGACGACGGCTCCTCGGCGGGTGCGTCGCGCTCGAGCACGGCCACACCGCTCCCCCCGGACGCGGCGACGCGCTCGCGCGCCCGCTCACGCCGGGCCAGCCGCGCATCGGAGCGACGCTGGGCGCTGCCGGCGAGGTCGGCGGAAAAACCGATCATGGCCAGCACGTACACGGCGATCGCGACCACGAACAGCAGGTTCGAGACCTGGGCGGACAGCTGGTCACTCACGGGGGGTGCCTCCTGAGGGGTCTGGGTCCTCGCCGAGCCTGCGCACGAGGTCGGCGACGGCCACGTCCACCTGATGATCCTCGCTCCGCGCCAATCCCGCCACCTCGAGCACGGCGGGGCCGGCCTCGGGCGTGATCACGCGCACCCACAGGCGCCGGCGCGGCACGAACAGCGACAGGGTCAGCCCGAGCACGGCGAGCAGGGCCATCACGAGCGTGAACGTCTGGAAGGGATCGTGCTTGACGTCGAAGGCCGCGTAGCGCTTGACGCCGTCGAACGAGACGGTCGAGCCGTCGGGGAGCGCCGCGCTGTCCCCCGGGGACATGCGCAGCAGCACCTGGTCGCCGTTGCTCTGGGTCATGGGCGTGAGCGTGGAGACGTCGATCTCGTACGCGTTCTTCGGCACCCCGCCGTCGAGCCCCAGATCACCCGTGTAGAACGACAGCGCGAGCTGCGGTTCGATCAGGTCGGGGAAGCGCGAGTGGGGACCGCTCTCGTCGATCTCGGCGGTCGGCATGAAGATCCCGACGGCCGCGATCTGCTCGGGCTCGGCGTCCGGCGCCTTGAGCACCATCATCGAGGTGTACATCGAGTCGCGCGGGATGGTGATGACGGGCCCCTCGGCGACGACGGTGCCCTCGGGATCGGTGATCGTGACCATCGGCGCGTAGCCGTTGCCGAGCAGGTACATGCTCGCGCCGGGCAGCTGGAGCGGCTGGTTGACGCGCACGGTCTGCGTGTACGGCTCCTGGTCGGGCTCGGTGACCGCGACGTCGGCCTCGAACATGCGCGGCTGGCCGAACTCGTGCTCGCTCGGGTTCGTGTCGTAGGTGGCACGGAAGTCGTCGAGCGTGAACTGGAAGTCCGGAAGCTCGGAGCGATCGAACCACGGGCCCGACTG
>DAMDHZ010000020.1:1118-14937 GCA_032101665.1 Brachybacterium sp. | reverse complement strand
GGAGTCGTACCGGGCGAGGGAGTTGGAGAACCCCTCCCCCTCGACCACCGTGATCTGCCCCCGGTACTGGGTGAGATGGCCGCCGGCGACCCCCACCAGCACCCCGAGCAGGGCCACGTGGAACAGCAGGTTGCCGGCCTCGCGGAGGTAGCCGCGCTCGGCGCCGATCGAGCCGCCGCGCTTCTCCCCGGCCCGCAGGGTGCGGTAGCGCCGCCGCCGGAGCGTGCGCTCCGCGCGGTCCAGGACCTCCTCGGTCCGCTCGGGCTCGACCTCGACGCGTCGGTACCCGGCGAAGCGCTCGAGCCGGAGCGGCGTGCGCGGCGGACGCGAGCGCAGCTGGCGCACGAGCACCCCGAGGCGCGGCACCACGCAGCCGATGAGGGAGATGAACAGCAGCAGGTAGATCGCGGAGAACCACGGCGAGGAGAACACGTCGAAGAAGCCGAGCGTGTCGAGGAAGCGGGCCCAGCGCCCGTTCTCGGCGAGGTACTGCTCGGTGAGCGTCGAGTTCACGCTGCGCTGAGGGTACAGCGACCCCGGCACGGCCGCGATCGCGAGCAGCAGGAGCAGCACGAGAGCGGTCTGCATGCTCGTCAGCTGGCGCCACAGGAACAGCAGGGTGCCGCGCGGCCCGAGCCGGGGAAGCGCGGCGTGCGGTGCGTCTGCGCGGCGTCGCGACGCACGCGCCGTGCGTCCTCGCGTCGTCGGCGTCGGAGTCGGCTCGGTATCCGTGGTCGCATCCTCCGTGTCGGCGGGGTCGTCTGTCCGGCGTGCCATCACACCACCGGCTCGAAACCGGCGACGGCCCCCTGCAGCTGGCCCATCCAGGCGCTCCACTGACCGGTCAGGAGCAGCACGCCGATGACGATCAGGAGCGCGCCGGACAGCAGCGAGATGGTGCGGCGGTGGCGGGACAGGAACCGGCTCGCGCCGAGCGCCCGCTGGAACACCAGGGCGAACAGGACGAAGGGGATGCCCAGTCCCAGCGAGTAGGCGAGCGCGAGGGTGGCGCCGCGGCCGACGGACGCGCCGTCGAGGCTGAGGGCGACGACCGCGGCATAGGTGGGGCCGATGCACGGGGTCCAGGACAGCCCGAAGATGACGCCCATGAGCGGCGCGCCCCACAGCCCCGCATCGGGGCGCGAGGAGATCCGCTTCTCGCCGGACAGCGAGGGGAAGACGCCGAGGAACACGAGGCCCATCACGATCACGATCGCCCCGGCGACCCGGTTGATCCACAGCTGATGGGCCTGCAGCAGGTGCCCCAGGGCTCCCACGAAGCCGCCGAGAGCCATGAACACGAGTGCGAAGCCGGCCACGAACAGCACGCTGCCCAGCAGCATCCGCCGGGTGCGGTCCGAGTGCCCGGCCTCCTGGCCGGCCAGCCCCGAGACGTAACCGAGGTAGCCGGGGACGACGGGCAGCACGCACGGGGACAGGAAGGCGACGATGCCGGCCGCGGCCGCGACGGCGATCGCGACCCACAGCGACTCCGAGAGGACCGCCGTCGAGAACTGGTCCCCGATGCCCGCGAGGCTCATTCGGCGACCACCCGGTCGATCATCGCGTGCAGCGTCGAGGGGTCGGCGGCACCGGAGATGCGGGCGGCCACGCGCCCCTGCTTGTCGAGCACGAGCGTCGAGGGGACCGCATTGGGGGCGACCTGGCCGCGCAGCGCGTACATGATCGTCGCGTCGAGGTCGGGCAGCGAGGGGTACGGGATCGCGAACTTCTTCTCGAAGGCCTGGGCCGGACCCGCCTCGTCGCGCACGTTGACGCCGATGAAGGAGACGCCCTGGTCGGCGTAGTCCTCGGCGATCGCCGTGAGGTTCGGCGCCTCCTCGCGGCACGGGGCGCACGAGGCATACCAGACGTTGACCACGAGCACGGAGCCGAGGTGGTCGTGGGAGTCGAAGGCCTCGCCGTCGTACGTCGTGCCCGCGAACTCGAGCGCGTCACCGCGGTCGCCCGGGTCGATCTCCTGGGAGACGCCGTCGCCCGCGACGTAGCCGGTGTCGTAGCGGGAGGACGTGTCGGTGCCGCAGGCCGCGAGCACGGTCGAGACGGCCGCGAGCGCACCCCCCGCGAGCACGCCGCGTCGGGTGGGGCGGGTCATGTGAGCGTGCCTCCGGTGGCGTCGACCGCGCCCGGGTAGAGGACCGCGGCGGGCTCGGCATAGGAGATGTCGGCAAGGTGCCCGTCGACGAAATGCAGGCTCGTCACCGAGCACAGGCCGCACTGGCGACGCCGCGGGTCGTGCACGAGCAGCCGGCGCTCGGCGGACAGCCGGGTGATCCAGATCGGGAGCTGATGGGAGACGATGACCGCCTCATGGCCCTCGGCGGCGATCCGGGCGTCGCGCACGGCGGCGACCATGCGCGCCTCCTGGCTGCGGTACGGCTCGCCCCACGAGGGACGCAGGGGATTGACGAGGTAGCGCCAATGGCGGGGGTTGGCGAGACTGCCCTCGCCGTGGCCGACGCGCAGACCCTCGAAGTGGTTGCCGGACTCGATGAGCCGCTGGTCGGTCTCGATCTCGAGGCCGTGCGCCTGCGCGATCGGCGCGGCCGTCTGCTGGGCGCGCAGGAGCGGGGAGGCGACGACGTGGGTGACGTCCGCCGCAGTCAGGTGATCGGCCGCGAGGCGGGCCATCTGCATCCCGCGCTCGGACAGGCGGTAGCCGGGGAGCAGTCCGTAGAGGATCTTCCCGGGATTGTGCACCTCGCCGTGGCGGACGAGGTGGACCGTGGTGGTGCTCATGGGCGCGCGTGACCTCACCGTGTGATCGATGGCGCCACCGTAACAGGGGATCCTGCGAGGCTCAGCGGCCGTGTGACGTGCTCGCGGGCAGGCAGGGGACCTCGTGTCCGAGGGTGCGTCCGAGGATCCGGCCGAGCTCGAGGAAGTCGTCGTGGCCGAGCGGGTCCAGCAGCACGTCGCGCACCGACTGCACGTGGACGGGGGCCGCGCGCTCGAGCAGCGCCATCCCCTCGTCGGTGAGCGCGGCCTCCCGGCCGCGGCGATCGGCGACGCAGCGGAGCCGTTCGAGCAGTCCGCGCTTCTCCATGCGCGAGACGGTGTGGGTCAGGCGCGAGCGCGAGTGGACCACCCGATCGGCGAGGTCCGACATGCGAAGACGGCGGTGCTCGGACTCCGAGAGCCGCACCAGGATCTCGTACTCGCTCAGCGTCAGGTCGATCCGCGGGTCGGACTCGAGCACCTGGGACAGCCGATCGAGGATCGAGGTCGCCCCGAAGATGAAGGTGCGCCACGCGATCTGCTCGCGCTCTCCCAGCCACTGCACGTCGTCCCGCGAGGGACGCGCCGCGGCGTCCGCGGGCCCTGTCGTCTCGGTCACCGCTGCTGTCCTCCCGGTCGTCGTGTGTTCCCGCTCGCGCGGGATGGTCGGTCGCGTGATCCGCTCACACGCGGCGGTTGCGTCGCGTGATCCGCTCGTGCGCGGTGGTTGCATTGTGCCGCACATTGGTTTAGCTTTCAAGTACAGCCGCCCGGGCGCCCGCTCCCGACGGCCCCGGGGTCGTCCGTCGGACGGCCCCGTCCCGACGTTCCACCAGGAGACATCTCATGACCGCTCTTCCCGAAGGCCTCACCCAGGGCACCTGGAATCTCGACCCCGCTCACTCCGAGGTGGGCTTCATGGTTCGCCACGCCGGCATCTCCAAGGTGCGCGGCAGCTTCGGCGAGGTCACCGCGACCCTCGAGGTCGGCGAGAGCCTCGAGGACCTGAGGTTCACCGCGACCGTCGCGATCGCCTCGGTCGACACGGGCAACGCGGATCGCGACAACCACCTGCGCTCGGGCGACTTCTTCGAGGCCGAGACCTACCCCGAGATGACCTTCACGACGACCTCGGTCGACAAGAAGACGATCACGGGCGACCTGTCCCTGCACGGCGTGACCCGGCAGGTCGAGCTCGACTACGACTTCGAGGGCACCGCCACCGACCCGTTCGGCGTGTACCGCGCGGGCTTCACCGGCACCACCTCGATCTCACGCAAGGACTTCGGGCTGACCTGGAACGCGGCCCTCGCGGCCGGGGGTGTGCTGGTGAGCGACGAGGTCAAGATCTCGATCGAGGCGGAGTTCGCGGCGCCCACGGCCGCCTGAGTCCCCTCGCGTCCCGGATTCCCGGGCCGACGCCGGGGCCGTCCGGTCGTCGACGTCGGCCCCGCGGGCCGTCCACCTCCGGGTGGGCGGCCCGCTCGTGCGTGGGCACGACTGGCGTGCTGGCCTACGCTCGCACCGTGGCCCACTCTCCGCTTCCTCCCGCACCCCTCCCCGTCCCGACCGAGGCCCGCGTGATGCTGCTGGACCGGGACGGCTGCCATCTGTGCGACGCGGCACGCCCCGTCGTGCTCGAGGAGGCCCGCCGCGCGGGGGTGACCGTCGAGCGCGTCGACGTGGACGCCGATCCCGCGGTGCGCGCGGCGTGGGGCGATCAGGTGCCGGTCGTCGCCGTCGACGGTCGGGTGGTCGCCCGCTATCGGGTCGACGCCGCCTCGCTGCGACGCGCCCTGCGGCCCGGACCGCGCTGGCGCCGCCTGCTGCCCGGCGGCTGAGGAGCGGGGCAGGCGCCTCACAGAGCTCCGACGCCCGGGGCCGAGAATGACGAAGGCCGCCCGTCGGGACGGATCCCGGGGCGGCCTTGCCGGTCGTGCGCGGCAGGGCGGTCACCTCCGCGGCGCACGGGCGCTCACTTCTTGTTGCGGCGCTGGTGGCGCGTCTTGCGCAGCAGCTTGCGGTGCTTCTTCTTGGCCATGCGCTTACGACGCTTCTTGATGACAGAACCCATAGGTGCCTCAGTTCTTCGCTCGGTTCGACGGATGCTCAGGTCTGGGGCCGCGCAAGGGGCTGCGGAACCGGTCGTGATCGGCGATCACCCGGCCACCCGTCGTGCGGCACACAACGATCCATGGTACATGGCCGCCTCAGCGGCGGTCGCCCGCGGCGAGCGAGAGATCGGTCGCAGCGTCGCGTCCGAGGTCCAGGACGTCCTCGACGGGCTCCACCACGAGGCGCTCGGCCACCGCGCGCACCCGCTCGACGAGGAGCCGGTGGACGCGCCGTCGTTCGACGCGAGAGGCGAGGGCGGCGATCACGCCCCCGGCCAGAGCGAGCAGGATCCCGACCCCCAGTCCCAGGGCGAGGAGCGCCGTGGGCAGCGGCACGGGGATTCCGAGGCCGTCGACGGTCGGCATCGGTGGAGCGGGTATCTGCAGGTAGCCGAGGACGGCGACGAGGGTGAGCCAGCCCAGCCCCACGACCGCCGTCGCGAGCGCGAGCCACTGGATCACGTCGAGCACGCGCCACCACCACGACCGGCGCTGCCCGCGCAGGTCGGCGCCCGCGACGGCCTGATCGAGGGCGTCGGGCAGCTCCTCCGCGTGCGCGCGGGCGGCTCGACGCACGGCCGCGCGCCACATCTCCCCCGCTCCCGCGCTCGTGGCGTCCGCGAAGCCGCGGACGCCCCCCGAGGCCCGCGCGCTGGTCGCGGCGTCAGGCGCGGGCAGCGAGGTGCGCGACAGCTCACCGGGCACGGTGCCCTGTCCGATCCCGAGCCGTCGCAAGGGGTCGGGCCGCACGCGGCGGATCCACCGCAGCGGCGGCCATCCCAGCTGTCCGGCCGCGCGATGCCGGTAGGACCTCGCCGCAGCCTCGGAGACGGCGTCGACCCGCGCGGCCGCGCCGAGGTCCTCGACCAGACGGCGCACGTCGGCGCCGCGCACCTGGGCCGGCAGCTCTCCGACCGGGGCCGCGTCGCGCAGGGCCACGGCGGCGCCCGCGACATCGGCGCGCAGCCGCGCCGCGGAGGCCTCGCGCGTCGCCGCGAGCGAGGCGAGACGTCCACGCAGCTCCTCGACGCCCTCCGCCGTCTCGGCGGACGCCGCGAGCACGGGGGCCGAGCCCACCCCGTCGAGCCGGACCAGACGCTCGAGGGAGGCCAGGACAGCGGCGCGATCGCCGGGACGGATGCGGTCGACCTGGTTGAGCACGACGAGCGTGGTCGCGTCGTGCGCGGCGAAGGGCGCGACGAACTGGCGGTGCAGGACGTCGTCGGCGTACTTCTGCGGGTCGGTGACCCACACGATCACGTCGACGAGTCCCGTCATGCGCTCGGCGGCCTCGCGGTTGGCCGCCTCGACCGAGTCGAGGTCGGGAAGGTCCAGGAGGATCAGCCCCGGGCGCGGGCCCTCGGAGGCAGCGCTGCGGTGTCGGCGCCCGTGCCGCCCGGTCGAGGCCTCCTCGACGGCGCGCACGAGAGGGGCGTCGGTGCCTTCGAGGACGTGGCGGTCGGCGACCTCGAGCCAGTCGAGCAGCGGCTCGCTGCCGCTCGCGCCCACGACGGCCGCGACGGGCGCCGAGGTGGTGGGTCGGCGCACGGCGGCGCGAGTGACGGGCGTCCCGACGATCGCGTTGACGAGGGACGACTTGCCCGAGCCGGTCGCGCCGAAGACGCCGACGACGGTGTGCTCGGCCGAGAGGGCCGAGCGCCCGCCCACGCGCGCGACGATCTCGCGTGACCGTTCGAGAGGCTCGTCCGGGGCGATGGTGTCGAGCATGTCGGCGGCGCGGCCCAGCGCCGCGGCGCGCTCGGCGAGCGCGGGCCCGTGGCGGTCCTCGGCCCTCATGCCTCGGTCCGATCGATCGTGCTCGCGCCCCGCACGGCGGCGGCGAGGTCCTCGAGGGCGCGGGCATCCGCGAGCAGCTCGTCGGAGGTCGCGGCGTCCTCGAGCACGTCGAGGCGCGCCCGGAAGGGCTCTGCCCTCTCGGCGACGAGCAGGTCGAGGCGGGTGGCCAGGGCGGTGCGGGCTGTGCGCGCGAGGCGTCGCACGGCCTCGTCGCCGAAGATCGTCTCGAGCAGCTTCTGGCCGATCACGGCGGTCGCCGCTCCGGTTCCGACCTCGAGGCCGGTCGGGATGAACGCGGTCGAGGCGAACACGACGACCATGAGGGCGACGCCGACGGCGTTGACCCCGAGCGACAGCACTCGCGCCCGCGTGCGACGGTCGGCGCCCTCGCTGCGGACGAGCTCGAGGACGTCGCCCTGCCACGCGCGCACGGCCTGGGCCACCTCGCCGCGGTAGGCGTCGGGGATGCGGGAGAGGTCGTCGCCGTCGATCAGAGCGCGCCCGCTCGGCGTGATCCGCCACGCGGTGTCCGTGCGCTCGGCGGCGCGCGCGGTCTCGTCGGTCACGACGTGCACGAGGCCGGTCTCGAGGGCGGTCTCGGCGGCGACGGCGGGGGCGGGCTCGCCACGCAGCACGCCCGCGAGGCGGTCGCGCACGCGCCCGAAGGCCGTCTCGATGCCGCGGAACAGCTCGCCCGTGCCGACGACGTCCTGCCATCGGGCGAGCACCTCGCCGCGCAGTAGCGAGCCGTCGCCGAGCACGGCGTCGATCCGCTCGCGGGCGTCCGCGAAGGCCGCGTCGACCTCTGCGTCGAGACGGGCCACCTCGTCCTCCTGCGCGTCCGCATGGGCTGCGACCGCGCGTGCCGAACCGGCGAGCGCGCCCGCCGCCCCGGCGAGGGTGCGGCGCGCGATCGCGCCCCGCTCGGCGGCGTCGGCGGCCAGGGCGGTGAAGAACGCGTCGATCTCCGCGACCGTGGTCGCATCGAGCATGCCGCGGTCGTCGACCGGGGACTCCTCGATGCGGAACAGGCGGGCCGCGCCCAGCCCGTCGCGTTCGAGGAGGGCGCGCAGGTCGGCGGACAGCTCCTCGGCGACGCCAGGGCGTGGCGGGATCCGGTTCATGACCACGGCGACGGTCACGTCGCGCGCGGCCGCCGTGCGCAGCACCTCCCACGGCACGGCATCGGCGTAGCGATTGGCGGTCGTCACGAAGAGCCACAGGTCGGCGGCGCGCAGGAGCTGGCGCGCGAGCTCGCGGTTGCCGGCCGAGACCGAGTCGATGTCCGGGGCGTCCAGGAGGGCGAGCCCGCGGGGCACGGCGGGATCGGCCGCGAGCACGAGGGAGGTCGCCGCCGCGTCGGCCTCGGCGGGCGTGACCGCCACGGTCGTCTCGTCGACCAGGCCGCCGCCCGCCTCCACGCGGGCGAGGCCGGGCAGGATGCGGCTGCCCGCGAACCATGCGGCGTCGTCGGGATGGTGCAGCAGGATGGGCTGGCGGGTGGTGGGGCGGATCGCGCCGGCGCGGGTGACGGGCCGCCCCACGAGCGCGTTGACGATCGTGGACTTGCCCGCTCCCGTCGAGCCGCCGACGACCACCAGCAGCGGCGCATCGAGGGAGGCCAGCCGTGGGGCGACGTGGTCGGCGAGCTGGGCGAGCGCAGCCGCGACCTCGCGCCGCCCCTGCTCGGCCCCCTCGACGGGCAGCGGCAGGTGCACCTGGCGTAGGTGCACGGCGAGCGCGTCGAGGGCGCGGGTGCCGGACGGGGTGCTCATGGGCGCCATTGTGGCAGGGGGTCAGTCGTAATAGGGGTCGAGGCCCCATTCGGGGAAGGTGGTGCGGCGTGCCGCCTGGATGCGGCGGTCGAGGTCGTCCCCGGGGTCGAAGCCCGCCGCCCAGGGACGCAGCACCGGGGTGGATCCGTCGCCGTGGCGCGCCAGATGGTGCGGGAGCGCGAACCCGTGGGCGCGGGCGAGTTCGCCGACGCGTGCGAGGTACGCCGGCGGGAGGGGACGGGAGGGATCGATGGGCTCGCCGATCGCGGTGGCCACGAGGTTGGTCCACGAGCGCGGCACGACGTCGGTGACCGAGTATCCGCCGCCGCCGAGGGCGAGCCAGCGGCCGCCGCACTCCTGCTCGGCGAGGTCCCGCATCATCGCCATCGCCACCTGCTGCGCCTCGACGGTCACGGCGAGGTCCGCGAGCGGGTCGTCCCGGTGGGTGTCGGCTCCGTGCTGGGTCACGAGCAGGGTGGGTCGGACGGCGCGCACGAGCGGGGGCACGACGGCGTCGATGGCTCGCAGCCACCCCTCGGAGGTGGTGTGCGCGGGCAGCGGGACGTTGACGGCCGAACCGGGTGCCGCGGGCCCGCCCGTGTCCTGCACGAAACCCGTCCAGGGGAAGAGGAGCTCGCCCGACTCGTGCAGCGAGATGGTGACGACGCGGGGTTCGTCCCACAGGGCGCGCTCGACGCCGTCGCCGTGGTGGACGTCGAGGTCGACGTAGACGATGCGCTGCTCGCCGAGCGCGAGCGCGTGGAGGATCCCGATCGCGGCATCGTTGTAGACGCAGAAGCCGGCGGCCTGGGAGGCACGCGCATGGTGCATGCCGCCGCTGAAGTTGACGGCGCGGCGCACGGCGCCGCTCGCGATCGCCTCGACCGCCTGCAGGGTGCCGCCCACGAGGCGCGCGCTCGCCTCGTGGATGCCGGTGAAGACGGGGGTGTCCTCGCTGCCGAGCCCGTACGACGCGAGCGCGGGCTCGGCGGGGCGCGTCGCGGGGTGGGAGGCGGCGCGCACGGCCGCGATGAACTCGTCGTCGTGGACGGCGCGCAGCTGCTCGTCGGAGGCGACGGGGGCGGGCAGGAGCTGCACGTCGTCACGGTCGAACAGACCCGAGGCGCGGCACAGCTGGGCGGTCAGCTCCAGCCGGACCGGGGACATGGGGTGACCGGCCCCGAAGTCGTAGGCGGCCAGCGCGTCCTCCCACACGACGGCCGTGCGGTCGGGAACCGCCGCCTGCTGGGCGCGGGTCGCGACCGGTCCAGGACTCTCCGCTGAGCTCATGGGCGCAGACTAGCTCGCGCGCGGTCGGGCGAGCGGGGCGGCGGCACGCGTGCGGATGCCGACCTGGCGCCCATCCCGGGGCCGCCCTCCCACGTAGACTCCCCGGTGCCGTGGCGAGCACGGTGGGCTCGAGGGCAGGAGGCGGACGTGAGCGACACCCGTCCGCGTCGTCCGGCGCGCGGCAGCAGGGGCGATCAGGCCGCGAGGCGGAATCCCGCCCGGGTCGCGGAGCGGCTCGTGGTCCGCTCGCGGCTGGTGGGGCTGCGCACCGCCCTGCGCGAGTTCGTCGGCGAGGCCGCGAAGTCCTCCCCCGCCCGTCTCGCCCTCACGGTCTTCTCGGCCATGATCCTGCTGGTCACGGTCCTGCTCGAGCTGCCCATCGCGACGGTCGGACGTGAGCGCACCCCTCTCGTCGACGCCCTCTTCACGGCCGTCTCGGCCGTGTGCGTCACCGGTCTGACCACGGTCGACACTCCCACCCACTGGTCGACCTTCGGGCTCGTGGTGCTCATGTTCGCGATGAAGATCGGCGGTCTGGGCGTGCTGACGCTCGCGTCTCTGCTGGGCCTGTCGGTCATGCGCCATATGGGCCTGGCCCAGCGCATCATCACGGCGTCGGAGACCCGCAGCGAGCGTCTGTCGGAGGTGGGCGGCGTGCTCGCCACGATCGTCATCACGTCGACGTCGTTCGAGCTGCTCACCTTCTTCGCGCTGACCCCGCACATGATCGCGAACCAGTACCCCCTGGGGACGTCGCTGTTCAACGGCGCGTTCTACGCGATCAGCGCGTTCAACAACGCCGGTTTCGTCCCCGAGGTGAGCGGCACCGCGCAGTACGTGGCCGACCCGTGGTTCTCGATCCCGATCGCGCTCGCCGTCTTCGTCGGCTCCCTCGGCTTCCCGGTGATCCTCGTGCTCGTCCGCTCCTGGCGCCGCCGCGCCCACTGGACGCTCCACGCCAAGCTCACGCTGTCGACGTCGGCCCTGCTGTTCGTGCTCGGCTGGTTCGGGATCGCGCTCATGGAGTGGGGCAACCCCGACACCCTCGGCGGCCATGGGACGGGCACCAAACTGCTCGCGAGCGCCTTCGCCTCCGTCATGCCCCGCTCGGGGGGCCTGTCGACTCTCGACGTGTCGCAGTTCGCTCCCGCGACGCGCCTGTTCGTCGACATCCTCATGTTCATCGGCGGCGGCTCCGGCTCGACCGGCGGCGGCATCAAGGTCACGACCTTCGCCCTGCTCGTGCTGTCGATCATCGCGGAGGCCCGGGGTGACCGTGACGTCGAGATCTTCAGCCGCCGGATCCCGCACGAGACGATCCGCCAGGCGATCTCGGTGCTCGTCATGAGCGCGTCCGTCGTGCTCGTCGCGACGCTCGTGCTGCTCGAGCTGACGGGTCTCGATCTCGACCGCACCCTGTTCGAGGTGCTGTCGGCCTACGGCACCGTGGGGCTCTCGACGGGCATCACGCCCGATCTGCCCACCTCGGCCAAGTACGTCATCATCGCGTGCATGTACATGGGCAGGATCGGGCCGATGACCCTGGGCGCGGCGCTCGCCCTGCGCCAGCGCTCGCGCGTGGTGCGCCTGCCCGAGGAGCGCCCGATCGTCGGCTGAGGCGGGCCCGGCCCCGCCGGGCGTCCCGCGACCGGCTACGCTGAGCGCGGCCCGCACAGTCGCCGGGTCGCCACGGCCCGTCGGGAGGAGCAGGGGTGTCGGAGCGGAGTCGCCAGCGCGGCGGAGTGCTCGTGATCGGTCTCGGCCGGTTCGGCGCGTCGATCGCGGTGACGCTCGAGGAGCTGGGCACCGATGTGCTCGCGATGGACACCCGGGCCGAGCTGATCCAGGAGTTCTCCGGCCACCTGACCCATGTGGTGCAGGCCGACGCGACCAATCTCGACGCCCTCCAGCAGATCGGCGCCGCCGACTTCTCGGTCGCCGTCGTCGGGGTCGGCACCTCGATCGAGTCGAGCGTGCTGATCACCGCCAACCTGGTCGACCTCGGCAAGCCCGTGATCTGGGCCAAGGCGATCTCGCAGGCGCACGGCAAGATCCTCGAGCGCATCGGCGCCCACCACGTCGTCTTCCCCGAGAAGGACGCCGGCCAGCGGGTCGCGCACCTCGTCAACGGTCGCCTCATCGACTACATCGAGTTCGACGACGGCTTCGCGATCGTGAAGATGCGACCGCCCCGCGAGAGCGTCGGCTACACGCTCGCCCAGTCCGACATCCGCTCGAAGTACGGCGTCACCGTGGTGGGCGTGAAGTCCCCTGGGCGCGACTTCACCTACGCGACACCCGAGACGATGGTCGCCCAGCACGACCTGCTCATCGTCTCCGGCCACACCGACCTGCTCGAGCGCTTCTCCAACCGGCCGGGATGACGGGAGTGATGGCCGGCGTATCCGCATGGATCCGCGGCTTCATCCCCGAGGCACCGGACCCCTGGGCTCCGTGAGCATCGACGCCTCGCACAGCGCGCCCACGCAGTCGCGCAACGAGAACCCGTCACCGCCGGTCGGGGGGAAGATCCGATCCGGCGCGGGGTCAGGCTCCGTGCCCGGCCCGGGGTCGAGGTCGGCGCCCCGGTCCACCGGCACGGTCACGATCGTCTCGAGCCCGTGCGGCCACCGCGCCTCGACGGGCACTCCATCGGCGTCGAGCACCGCGAACCGGCTCGCCCCCACCAGTCCACACGGCCGCCGGACGAGCCGCAGGCCCCCCTCGTGGACTATCACATGGTGGCGCCGGCACAGCAGCACGAGGTTCTCCAGATCGGTGTCCCCTCCCTCGGCCCAGGGCACGAGATGGTGGGCATCCAGATGGCGCCTCTGCTCGCAGCCGGGGAACATGCACCGTCCGTCGCGCACGCCGAGGGCACGGCGCTGGGCCCGGGAGGTGAGGCGCCTGCTCCTGCCGAGGTGCAGGACCTCCCCGTCCGCGTCGGTGACGATCAGGGCGGCACGACCCGTGCAGGTCAGGCGCTCCGCCGTCGCGACCTCGATCGGACCGAGACCGGCGATGCCGGCGCGCTGCGGGCCGTCGAGCGCACGCCGCGGGTGCCGAGGCAAGGGACGCGGCCGGCGTCTCCGTCCCGGGTCGCCGACAGGGCCGGTCGGGCCGGCTCCGGACGTTCCCGCGGGAACGTCCATCACCCGGCGGTCGATGCGCCGACGCCGCCTCCGACGCGCACGCCCGGGCACGACAGCCGCGACGTCTCGCGATCGATCACCTCTGACCGACACGGTGCACCCCATCGCCGCACCGGCCGGCACCATGCTCGCGGCCGCCGCGTCCTCTGCCGCCTCTCCTTCGCTGGAGGACATGTCGAGCTCGACGTGAGCAGCGGCGAGCGCGTCGGCCGTCACGTGCACGAGCACGAGGTGGCGATCATCGCCGGAGCGGTCGACGGGAGTCGCATGGAGGTACGCGCGGGCCAGCTCGACCACGGCATCCGCCTTGCGATGCACGAGCGGCGGAGGCTCGGCAGACCCCACCACGCGCGCCATCTCGGCACCGCCTGTCGCGTCGGCGTCGAGCACGGGGTCGCGGTCGATCCCGTCACCTGCCACGGGAATCGTCCCGTCCCGATCCAGCGCGAGATCGAGCGCCGTGACCACCTCCGCCCCGGTCTCGGGCGGGAGCACCGCGCGGATCACGACCATGCCGTCGTCGCGAACCCGCCACGAGGCCTCGCGGACCACCTCCTGGCCCAGCCGGGTGCCGGTGGCGGCGCGAAAGCCCGCGACGGTGCGCGCGAGCTGAGAGGCCGTCATGGCCCGGGCCAGGTCGAGCAGCGTGGCCTCGTCGACGAGGCCGACGACACGACTCATCTCCCGCACCTTCGAGTACGAGAGCCGGCCCGCACGGAACTCCTCGACGGTCGCGGGCAGGTGTTCGAGGGCGCGGGAGACCCGCACGTGCTCCCGGGCGGTGGCAAGACTCATCGAGCATGCCCAGGACAGCCAGTGCGCGACAGACGTGAGTCCCGCGAACCAGCGGAGGGCGTCACCCCGCTCGAACGCGGCGACGAGCAGGAGCAGCTCGCACGTCGACTCGGCGATGTGCGCCGCGTATGCCTGGATGCGCGAGCCGAGCAGCTCG
>DAMDHZ010000020.1:0-1108 GCA_032101665.1 Brachybacterium sp. | reverse complement strand
AGCTCGGCCTCCTCGCGCGGCAGCAGTGCGGACTCGCCCGGCGGTGCGGCGTCCTGCACACGGGCGCCGGTCTGCGGCCTCGTCGTGCTTCCCCACGTTCTCGTACTCCCCAGCATCGTCCCGCCCCTTCCACGCGTCCCTGCGTCGTGGTGCCCATCCCATCGCAGGGGTGTGACAGACGGCGGTGGCTTCCGACACACGGCGACGACGTTCCCGCGGGAACGTCACAGAGGGTCTCGACATCACGAACCGAGAAGTAGCGTGTCGGCCCGCGCGCCTCGTCGAACGGCGGATGGCGCCTTCCCGCAGAGATCACCGGGCGCCCCCGCCCCGTCGACACGCTCACGCCGCCGTGCCAGGCTGGGCGGCACGGTGGAGCGCCCCAGTCGGCTGGTCCCACTCCCCCACAACGGCACATCCCAGGAGGCGTCATGTCCGCTCGTCATCGACGAGACGCGTGCGAGACCTGCTTCCGATCGCGCGGATCCCTCGGCTCCGCCCTCGCGATCGGGTCGATCGGCTCGTTCCTGTCGATCGGGTCGATCGGATCGGCGCTCTCGATCGGGTCGATCGGGTCCTTCGCCTCGATCGGATCGGTCGGCTCGTCGCTGTCGATCGGATCGGTGGGCTCGTCGCTGTCGATCTTCAGCACGGGAGGCCACGGCATGATCGGCGACCGCCCGGTCCTGCGGGGCGGCCGCCGTCGCGCCTGAGGCTCACTCCCCCGACATCGCTCGCGACTTCGCGGCCGCCGCCTCCATCGCCGCGGCGATGCCCGCCCGCACGCCGTGGCGGTCCAGAGCGGCGACGCCCTCGGCCGTCGTGCCGCCGGGACTCGAGACGCCGGCGCGCGCGATCGCAGGGTGGTCGCCGGACTCGATCACGAGCTGGGCGGCGCCCTTGACGGTCTGCTCGACCATGCGGGTGGCCACGGCGCGCGTGAGCCCCTCGCGCACGGCCTCGTCGATCATCGCCTCCATGAGGTAGAAGACGAACGCCGGCGCGCTCCCGGCCGCGCCGATGACGGCATGCACGGAGCCCTCGGAGACCTCCTCGACGATGCCCGAGGCGCGCAGCAGGTCGCGCGTGAGGGTGCGTTGCTCCTCGG
>DAMDHZ010000019.1:19575-37327 GCA_032101665.1 Brachybacterium sp. | reverse complement strand
CTGGGCGAGTGCGTAGACGAGCAGCTGGACCACCACGAAGGTCGCGACGATCGAGGCGCTCGTGCCGAAGTGGTCGGCGGCCTCGAGACCCGAGACGCCCAGGGTCGTGCGCTGGAGCACCGCGGCGATGTACGCGAGGACTCCCGCGCCCCAGACGACGAGGGGACGGCGGAGCGCAGACATGGTCACGACGATACGGCCCGCGCGCCACAATGGCCGCATGGCCTCCTCCCCCGCGCCCCACGTCCGCTCCGTGCAGCTGCGGGGGTCCGGGCTCGCCGCGCGCGTGAGCCCCGACGGCCTGACCGCGCACGGCTGGTGGCTCGAGATCGGCGGCCTCATCCAGTCCCACGTGGACCTCGCGGACCCGACGACGATCCGGCACGAGTACCTGCGCCGGATCGCGACCGTGCTCGACGGGTGCCGGGCGCCTGGCCTGCCCCTGTCGGTGCTGCACCTGGGGGCGGGCGCGCTCACGCTGCCCCGCTATGTCCAGGCCACGCGGCCCGGCTCGCCCCAGGTGGTCGTCGAGATCGAGCGCGAGCTCCCGGGCTTCGTCACCTCGGTCCTGCCGCTGCCCCCCGGCACCGATCTCGAGGTCCTGATCGGCGATGCCCGCGAGGCGCTCGCGGCCATGACGGGGCGCCGCTTCGACGCGATCGTGCTCGACGTGTTCAGCGGCCTGGACTCCCCCGCTCACCTCGCCTGCCCGGAGTTCTACGCCGAGGCGCTCGACCACCTGACGGGCGACGGACTGCTCGCCGTCAACGTGGGTGACGAGCCCGGCCTGCGCTTCTGGGCCGCCCAGGCCCGCGCCCTCGCCGAGGCGGCCGAGCAGGCCGGCAGCCCCGGCGTGTGGACCCTCGCCGATGCGACCCTGCTCAGACGCTTCGGCGAGGGCAACCTCGTCCTCGTGGCCGGTCCGGGCGTCGAGCAGGAGCAGGCCGAGGCGTGGCTCGCCGCCGGCCCCCATCCCGCCGCGGTGCTCGACCCGGAGGAGACGGAGGACCTGGCCGAGCGCCTCGGCTGAGCCTCAGCTCGCGCTGCCCGGGGAGGCGACGAGTGCCTCGAGCGCGGCCTTGTCGAGCACCGTCTGGTCGGCGTCGAGGTCTTGGACCGGCAACGGGCAGTCCCCGAGGTCGGGGATGGGCAGGCGCTCGCCGCCGCGGCGCATCGACTCGTGGGCGATCACGCCCGGCAGCGTGTACCGCGCGGCCCGCCACGCGTTGACCACGGGCTGGACGCCCGCGGCGACGGCGCACGCGAAGTCGTCGACGAGGAAGTGATGGGCGCCCTCGTGGCCGTTGGGAGCGCCCTGGAACGCATCGGGCAGGCGGTCCTGATGGTGCGCGGGCGCGGCGCCCGCGACGAAGGCGTCGCGCAGGGTGGGCGAGACCTCCGCGAGGCGGGGGTCGTCCAGGCTCATGGTGGCGTCGGTGCGGATCAGGTCCGTCACCTCCACCACGTCCTCCTTGTCGTGGAAATAGGTGACGTCGATGGTCTCCTCGAAACTGCTCTGCTCGCCGAAGTACCGGAAGCGCGATTCGCGCTTGTGGGAGGGGTAGCCCACGCGCCGCAGCTCGTTGGTGCGGAAGGCACCGCCGTTGTCCATCTCGAACAGGGCGAAGGCGTTGGAGACGTCGTTGTCGAACATCGAGACGGTCCTGTCGAAGACGCCGTCGCCGCGCGTGTCGGGCCGGCCGAGCGCGGAGACCGAGACCGCATGACGGTCCTCGAGCACCCCGAGCACGCCGCCGATCGAGTGCGTCGGGTAGAGCAGGGGCGGGTAGGAGGCGGTCGTCTTCCAGTCGTCGCCCCCGGAGAACTTGTAGGCGTCGTAGAAGCCGAGGTCCATGTCGTGCACGTAGTCGCCCTCGGCGTAGAAGACCTCGCCGAAGGCGCCCGAGCGGTGGATCCGGCGGGCGAGCACGACCGCCGCGTTGTACTGGCTCGTCTCGCCCATCATGTAGACGAGGCCCGTGTGCGCGACCTCCTCGGTGATCGCCCGGATCTCGTCCTCCTCGATCGCCATCGGCACCGCGGAGTACACGTGCTTGCCCGCGCGCAGCGCCTGCAGCGCGATCTGCCCGTGGGTCCAGCGCTGGGTGAAGACCGCGACGGCGTCGACATCGGAGGCCAGCAGGTCCTCGACGGTGTCGAAGCGGCCCGCGAAGTGCACGGGGTGCTCCGCGCGCTGCTCGATCGCGTCGATGCGCTCGGGCACGGAGTCCACGGCGTACAGGGCATCGATCTGGGGGTGGACGGCGAAGAGCTCGGCGAAATGGGTGCCGAACTGCCCGATGCCGACGATGCCGAGGCTGAAGGTCATGTCGTTATTTCCTCTCTGCAAGTAATGCGTGAGGACAACCCTACGCCCAGGCCTCCGCGATCTCGAGCAGACGGTCGTTGGCCTCCGTCTCCGCGATCGTGACCCGCACCCCGTCCTCGCCGTAGGCGCGCACGACGAGCCCGCGCGCATCGGCGAAGGCGGCGAACTCCTGGCTGCGGTCGCCCAGGGGCAGGTAGACGAAGTTGCCCTGGGAATCGGGCATCTCCCAGCCCCGAACGCGCAGCGCGGCGAGCACCCGGTGGCGCTCGGCGCGGATCAGGGCGGCCCGCTGCTCGAGCTCGGCGCGAGCGGCGGGCCGCAGGCACGCGAGCGCGGCCGTCTGCGCGAGCGTGGCGGCCCCGAACGGCAGGGTGACCTGGGACAGCGCTCGGGCGAGCCGAGGATGCGCGACGGCGTAGCCGATGCGCAGGCCCGCGATCCCGTGGATCTTGGAGAAGGTGCGCAGGAGCACGACGTTGGGATGGGTCGCGAAGATCGCAGCCGTGTCCGGCACCACCTCGGGGTCGACGAACTCGCGGTAGGCCTCGTCGATCGCGACCACGACGGTGTCGGGCACGCGCGCGAGGAAGCCCTCGATCTGCTCGGCCGTCAGGGCGGGGCCGGTCGGATTGTTGGGGGTGCACAGCAGCACCAGGCGGGTGCGCTCGCCGATCGCGTCGGCGAGACCGTCGAGGTCGAGGGCGTGGTCGGCGCCGAGCGGCACGCCGACGCCCACGCCGCCGTGCGAGCCGATCAGGATCGGATAGGCCTCGAAGGAGCGCCACGGGAAGACCACGTCGTCGCCCTGGTCCACGAGGGCGCGCACGAGATCGCCCGTGACCGCGACCGAGCCCGTCGACACCACGATCTGGGAGGGGTCGACGCGGTGCATGCGGGCCAGCTCCTCGCGGAGGGCGACGGCGCCCATGTCGGGGTAGCGGTTGAGGCCGTCGATCTGCGCGAGGAGGGCATCGCGCACGGCCGGGAGGGCGGGGAACGGGGACTCGTTGGAGGAGACCTTGTAGCGGACGACGCCGTCGTCGGCGGCGGGCCGGCCGGGCACGTAGGCGGGTAGGGAGGCGAGCGTCTCGCGCACGCGGATGTTCTCGGAGGGGTTCTGGGCTGTCACGGCTCCAGGGTAGGACCGCGCGGTGGTGCAGACTTGCTCCATGCGATTCCTCGGACACCTCGTGGTCACGGCCCTCGCCCTGTGGGTGACGGCGCTGATCCTGCCCGGCATGCACCTGGGCGACGACTCGGCACCGCTGCTCACGCAGGTCCTCACGATCGGCGCCGTCGCCCTCATCTTCTCGGTCGTCGACACCGTCGTGCGACCGGTCGTCTCGGTGCTGTCGCTGCCGGTCACGTGCGTGACGCTGGGACTGTTCCTGCTCGTCATCAACGCGCTCATGCTGCTGCTGACGAGCTGGGTCTCGGGGCTGTTCGGGCTCACGCTCACGTTCGACTCGTTCTGGTGGGCGCTGCTCGGCGGCATCGTGGTGGGCCTGCTGACGTCGATCGTCGAGGCCGCGATCGATCGCGACGACGACCGTGAGAGGCCCTGAGCGCGAACGCCCGTCTGGAACAATGGCACCCATGAGCCTCGCCGACATCACGCCGCCGATCGCACTGACCCCCCTCGACGGCCGTTACCGCGCCCAGGTCGCCCCGCTCGTCGACCACCTATCCGAGGCCGCGCTCAACCGGGCCCGCCTCGTCGTCGAGACGGAGTGGGTCATCCACCTGCTCGGACACGGCGCGATCCCCGGCCTGCGCACGCTCACCGACGAGGAGGTCGCCCTGCTGCGGGCGATCCCCGCGGACTTCGGCGCCGAGGGCATCGCCGAGCACGCCGAGATCGAGGCGGAGACGGTCCACGACGTCAAGGCCGTCGAGTATTACGTCAAGCGGCGCCTGAAGGGCACCTCGCTCGAGGAGCTCGGCGAGCTGGTGCACATCTACTGCACCTCCGAGGACGTCAACAACCTCTCCTACGCGCTCATGATCCGCGGCGCCGTGCAGGAGGTCTGGCTGCCCGCCCTGCGCGACGTGACCGAGCAGATCGCCGCGCTCGCCCGTGAGAACGCCGCGGTGCCGATGCTCTCGCGCACGCACGGTCAGCCCGCGACGCCCACGACGCTCGGCAAGGAGCTCGCGGTCTTCGCCCATCGCCTGGGCCGGCAGATCCGCCGCATCGAGGTCGACGAGTACCTCGGCAAGCTCAACGGCGCGACGGGCACCTACGCGGCGCACGCGATCAGCGTGCCGGGCACCGACTGGGAGCAGGTCTCGCGCACCTTCGTCGAGCACCTCGGCCTCACCTGGAACCCGCTCACGACGCAGATCGAGTCCCACGACTGGCAGGCCGAGCTGTACGCCGACATGGCGCGCGCGGGCCGCATCCTGCACAACCTCGCGACCGACATGTGGACCTACGTCTCGCTCGGCTACTTCCGCCAGCGGCTGTCCGCGCAGGGCGGCACGGGCTCCTCGACGATGCCCCACAAGGTCAATCCCATCCGCTTCGAGAACGCGGAGGCCAACCTCGAGATCTCGGGCGGGCTGTTCGACGTGCTGTGCCAGACCCTCGTGACCTCGCGCCTCCAGCGCGACCTGACCGACTCCACCACCCAGCGCAACGTGGCTCCCGCCGTCGGGCACTCGCTGCTCGCGATCGTCAACCTGCGCCGCGGCCTCGCGGGCCTCGACGTCGACGCCCCGGCGATGGCCGCGGACCTCGACGCGAACTGGGAGGTGCTCGGCGAGGCCGTGCAGTCGGTCATGCGCACCCTCGGGGTGCAGGGTGTCGAGGAGCTCGACAACCCCTACGAGCGCCTCAAGGAGCTCACCCGCGGACACCGGGTCGACGGCACGGGCATGCGGGACTTCATCCGCGCGTTGCACCTTCCGCAGGACGAGGAGCAGCGTCTGCTGGCGCTCACGCCCGCGCGCTACGTCGGGTACGCGCCCGACCTCGTGCGACACCTGCAGGAGGAGCCATCATGACCGACATCGCCCACGCCCCGGCCACGCACGAGGGGCCCAGCCCCGACGAGCCCGGCTACCACGACGACAAGAAGGCGTACCTGCGCCGGCTCAAGCTGATCGAGGGCCAGGTGCGCGGCCTCGCGCGCATGGTCGAGCAGGACACGTACTGCATCGACGTGCTCACGCAGGTCTCCGCGGTCTCCAAGGCCCTCGAATCGCTCTCGGTCGCACTCGCCGACGACCACATCCACCACTGCGTGCAGCATGCCGCGGCGTCGGGTGATCCCCTCGAGATCGACCGCAAGATGAACGAGGTCATGACCGTCGTCAAGAGGCTCATGAAGTGAGCGGGGAGCCGCTCGCGCGCTCCTGGTTCGACCGACCCGTGCTCGAGCTCGCGCCGCTGCTGCTGGGCTGCGAGCTCGTGGGACGCGGCATCCGGTTGCGCATCACGGAGGTCGAGGCGTACGTCGGGGCCCAGGACCCCGGCTCGCACGCCTACCGCGGGATCAGCGCGCGTAACGCGACGATGTTCGGCGAGCCCGGCCATCTGTACGTCTACCGGCACATGGGCCTGCACTCGTGCATGAACGTCGTCGCGGACGCCGAGGGCGTCGGCACCGGGTGCCTCGTGCGCGCCGGTCGGATCGTCGAGGGTGTCGAGCTCGCCCGCGACCGCCGCAACGCCACGGGCGTGTCCCGCACCGATCTGGACCTCGCGCGCGGTCCGGGACGCGCGACCGTCGCGTGCGGCGTCACCTTCGCGGACGACGGGCTCGACCTGTGCGGAGGGACCGGGGATCCCGCGACCGCGATGCATCTCGAGGGGCGCGATCCGGAGCTGCCCGATCCACACATCGCGACCGGACCCCGCATCGGGCTGCGCGAGATCGCGAGCGACCCCGAGCGCTTCCCGTGGCGCTTCCGCATCGCCGGGGACCGCACCGTCTCCGGGCCGGGGCGCCTCAACCGCTGACCTCGTGCCACGTGCCACGAGGGCCGGCGGGTCGTACAGTGGCACGTGGACGCAACGATGCGTCCGGCGGCGGGCCGGGGCCCGTGCCGCCCCGCCTGCTCCCCCGGGGAGCGGAACCGAAGGAACTCGGTCATGACCTCGACGTACGTGTATCCGTTCCGTGAAGGCTCGAAGGACGAGAGGGCGCTGCTGGGCGGCAAGGGCGCCAACCTGGCCGAGATGACGCGCCTGGGCCTGCCGGTCCCCCCGGGCTTCACGATCACGACCGACGCGTGCCGCTACTACATGCACGAGGGCGAGAACCCGCCCGAGCTCGCCGCGCAGGTCGCCTCGGCCCTCGAGGAGGTCGAGCGCGACCTGGGCCGCTCGTTCGGCGACCCGGCGGATCCCCTGCTCGTGTCCGTGCGCTCGGGCGCCGCGATGTCGATGCCGGGCATGCTCGAGACGGTCCTGAACGTCGGACTCAACGACGAGACCGTGCGGGGACTCGCGGAGCGCTCAGGCTCGGAGCGCTTCGCGCAGGACTCCTACCGGCGCCTGCTGCAGATGTTCGGGCGCACCGTCCAAGGCATCGAGGGCGAACGCTTCGAGGAGGTCATGGACCGCGCCAAGGCCGAGCGGGGCGTCTCGACGGACGTCGAGCTCACGGCCGAGGACCTGCGGGGCGTCGTCGAGCAGTTCCAGCGCATCATCGCAGAGGAGACGGGGGCGCCGTTCCCGCAGGATCCGCGCGAGCAGCTGCGGCAGTCGATCCGGGCCGTCTTCGACTCGTGGAACGCGCCGCGCGCGGTCATCTACCGCAATGCCGAGCGCATCAGCCACGAGATGGGCACGGCCGTGACCGTGTGCTCGATGGTGTTCGGCAACCTCGACGACCGCTCCGCGACGGGCGTGGCCTTCACGCGCGACCCCGCGACGGGCCAGGGGGGCGTCTACGGGGACTTCCTCGTCAACGCGCAGGGCGAGGACGTGGTCGCCGGGATCCGCAACACGCGGTCCCTGCCCGAGCTGGGCGAGGTGCTGCCCGAGGTGTACGCCGAGCTCACCGGGATCATGGAGACACTCGAGGGGCACTACCGGGACCTGTGCGACATCGAGTTCACGGTCGAGTCGGGGCACCTGTGGATGCTCCAGACCCGGGTGGGCAAGCGCACCGCCGCCGCGGCCTTCCGGATCGCCACGACGCTCGTCGACGAGGGGATGATCGACGAGGACGAGGCCCTGCGCCGGGTGAGCGGCGAGCAGCTGACGCGCCTGATGTTCCCCCGCTTCGACGACCACGCGGAGCGGGAGCTCGTGGCGCGCGGGCTCAACGCCTCCCCCGGCGCGGCCGTCGGCGAGGTCGTCTTCGACTCCGAGAGCGCGATCGCCAAGCAGCAGGCCGGGGTCGCGACGATCCTGGTGCGACGCGAGACCAACCCGGAGGATCTCGGCGGCATGCTCGCCGCTGACGGGGTGCTGACCTCTCGCGGCGGCAAGACCTCGCACGCCGCCGTGGTCGCCCGCGGGCTCGGCAGGACGTGCGTGTGCGGCGCCGAGTCGCTCGAGGTCGACGAGAAGAACAAGATCATCCGCTCGGACGGCGACGTGATCGCGCGCGAGGGCGACCTGCTGTCGATCGACGGCTCGACGGGCGAGGTGTTCCGCGGCGAGGTGCCGGTCGTGCCGAGCGAGGTGGCCCAGTACCTCGAGGGCGAGGTCGACGCCGAGGCCGACGACGTGAGTGACCTGGTGGCCTCGGTGCACCGGCTCATGACCGTCGCCGACCGCACGCGGCGCCTGCGGGTGCGGACCAACGCCGACACCGCGGAGGACGCCGCTCGCGCCCGCGCGATGGGGGCCGAGGGGATCGGGCTCGTGCGGACCGAGCACATGTTCCTGGGCGAGCGGCGCAAGCATGTCGAGGACCTCGTGCTCGCGGCCGACGACGAGGAGCGTCAGGCGGTGCTCGAGCGCCTGCTGCCGATGCAGCGCGACGACTTCGTCGGCATCCTCGAGGCGATGGGCGCCAACCCGGTGACGATCCGGCTGCTGGACCCGCCGCTGCACGAGTTCCTACCGGACATCACCGATCTGTCGGTCAAGGTCGCACGCTCCGAGGAGCGCGGGAAGAAGGGATCCAAGCGGGACCGCCGGGTGCTCGCGGCCGTGCGGCGTCTGCACGAGCAGAACCCCATGCTGGGGCTGCGCGGAGTGCGGCTGGGGCTCACCATCCCGGGGCTGTACGGGATGCAGACGCGCGCGATCCTCGAGGCCGAGGCGCAGGTGCGCCGCGCCGGCGGGGAGCCGCACGTCGAGATCATGATCCCGCTCGTGTCCTCGATCCGCGAGCTGCTCGAGATCAAGCGGGAACTCGACGCGGTGCGCGAGGAGGTCGTGGGCGAGGTGGGTCTCGACCTCGACTTCCGCATCGGGACGATGATCGAGCTGCCGCGCGCGGCGCTGCGGGCCGATGAGATCGCGGAGGTCGCGGAGTTCTTCAGCTTCGGCACGAACGATCTGACGCAGACCACGTGGGGGTTCTCGCGCGATGACGTCGAGGCCGGGTTCTTCTTCACGTACAAGGACCGTGGAATCCTGCTGACCAGCCCGTTCGAGTCGATCGACCAGTACGGCGTGGGCGAGCTCGTGCGGATCGGCGCCGAGCGCGGGCGGCGGACGAACCCGCGCCTGAAGCTGGGCGTGTGCGGGGAGCACGGCGGCGACCCGGACTCGATCCACTTCTTCCACCACATCGGGCTCGACTACGTGTCGTGCTCGCCGTTCCGGGTGCCCGTGGCGCGGCTCGAGGCCGGGAGGGCGACGCTGCTCGAGGACGAGTTCGAGCCGCACCACTGAGCGGACACCGACGGCTTGACACTGAGCGGAGTGGTCAGCGAGGCCGGATGGAGAGCACGTCGACGCTCGCCTCGGCGGGAGCGCGCACGGCGAAGGCGACGGCGACGGCGACCGAGGCGGGGCGCAGATAGTTCTCGCGCTGGTAGTCGCCGTGCTCGTAGGCACGCAGCTCGTGCTGCATGTCGGTGTCGACCCGGCCGGGGTGGACCGAGGAGACGCGGACGCCGTGCGCCCGCTCCTCCTCACGCAGGGAGTCGGTGAGCGCACGCAGGGCGAACTTCGATGCGCTGTAGGCGCCGCCTCCGGGACCTGAGGTGAAGCCCGAGCCGGAGTTGAGGGTGACCACGGTGCCGTGGGCGCGCCGGAGGGCCGGCAGGAGCAGCCGGGTGAGGTCGGCGACGGCCGCGACGTTGGCCGTGAGCGAGCGGCTCCAGTCCTCGGCGGCGAGCTCGTCGACCCGTCCGGACACGAGGATGCCGGCGCTGTGCACGAGCGTGGCGAGGCCCTCGGGGAGGTCGAGCGCCTCGGCGGCGCGGGCGGTGGCCGCTGGATCGGTGAGGTCGGCCGCGAAGGGCTCGGCCGAGGGGAGGCCCGCGGCGAGCGCCTCGAGCGCGTCGCGGTCGCGGCCGCCGAGGAGCAGGTGGTGGTCGTGGGAGAGCTCCTCGGCGATCGCGCGCCCGATCCCGCGGGAGGCGCCGGTGACGAGCGCGACCGGACGGGTGGTGGAGGTATCAGCAGGTGTCATGCGGTCGAGTCTGGCATGCACGCTCCCGCTCCCCGCGATCGCTGCCGGACTAGAACGGCGGTGGGTCGTCGAAGGCGGCGGGAGGGTGGTCGGCGGTGGCCGCGGGCGGCTCGCCCGAACGCCCGGTCGCACCGGATTCTGCAGACTCCACCGGCGGCTTCCCGCTCCCCCGCCGGCGCCGAGCCCACGCCCGGAAGAAGGCGCGTGCCATCGCGGGTGTCGTGAGATCGGTGTCGTCGGAGACCGTGACCGTTGCCTCGGCTCCCAGATGCCACCTGGTGCGTCCGGGCTGCACGACCGTGTGCGGTGGTGGGAGCTCATCGGTGTCGAGGGCCGTGTCGGGATCGGTGTGGGGATCGGTGTGGGGATAGGTGTCGGGAACCGACGTCCGCGGTGGCGGGGGCTGAGGGTCGCCCGGGTCGGGCGTCCCCGCAGCGGATGCCGGTGGAAGCTCGGCGGGAGGCGACGGTAGCGCCGAGGAGTCCGGAGCCGACGCTGTCATCGGCATGATCGGGAGGCCCGAATCCTCGCCTGAGCGCTCGCCGCCTCTCCCCTCGTTGTGAACCACCCCGCCCTCGCCGGGATCCCTCACGTCGATCGCTCCGGGGATGCGCACCGGGTCGATCACGCCTGCAGTCTTGAGCCCGTGATGCTTCCAGCACAGGTGATGGAGGTTCTCGACCTCCGTGCGACCGCCGCGTTCGGGATGACGGTGGTCGTATTCCTCGATGTGGTCGGCCTCGCTGGCCCACGTCACGAGGCCGGTGCACCCCGGAACGGCGCACTGCACTCCCCGCAGACGGAGATGCTCGAGCATCGCCGGCGTCGGCCTGTACCGCTGCGGAGCGAGCGGCAGGAACGCCCCCGTGGTCGGGTCGGTGAGCACGCGATACCAGACGTCCACATGGCCTGCGAGATCCCGCGCCATGGGCGCCGGGATCGGAGCGATGCCCTCGATCACGCCAGGCGCGTCGGACTCTCCGAGCAGCGTCAGAGCGGGGACGAGCACGTTGAGCCGGTACCGCTGGGCAGGCACCTCGATGCCACCCGTGTCGTGGGTCGACCGCACCAAGAGCGCATAGCGCAGCTCCGCGAGCGGCAGGGGGTGACCGGTCTCAGCCACCGTCCCATCGTCGAAGGGGATGGGCGAACCGGCCTCGAGGGCCCGCCGCTGCTGGGTCTGCACAGCCCTCGCCCCGGCGTCGAGGCGCGTGGACAGGGAGAAGATCTCGGGCACCGGACCGGTCACCGCGAGGGTCGCCGTGCCGTCCTCGCGCGCGAACGTCTCGACCCGGCGCAGCCGCTCAGGAACGCACCCGGGCTCGATCTGCTCAGCCGCGACCCAGGCGATCGCACGGGAGAGCTCCCGGCGGAACCGCTCCGCCGTGATGCCGGTGTCCCAGCGCGAGACCATCGCGTCCAGTCGAGCGCAGGCGGACTCGTCGAGATCGGTCGACCTGCGCAGCATGCGCGTGAACCACTCCGCCGGCATCTGGCCGGCCGCAAGCCGGGCGAAGGCCAGGGGGAAGTCTGCCACGGCACGATGGGCATCGCGGACCAGAGCGCTCGCGTGACCACGCGTGGTGCGTAGGGAGCAGGCCACCTGCAGCTCGACGAGGTCCGCCGGATCGTCGGCGTCCGGATCCGTGACGGGTGGCGTCCACAGCGCGGCCAGGCGACGGTGGTGATCAGCGAGCATGCGCGACTCCTCCGCCCCGAGGTCCCACAGCCCGCGGAGGTGCTCCGACAGGGCGACGTCGCCGGTCGCATCGACACGCCCGGCGAGTCCCTCGCGGGTCAGCGGGTTGCGGGCGCGAACCACGACGGGCGGGCGGATCGTCGCCCGGGGAGAGACCCGCCGGTGACCGTTGCGTCCGGTGTCGCGGCGTTCCGTCGTGGTCATCGTGCCCCTCCCCTCGTGGCGCTGGCCGATGTGGCGCTGATGCTGTCCCGCCACGTCTATCGAACACGTGTTCGATAACTGCCATCCTATCCGCGCTCGCAGCCATCGGGAAGTCCTCGGCGCACATTTATTCCTGGGGTTTCCCTGACCCCTCCACAATGCAAGTTTCTCCACCATTCCCGCTTTTCTGCAGTGCAGACTTATCCACAGTGCAGACTCATCCACCTTTCATCCTCATGACGCCGCGCCCGCATCCCCCTCTCCTCCCCAGCCGCACTCCATCCACCACAGCACCAGGCGATGGACGACTGTCGCCCACGCCGGCAACAATGCTCTCGAAGGATTCACGGCGATCCTCCATCGGAGGCGTTCTGCCGTATGAAGAAATCCAAGACGAGACCCATCATCACGGAGATATCCGTCAGGACAGGAGGTAGACGTGGACAGCCCCTCGACATCCGCCCGACGCGCCGGCGCCTGGCAGAATCCGCGGCATGCACACCCCGGGCACCGTCGCGTTGCGGGCCACCTCCCCGACCGATCTCGCGACCCTCCGCACGCTCGTCGACGATCCCGCCTTCACCGACTGGGGAGGCGAGGGACCGCTCTCCGATGATGACCTCCGCACCAAGTACCTCGGAGCGCGGCTGCCCGATGTCGAGTGCTTCCTGGTGCTCCGGGGTGACACGCCGAAGGATCTCGATCCGGTCGGTCTCGCCCTGCTGCACGTCGCCGACGAGGGCGAGGGCGGCGGCCTGGATCTGATCCTCGTGCCACGGGCACGCGGCGCCGGAACGGGCAGGGCGGTCGTGGAGATGCTCGTGGAGCGGGCCCGGACAGTGCGCGGATGGGCGCGGCTCACGGTCGATCCGGACGTCGACAATCCGGCCGGGATCCGGTTCTGGGAGGCTGTCGGCTTCGTCCCGCTCCGGCGCGTGGACGGCGCGCCGGCCCGTGGACCGTACCTCCTGATGGAGCACATGATCGCCTGACCGGCGGCTCTCGTGGCGCCATGGCACGATGACCGCGTGCTTCCCGCCGCCCCGCCGCCCGTCCGGCCGATCGAGAACCCTCGTCCCCGCACGCTCGTCCGCGCCGAGATCGTGATCGTGCTGGCCCTCTCGCTCGGCCAAGCGGCCGTCTACGCGATCCTCGCGCTCGTGGACGCGCTGAGCCGGGGACCACTGCGCCACCAGACGACATCGCTCAACACCTCCCAGTCGCCGCGACCGTGGTTCGACCTCGCCTACCAACTCGTCGGGATCGCCGTGACCGTCGCCCCGGCAGCCCTCGCCATGCTGCTCCTGGCGATGAGCGGGCTCGCTGCACGGGAGACGCTGGGGCTCGCAGGAGGGCGCAGCGGGCGCCGCCTCGCGCGCGACCTGGGCTGGGGTGCCGTCCTCGCGGCCACGATCGGCATCCCCGGCCTGGTGATCTACTACGGCGGGCGGGCGATCGGCGCGACCGTCGAGGTGGTGCCCGCCGCTCTCGGCGAGTACTGGTGGGCGGTCCCGGTGCTGATCCTCCAGGCCATCAAGAACGCTGTGATCGAGGAGGTGATCGCGGTCGGCTATCTGACCGTGCGCCTCGAGCAGTTGGGCTGGGGACCGCGACGCATCGTGGCAGCCTCCGCCCTCCTGCGCGGCAGCTACCACCTCTACCAGGGCATCGGGCCGGGCATCGCCAACGCGCTGATGGGCGTCGTGTTCGCCGAGTTCTTCCGCCGCAGTCGTCGAACGATGCCGCTCATCGTCGCCCATACGCTGCTCGACGTGGTCGCCTTCGTCGGCTACGCCCTGCTCAAGGACGTCATCGGGCTGTGAGGCGGCGCGCCCTCACAGCACGTACGGCTCGCCCTCGCCGTCGGAGACCATCGGCAGACCGGACTCGAACCACTGGTCCATGCCGCCGCGCACGTTGATCGCGTCGTAGCCGTTCTGGTTGAGCCACATGGCCGCCTGCACGCTGCGGCCGCCGCTGCGGCAGATCAGGTACAGATCACCGTCCTCGGGCAGCTCGCCGAGGCGGGCGATGAGCTCGCTCGCCGGCAGATGCTGAGCGGTGGGGGCATGCCCCGCATCCCATTCGTCCTGCTCGCGCACATCGATGAGCTGAGCGCCCTCGGGCAGATCGGCAGGGTCCACGACGTCGACATCCATGCCCTCCAGCGTACGCGGCGAGCCCCCGACGCGGCACCGGGCCGCGCGCGGGGCCTGCCGGCCTCGGCTCACCGCGCGGACAGGGCCGCCCGGTGCACGAGCGGCGCGCTCGCAGCCACCGCGATGCCCACGAGGGCATAGGCGCAGATCGCAGCCGCGACGTACAGCACGACGGGCATCACGCTCGTGGACATCGACCCCAGCACGGGCGAGAGCAGCACGAGCGCCGAGACGGTCGCGACGATCGAGCTGAGCGCGACGGGCAGCACCACCTCGGCCGCGCGGGCACGGTGCAGCTGGCCGATCGTCGCCCCACCGATGTGCTGGGCTCGGTAGGTGTCGGCCTGGTCGATCACCCGGGCGGCCTGCGTGACGCCCGTGCTCACGGCGGCGAGCACGGTGGCGATCCCGAGGGTCAGATAGCCGCCGGTCATGAGGGCCGAGGCGAACTGGTCGGCGTCGCCGCTCGAGTCGCCGACCACCGCGAGCAGCGTGAGCATCCCGGCCACGACGAGACCGAAGGTGATGCCCGAGACGGTCCTCCAACCGGACTTGGGGTCGGCGGCGAGGCGCCGGGCTCCCACGAGCCAGCTCGGCCACGGCGCGGTGGCGCCCACGGCCTTGGCGGCGAGCCACACGACGAGCGGCCCGACCACGTCGACCCCCGCGACGACGATCATCATGAACACCGCGATCACGGCCATCGCGACACCCGTGTCGTGGAAGGACATGCGGCTGACCACGACGAAGGCGATGAGCATGAGCACCCACAGGCCGCCGCGCAGCAGGGACACCCGCACGGTCCGCGACTCGCGCGCCACGCCGAGCGGCGAGATCGCGACGCCCACGAGGGAGATCGCCCCGGAGGCCGCGGCGAGCGCGACGAGCACGAGGACGAGCAGCGGGTAGGCCCACACCGGCAGCATCAGTTCGGATGCCGTGAAGGGCGCCATGCCGAAGTCGAGCCGGGTGAGCGCCGGGGTCACGGCGAGGTGCACGCCGATGCCGAGCACGGCGCCGAGGAGCGCCTGCACGGCCACGTCGAGCACGGCGATCGAGCCGACCTGGCCGGTGGTCCCGCCCACGAGGCGGATCGTCGCGAGCGACCGGGCGCGGCGCACGAGCGAGAGCTTCGCGGCGGAGGCGCCGAGGCTCACGGCGCTCGGGACCAGCAGGGCCCCGGCGACGACGGCGCACACGACGAGCGAGGCGGCGAGCTGCTGCTCGTCGGACAGACCCGCACCGTCGGACAGGGGTGCGTCGCCGGGCAGCAGGTGCGCGCGGTGGGCGAAGGCGACGACGCCGCCCACGACGGTCGCGAGGATCGCCGAGGAGGCGGTGAAGGCGATGACGGCGAGCGCCTCGGAGACCGAGCCCCGGCGCCGTAGCAGGAGCGGGATCATGCGCGCGCCTCCCGCCCGTCGCGACGGAACTCGCTCGCGATCCGGCCGTCCTGCATCGCGAGCGTGCGCTCGCACGCGGAGGCGACGCCCATGTCGTGCGTGACGACCACGAGGCTCGCCCCCGCCTCATGGCAGGTCCCCACGAGCAGGTCCATCACCGCGTGCCCGGTCGCCTGGTCGAGGGCGCCGGTCGGCTCGTCGGCGAAGACGACACCGGGACGCCCCGCGAGGGCGCGTGCCACGGCCACGCGCTGCGCCTGGCCGCCGGACAGCTGGCCGGGGCGGCGGTCGTGCATGCCCGCGAGCCCGAGCCGGTCGAGCCATCCACGGGCCTCAGTGGTCGCCGAGCGACGCGACGCGCCCCCGAGCAGGCGCGGCAGGATCACGTTCTCGAGCGCCGTGAGCTCCGCGAGCAGCTGGCCGTCCTGGAACACGAAGCCGAAGTCGCTGCGCCGCAGGCGGGTGCGAGCGCGGTCCGGGAGGGACGCGAGGTCGGTCCCGTTGTAGTCCACGTTGCCCGCGGCGGGACGCAGGATCCCGGCGAGCACGTGCAGGAGGGTCGTCTTGCCGGAGCCGGAAGGCCCCATGATGGCGAGCGACTCGGCAGGGCGCACGGCGACGTCGACACCGTCGAGCGCGACGGTCCGCCGGGTCCGGTCGCCGTAGACGGCCGTGAGCGCGTGCCCGCGCAGGATGGGGGCCGGACCCGTCGTGGGCGGCAGGTCGGCATCGGGATGAGGAGCGGCATATGTGGTCATGTCCCCAGCCTCCGTGGCGGCCGACCGTGCGCGCGTCGGCCCGCGGGACCATCGTGGGTCGCGGGCGTCCGACCCCGGGCGGAGGCCGCGCACCTCTCCGAGCTCAGCCGAAACGGCCCGAGATGTAGTCCTCGGTCTGCTTCTCGGCCGGGTTGGTGAACATGCGCTCGGTCTCGTCGAGCTCGATGAGCCGGCCGGGCTCGCCGGTCCCGGCGATGGTGAAGAAGCCGGTGCGATCCGAGACGCGCGAGGCCTGCTGCATGTTGTGGGTCACGATGACGATCGTGAACTCCTCCTTCATCTCGTGGATGAGGTCCTCGATCGCCAGCGTCGAGATCGGGTCGAGCGCCGAGCACGGCTCGTCCATGAGCACCACCTCGGGGCGCACCGCGATCGTGCGGGCGATGCACAGGCGCTGCTGCTGGCCACCCGAGAGCCCCATCCCGGGCTTGTCGAGGCGGTCCTTGACCTCGTTCCAGAGGTTCGCGCCCCGCAGGGACCGCTCGACCAGCTCGTCGGCCGCGGCCTTGGAGATGCGCCGGTTGTTGAGCGTGACGCCCGCGAGGACGTTGTCGCGGATCGACATGGTGGGGAACGGGTTGGCCTTCTGGAACACCATGCCCACCCGGCGACGCACGGTGACGGGGTCGACGCCCGGGGCGTAGATGTTCTGCCCGTCGATCTCGACCGTGCCCGTGGCGTGCGCACCGGGGATCACCTCGTGCATGCGGTTGAGGGTGCGCAGGAAGGTGGACTTCCCGCAGCCGGAGGGACCGATGAGGGCCGTGACGGTGCGGGGCTCGATGACCATGTCGACGTCCTGCACGGCGAGGAAGTCGCCGTAGTAGATGTTCAGGTCCTCGACGGTGATCGGCTGGGGCATCGGGGTTCCTCTCGGGAGCGGGTCGGGCACGATCTCAGCGGCCGGTCGTAGGGGCGAACCAGTAGCTGACCAGGCGCGCGACGATGTTCAGGATCATCACGATGAGGATCAGCGCGAGCGCGGCACCCCACGCGCGGTCCAGGTTCGCCGTGATGCTGCACGCGTACTGCAGTCCGGTGAAGGGGTTCGTGACGACGTCGGCGTTGCAGGTGGCGAGGTCGAGCTTGTACTGGCTGTTGATGAAGGTCGGCAGGGTCTGCATCTGCCCGTCGAACAGGTTGAGGTTGTACTGCGGGAGCACCTGGGCGGTCAGCAGCAGCGGAGCCGTCTCCCCGATCACGCGGGCGATCGCGAGGGTGACGGACGTGGTGAGCCCCGCGACCGCGGTCCGCAGCACGACGCGCACGACGGTGAGCCACATGGGCACGCCGAGCGCATAGGCGGCCTCCCGCAGCTCCATCGGCACGAGGCGCAGCATCTCCTCGCTCGAGCGGACGACCGTCGGGATCATGAGCACCGCGAGGGCGACCGACCCCATGATCCCCATCCGGATGCCCGGATTGCCCTGGTGCCCGCCCGCGACGTCGAACAGCTGGGTCGCCGAGATGAACAGGGCCAGGGCGAACAGGCCGGCGACGATCGACGGGATGCCCGTCATCACGTCGACGAGGAAGGTGATGCCGCGCCCGAGCACCCGCAGGGCTCCGGTGCGCGCGTACTCGACGAGGAAGATCGCGGTCATCAGGCCGATCGGCACCGAGATGACGGTC
>DAMDHZ010000019.1:0-19565 GCA_032101665.1 Brachybacterium sp. | reverse complement strand
GATCGCGTGGCCGATGCCGCCCGCGTCCATCCCTCCCGTCACGCCCGACATGTCGGCCGTGAGGAAGCCGGGCGTCACGAGACGTGCGGCGCCGCGTGAGATCACCTCCCACAGCAGCGACACGAGCGGGATCAGCGCGAGCACGAAGGCGCCGATCACGAGCATCGACATGAAGCGGTCCATCGCCCAGCGCCGTCCCTCGCGCACCCTCGCGTAGGTGTAGGCGAAGGCGAGGTGCAGCGCGTAGCCGAGCACCACGACGGCGGGCAGCGAGAGGGCGTCGACGGCGAGGAGCCCGAGGGCGGCGACGACGACGGCCGCCGCGGCCGACCCCAGCAGGTGCCACCAGGGCAGGCGGCGCTCCTCCCCCTCGCGGCGGATCGGGGTGCGGGCCGTGGTCGCGCTCATGGGTCCCCTCAGCTGGTCGCACGGCGCGAGACGACGGCGCGCGCGAGTGCGTTGATGACGAAGGTGATGACGAACAGCACGAGGCCCGTGAAGATCAGGCGGGACATGTCCACGCCCGCGGACTCGGCGCTGTGCGAGGCGATGTTGGCGGCGATCGTGTTGTGCCGCCCCACCTCGAGGATGTGCAGGGAGTAGGTCGCCCCCGGCGAGAGGATCATGAGCACCGCCATGGTCTCGCCGAGCGCGCGCCCGAGCCCGAGCATCGAGGCCGAGACGACTCCCGAGCGGCCGAAGGGCAGCACCACGGTGCGGATCATCTCCCAGCGGGTCGCGCCCAGAGCGAGGGCCGCCTCCTCCTGCAGCCGCGGGGTCTGCAGGAACACCTCGCGCGAGACCGCCGTGATGATCGGCAGGATCATCACGGCGAGCACGATCGAGGCCGAGGCGAGGTTCTTCATCGGGGAGGAGACCTCGCCCCCGAACAGCGGGATCCACCCCAGGTGCTCGTTCAGCAGCCGGAAGAAGGGGTCCAGCAGCGGCACCAGCCACTTCCCGCCCCACAGGCCGAAGACGACCGAGGGGACGGCGGCCAGCAGGTCGATCACGTACCCGAGCACGGAGGCCAGGCGCCGCGGGGCGAAGTGCGAGATGAACAGGGCGATCCCGATCGAGACGGGAACGGCCATGACGAGCGCCAGGAGCGCCGCGAGGACCGTGCCGAACAGGAGCGGCCCGGCGTAGGAGAGCAGGGCGACGGCGTCGGCGTCTCCCGTGAGCTCCCGCGACGCCCGGATCGCCGGGATCGACTGGACCACGAGGAAGATCGTGACCAGTGCGAGGGTCAGGAAGATCAGCAGGCCGGAGCCGACGCTCAGCGCCGAGAAGACGCTGTCCCCCGCGCGGCGGCCCCCGCGGCTTCTCAGGGCGGTCATCCGACCGTTCAGGCCTTGGCCTTGATCGTGTCGATCGACGCCTGCGCGTCCGTGCGCAGCGCCTCGGACAGCGGCGCCGAGCCCGCGGCCTCGGCGGCCTGGGCCTGGCCCTGCTCGGACACCACGTAGCTCGCGTACGCCGTGACCAGGTCCGCCGTCTCCGCGTCCTGGTAGGTGTCGCACAGGATCATGTAGGAGACGAGCACGAGCGGGTAGGTGCCGGACTCGGTCTGCGTGCGGTCGATCTGGATGGCGATGTCGCTGTCCGCGCGGCCCTCGGCGCGCGGCGAGTTCTCGACGGCCGCGGCGGCGCCCTCCTCGGAGGGGGCCACGTACTGGTCGCCGATCTTGAGCATGGCGACGCCGAGGTTGCCGGCCTTGGAGGCGTCGGCGTAGCCGATCGTGCCGTCGCCGCCCTGCACGGTCGAGATCAGTCCCGAGGTGCCGTCGCCGGACTGGCCGCCGTCGGTGGGCCACTCCTCGACCGTGCCCGCGGTCCACACATCGCCCGCCGTCTGCGCGAGGTAGTCGGTGAAGTTGCCGGTGGTCCCGGACTTGTCGGAGCGGTGGACCGGCACGACGGGCTTGTCGGGGAGGCTCACGCCCGGGTTGTCGGCGGCGATCGCCGGGTCGTTCCAGGTGGTGATCGAGCCGGAGAAGATACCGGCGAGGGTCGCGGGGGACAGCTGCAGGTCATCGACGCCGTCGAGCTTGTAGACGACCGCGATCGGGGAGATGTAGACGGGCACGTCGAACGCGGTGCCGCCCTGGCACGCCGTCGAGGACTGCTCGATCTCCTCGGGCTTCAGGGCGTCGTCGGAGCCGGCGAAGGCGGCGCCGCCATTGAGGAACTGCTCGCGGCCCTTGCCCGAGCCGACGGCCGTGTAGGTCACGGTGGCGCCCGCGTTGAGAGCGCCGAAGTTCTGGGTCCACGCGGTCTGCGCGGCCTCGGCGGAGGAGGCGCCCGCGCCCGCGATCGTGCCGGTCGCGTCACCGGAGCCGCCCGCGTCGGAGGCGGCCGAGGCGGTGCCGACGGCCGTGCCGCCGGAGCCGCCGCAGGCACTGAGGGCCAGGCCGCCGGTGAGGGCGAGGGCGGCGACGGCGGTGAGGCGGGAGGAGCGAACGTTCACTGCACATGTCCTTTGGTCGGGGGTGTCGGCCCCCACGCTAGGAAGGACAGGTGACACGATTCGACCGCTCGCGTGAACGGGCGATGAACGTGCGCGCACCACTCGGGGGCAGCGCGCGCGCCGCCCCTCGAGACGTGCGCGTCAGTACCCGGTGGACTGCGAGACGCTGATCCAGACGGTCAGGATCATGAACGCGAACCATGCGAGCGTGAGCACCAGGATCAGCAGGCCGATGATCGACAGGACGAGGCCCGCGATCGCGATCCCGCCGCCGGAGCGCCGGCCCTCGCGCGTCTCGCGCATCGCGATGGCCGCGCAGATGAGCCCCGGGATCGACGTCACCCCAGCACAGAGCGTCAGGGCCAGGATGCCCAGGACGAGGGAGGCGATCGCGGTGCCCGAGGCCGGGGGCAGCGGGGGATAGGCCGGGTAGGGGTACGCCCTCGGCACCGCCACGGAGGAGGGCGCAGGCCCATAGGGGTCGGTCGATCCGTAGGGGTCGTCGGGGCCGTAGGGATCGGTCGGTCCGGTCATGAGGTACCCCCTGGTGGTGCGGCCGAACGGCCGGGACGGATCGGATCGGCTCAGCCGATGTCGGGCTGATGGCGCTCCACGGCGACGACGCGGCCGTCCTGGGTGGTGTGGAGTACGAGGGCCTCGCCCGCGGCGAGGTACGGATCGGCCGTGGGCAGCTCGAGGGCCGCGTCACGCGTCGCGTGCTCGCGGGCGACGTCGATCACCGTGGGCAGCACCGGCCGGTGGGTGCAGACGACGGCGGGGCGCGCCGAGCGCAGCACCCGGTCGACGACGGCCGCGGCGCGCGAGGGACGCTTCTCATGGGCGGCCTCCGTGAGGGAGTCCTTGGTCTCGATCTCCATGCCGCCCTCGCGCGCGAAGGGCTCGACCGTCGCCTCACAGCGCTTCCACGGGCTCGTCACCACGCTCATGGGGGCGAAGGCGCCGATCAGCGGGGGCAGCGCCGCGGCCTGCTTCTTGCCCTTGGAGCTGAGGGGCCGGGAGCCCTCGCCCTTGCGCCACTTCGAGCGCGAGAGCGCGGCCGCGTGGCGCTGGATGATGATCGGCTCGGTGCGCAGCGTGCCCGTCGCGACCTGGCGACGCAGGGCGTCGATCTGCAGATGGTCCATGCCGCGGGTCAGGACGGAGTCGGCGTCGTCGAGCGGCACCCACCGCACCTCGTCGATCTCGCGACGGTTCCTGGGCCCGGGCCCGATGCGGGAGCGCACGGTCCCCACCCAGTAGTGGACCACTTTGGAGCGTCCGTCGGGCAGGGTGTAGATCGAGGCGGGCAGGGGGCGGTGCAGGCGCACGCGGTAGCCCGTCTCCTCGGCCACCTCCCGCACGGCGGCGCCGGGGAAGGTCTCCCCCACGTCCAGCTTGCCCTTGGGGATCGACCAGTCGTCGTAGCGCGGGCGGTGGACGACGAGCACCTCGAGACGCCCCTTCTTCTCGCGCCACACGAGGGCGCCCGCGGCGAGGACCGGCGCGACGGGGCCCTTGGCCCCGTTCTTGGTGGCCTTGACCTCGGTCTTGGGGCTCATGTGAGCCGCCTGCGGCGACGGCGCAAGGCGACCAGCTCGGCCTGGACGTCCCGCAACGCCTCGCCGGAGGCGTCGACCCCATGGCGCGTCCAACGACCCTCCGCGTCCAGGTGCCAGCTCTGGGTGGCGTCGTCCATCTCCAGGTCCATGAGTCCTCTCAGGTACTCGATCTGGTCGGGCGCCGTCAGCTCGACGAGCGCCTCGACCCGCCGGTCGAGGTTGCGGTGCATGAGATCGGCGCTGCCGATCATGACCACGGGTGCTCCCCCGCCCTCGAACGCGAAGATCCGGGAGTGCTCGAGGAAGCGACCGAGGACAGAGCGTACGCGGATGTTCTCGCTCAGGTCGGGCACGCCCGGTCGCAGGGCGCAGATGCCGCGCACCAGGATGTCGACCGGGACCCCGGCGCGCGAGGCGCGGTAGAGGGAGTCGATGAGCTGCTCGTCGACCATGGAGTTGCACTTCAGGCGCACCCGGGCGGGGCGCCCCGCCTGATGGTGCTCGATCTCCTGCTCGATAAGCTCGACGAGGCCGCTGCGCACCGAGCGCGGCGCGACGAGCAGGCGGCTGAAGGCGGTGCGGGGCGCGTATCCCGAGAGCTGGTTGAACAGGCGCGTGAGGTCGGCCCCGACCTGCTCATCACACGTGAGCAGCCCGAGATCCTCGTACAGCCGCGCCGTCTTGGGGTGGTAGTTCCCGGTGCCGACGTGGCAGTAGCGGCGCAGGCCGCCCTCCTCCTGGCGCACCACCATCGAGAGCTTGCAATGGGTCTTGAGCCCCACGATGCCGTAGACGACGTGCACGCCCGCGTGCTCGAGCTTGCGGGCCCATGAGATGTTGTTCTGCTCGTCGAAGCGCGCCTTGATCTCGACCAGCGCGAGCACCTGCTTGCCCGCCTCGGCGGCGTCGATGAGGGCGTCGACGATGGGCGAGTCCCCCGAGGTGCGGTACAGGGTCTGCTTGATCGCGAGCACCTGCGGGTCCGCGGCGGCCTGCTCGAGGAAGGCCTGCACGGAGGTGGAGAAGGAGTCGTAGGGGTGGTGCAGGAGGATGTCGCGCTTGCGGATGGCGGCGAACACGTCGGGCTGGGACGCGCTCTCGACCTCCTTGAGCTGGATGTTGGTGGCCGGGACGAAGGCGGGGTAGTGCAGGGTCGGGGCATCGAGGTCGGCGACCTCGTCGAGCCCGCGCAGGTCGAGCAGGCCGGGCAGCTCGAACACCTCGGCGCCGGCGACCCCGAGCTCGCGCACGAGCCAGTCGCGCACCTCCGGCTCGATGTCCTGCTCGAGCTCGAGGCGCACGGGCGCGCCGAAGCGTCGCCGCAGCAGCTCCTTCTCGAGCGCGTGCAGGAGGTTCTCGGCGTCGTCCTCCTCGACCTCGAGGTCCTCGTTGCGGGTGACCCGGAACAGGTGGTGGCCCGCGATCTCCATGCCGGGGAACAGCTGGTCGAGGTTCGCGGCGATCACGTCCTCGAGGCCGACGAACCGGACCTGGGTGCCGTCGGCCCCCTCCGAGCCGTCACCCGAGCGGACCCGCACGAAGCGCGACAGCGCGTCGGGGACCTTCACCCGGGCGAAGCGGACCTTGCCGTCGTCGCCCGCGCCCTCGGGCCGCATCTGGACCGCGAGGTTGAGGGCGAGCCCCGAGATGTAGGGGAACGGGTGGGCCGGGTCGACCGCGAGCGGGGTGAGCACGGGGAACACCTCGGCGGCGAAGAAGTCGGTGAGCTGGGCCTGCTCGTCGGCGTCGAGCTCGCCCCAGTGCACGAGGCGCACGCCCGCGACCTCCTCGAGCTCGGGGCGCAGCTGGTCCTCGACGATGCGGGCCTGGCGCACCTGGAGCTCATGGGCCCGACGGCGCACGAGCTCGAGCACCTGACGCGGGGAGACGCCGGAAGGCCCGGTGAGGGCGAGGCCCGTCTCGAGGCGTCGCTTGAGCCCCGCGACCCGGACCATGAAGAACTCGTCGAGGTTGGAGGAGAAGATCGCCGAGAAGCGCACCCGTTCGAGGAGGGGCGTCATCGGGTCGGCCGACAGCTCCTGGACGCGCTCGTTGAAGGCGAGCCAGCTCAGCTCGCGCTCGAGGAAGCGGTCGGCGGGCAGCTCCTCGGCGAGCGGCCGCTCGCGCGCGACGTCCCCACGGCGGGTGAGCCCCGTGTCCTCGGCGCGGGAGGACCGCGCCGAGCGGTCCGCGGCCGTGCGTCCCGCCCCGTCGGGCGCGGCCCGCTGTGGGGGGATCACGAGCGGCACCGGCCGGGTCGCACTCGTGGAGGCCGCTGCGTCCTGGCCCGGGGAGGCCTCGCCGTCGGCGGCGAACTGCACGTCGCGAGCGGCGACCGTGAAGCCGAGACGCTCGTACAGGCGCCGCGCGTGCTCGTTGTCGCCCTCGACGTACAGCTCGAGGGTGCGCACGCCCTCGTCGCGCAGCTGCGCCATGGCGCGCGTGGTGAGGATCGAGGCGAGCCCGAGGCCCTGCGCCTCGGGGGCGGTGCCGACCACGTAGATCTCGCCGACGTCGGAGCCCGCCTCGCGTTTGGTCCACACGAACGCGAGCAGCTCGTCGCCGCGCCGCGCGAGGTGGAAGCCGTGCGGATCGAACCAGGGCTCGGCCATGCGGGCGTCGAGGTCGCGCCGGTCCAGGCGGCCCTGCTCCGGGTGGGCGGCGAAGACCCGGGCGTTCAGCGCGACCCAGGCGTCGGCGTCACGGCGGGGCTCGAAGGTCGTGAGCTCGACCTCCTCGGGAGCGCCCGCGTCCTGGGCGATGTCGTCCTCGAGCGCGCGGTGCATGGTGAGCAGGGTCCGCACGGGCACGAGACCCGCGCCGCTCAGCAGGGCGAGAGCGCCGTCGAGAGCGCCGTGGGCCCAGACGCGGGCCTCGGGCCGGCGCTCGAGCACGGTGCGCAGCAGCGCCGTGCCGTGCCCGCGCCGACGCTGGTCGGGGCGCACAGCCCCCTGGACGGTGCCGTCGGGCAGCACCCCGGTGTACGCGGCGAGGCTGCGGTCGGTCGCGTAGACGAGCAGGTGCAGGACCCCGCGGCGACGGCGGGTGTCGCGCAGCTGCAGGCGACCGGCCTCGTCGACGGGCGCGACGCCGTCATGCTCGGCGACCGCGTCGAGCAGCTCGGCGACGGCACGGCCCTGCCCGGGCGTGAGCAGGTCCGTGCTGATCATCCTCGAGGGTCCTTCCGCAGGGGCGGCCCGAGACGCACGGAGGCGATCGCGGGCGTGGTGCCGGGCCGGGCATCGGCGGGTGCCGGGGCCTCGTAGACTGCAACTGTAACGAGGCGCACGGCAGCGTGTGCGGATCCCCGTCCGTGGACGGCAGCCGAGAGCACCGAGGGAGGCCCCATGACCCCGCCCGCGCGGGCACCCCTGGGGGCGGCCCTGGCCCTCCTGCTCGCCCTGGCCTCGCTGTGCGGCGGTGCCGCCCCCGCGATCGTCGCCGTGGTCGCCGTGGTCCTCGTGCTCATGGTCGCCGCCGGCTGGCCTGTCCTGCTCGAGCTGCCGTCGGCCCGGGGCACCCGGATCGTGATGGCCGCGACGGGCATCGTGAGCGTGCTCGCAGCCCTCACCTCGCCGTCCGGGCTGGGCCCGATGGCCTCGATCGCCTCGGCGTGCGCGCTGGGCGTCTTCGCCTCCTTCGTCCACCAGATGCTGCGACGACACCGCAGCGAGCTCACCGCGTCGCTCACGGGGACCGTCGCCGGCGTCGTGCTCACGGGGCTCACCGGCTGCTGGGTGCAGGCCGTACGAGCCGTTGAGACCGACGGGGCCTCGCTCGGCGCCCTGACCGCGTGCGCCGTGGCCCTCGCAGCCGCCCTCGTGGTGCTCGAGACGCCCCTGCCCGTACCCCTCACCACGCCCGCCGCCGTCGTGGTCGCGAGCGCGGTGGCCCTCCTCGTGACCGGGCCCGGTGATGCCTCCGCCCTGCTCGCGATCGCCGCCGGCGCCATGATCGGCGTCGCGGGTGCCGCCTCCCATCGACTGCTCGCGACCCTCCTGCTGGCGCGGGACCCGCTGCCCTCCCTCGCGGTCGCCGCGACACCCGTCGCGACCGCGGGCGTGATCGTGCTGCTGGCCGCGCGGATGCTCGGCTGAAGGCTCTCCTCGCGACCGGCCGGCGGCCCGGTAGGATCGAAACCATGATCGCGATCTCGACCCTGTTCCTCGTCCTGTCCGCGCTCGTGGGCGTCGGCACCGCTGCCTTCGCCGTCCTGGTCATCGTCCGCCTGTTCTCGAGGGGCTGAGCATGCCCATCACGCTCGACGCCGACCTCGACCCCGCGCTGTACCCGCTCGCGTGGCTCCTGGGGACCTGGCGCGGTGAGGGGGCCGTGCAGCTCGCCGCCGAGGACGGCGCCACGGACGGGCGCCGCGTCGAGCAGGAGGTGGTCGCCGAGCCGACCGAGGACGGCGCTCTGGCCTGGTCCATGCGTACCTGGGTGCTCGATGCCCCACCGCCCGTCCCTCCGACGGCCGCGTTCTCCACGGCCGAGGACGACGACGTCGAGGAGGCCGAGGACCAGGAAGAGGCCCCGGGCGCGGTGCAGCGCCGCCTGCTGATCGCCGAGAGCGGCTACTGGCGCGTCGCCGGCCCCGTGCCCGGACAGGACCTCGAGGCCGCGTGGACGGCCAAGCCGGGCTCGCCCGAGGCCCTCGTCTCCTACCGGCTCGAGGTCGTGCTCGCGAGCACGCAGGGAACCGTCGAGGTGTGCGCGGGCGAGGTGCGCGGACCGCGCATCCAGCTCGCCACCGACCAGGTGGGACGCACCGAGGGCGCGGTCGTCGCGCACACCTCCTCGACGCGCATGTTCGGGCTCGTCGGCGGTCGCCTGCTGTGGCTCGTGGAGCGCGCGCACGAGTCGTCCGAGTCGGCGCCCTTCATCTCCGCGGAGCTCGACCGTGTCTGAGGACGCGCTCGCCCCGATCACCCGGCGGCCGCTCCTGTCCGCCGACGCCGTCCACCTCCCCGGCCCGGACCAGGCCGTCCCCGCCCACTACGGCGCGATCCTGCGCGAGCAGCGGCGCCTGCTCGCCGGGCGCGCCGTCACCGACCTCGGACAGCTCGAGATCCTGCAGGTGAGCGGCCCGGACCATCGCTCCTGGCTGACGACCGTCACGTCCCAGGTGCTCGATCCCCTCGTCCCCGGCGACAGCGCGCAGCTGGCGGTGCTCAGTCCCCAGGGCCGCATCGAGCACCTGGCCGCGGTCGCCGTCCCCGCCGACGGCTCGGTCCTGCTCGTGACCGATCCCGGCACGCGCGCCGGCCTGCGCCGTTACCTCGAGATGATGCGCTTCGCCGCCCGGGTCGAGCTCGCCGACCGCGACGACCTGCGCGTGCTGGGGGCGCTCCGCCCCGCCGCCGACGTCCTCGCCCCGCTCGACCTGCCCGAGCCGGTGGCGGTGTGGTCCGATCCGTGGCCTGCCGTGACGCCGGGCGGCGTCTCGTACGGCCCCGATCCCGAGGACCCCACCCCGTGGGTGCTCACGATCCTGCCCGCCGAGCCGCTCGCGCGCCTGCCGTGGCGCACCGAGCACCTGGCCGGGATGCTCGCGGCCGAGGCGCTGCGCGTGGCCGACCATCGCCCGCGTCTGGTCACGGAGGTCGACGAGCGCACGATCCCCCACGAGGTCGACCTGCTGCGCACCGCCGTGCACACCGCCAAGGGCTGCTATCGCGGCCAGGAGACCGTGGCGAAGGTCCTGAACCTGGGCCAGCCGCCGCGCCGCCTCGTGATGCTGCACCTCGACGGCTCCCAGGACGTCGGCGCGACCGCCGGCTCCCGCGTCCTGTTCGCGGGCAAGGACGTCGGGGCCGTGACCACGGCCGCGCTCCACGCCGACCTGGGGCCGATCGCGCTCGCCGTGGTGCGGCGCGCCGTTCCGCTCGACGCCCCGCTCACCGTCGACGTCCGCCTCGCCGGGGACGAGGAGCGCGTGATCGAGCTCGACGCCACCCAGGAGCCGATCGTCGTGCCGCGCGACCGCGGGTCCCGGCCGGCGACCGCGCGTCTGTGACGGCCCCCGCCCGACCCGCACCCGCCCCTGACACAATGGCGGCCATGGACCTCCCCGCATCTCCCGGCGCCGCCCCGGAGCCGGGCCCCGACGACTGGACGACCCGCCGCGCCGAGGTGATCCGCGCGCAGGAGGAGGCTCTCCGCGCGGCCCGCCGCGACGAGCACGAGAAGGCGACCGCGCTCCTGCGCGAGGGGATCGCCGCGTTCGAAGCCGCGGGCATCGCCGCCGTACCGCTGCGGGCGCGCACTGATCGCGGCGGGAGCGTGCGCACGTCCCTCAGGGGCTGGTACCTCAAGAAGGACCACTCGATCGCCGTGGACACCGAGGCCCGCTATTACGTGATGCGGGTCGCGGGTGGCCTCGCGGCGCACTTCCGCGGTGAGGACCCCGAGCCCACCGAGGCGCCGCTCGTGGTGGGCCGCGGCGCCCGCGACGGCGAGACCTTCGACCTGCCCGAGCTGCTCGAGATGCGCCTGCGGGATCCGGTGGCCCGATGACGCCGCCCAACCCGACCGGCCGCACCGGCTCGCACATCGCCGATCCCTCCGCCTTCGAGCGGGCCCGCCGCGCGACGGGGGCGCGGTTGCGCACGGGGCTGACGCGCTCACGCTCGGCGACGTTCTCGATCGCTCGCGTCGCCGCGTCCGCCGCGATCGCCTACGGCATCTCGCACCTGCTGTGGGGCCACCCGTATCCGTTCTTCTCGGCGGTCGCGGCGTACGTCGTCGTCGGCTTCACGGTCGAGAAGAAGATGCGCAGGATGTTCGAGATGTCGGCCGGGGTGCTGCTGGGCGTGCTGCTCGGCGAGGTCGCCCGGGTCACGATCGGCGGCGGGGTCTGGCAGATCGGCGTCATGATCTTCGTCGCGGCGATGCTCGCTCGGTTCATCGACTCCGGCGTCATGTTCGCGATGCAGTGCGGGATCCAGTCGATGCTCGTGATGGTCATGCCGGCGACCCCGAGCATGGCCCCGGGCTCGCGCTTCCTCGACGCCGTCACGGGCGTGACGGTCGCGATCGTCATCTACCTGCTGTTCTCGGGCGACCCGCGGCGGCCTCAGCGCCGCGCGGCCGAGCGGTTCTACCTCGAGCTCGACGACACCCTGGTCTCGCTCGCTGTCGCGGCCCGCACCGGCTCCGAGGAGGTCGCCACGGCCGCCCTGCGGAGCCTGCGCAGCAACTCCCAGAAGCTCACCGACCAGTGGGACCTGGCCAACGACGCGGCCAACGAGATGGCGACCTTCTCACCCACCGGGGCGCGCCACGCCCGCTCCGTCGACCGCTTGCGCAAGCTGCTCGTCGGCTCCGACCGCGCCATGCGCAACGCGCGCGTGATCGCCCGGCGCGAGGCGGAGTTCCTCCACGCCGTCGACGGCGACCCCCACAGCTCCCTCGCCGACGCCCTCGTCGCGGGCCACGAGGCGGTCGCCGCGGTCCGCGACGCGATCACGACCGAGGATGCGGACTTCACCGCCTCGCGCCGCGCGCTGCGGATCTTCTGCTCCTATCTCACGCCGGAGATCCTGCTGACCAACGACAACGGCACCCGCCCGGGCCGGGCCGGGCATTTCGAGGGCGTGACCCTCGTGATCCAGTTGCGGTCGCTCGCGACCGACCTGCTCGAGGCCACCGGGCTCACGCACGACCAGGCCGGTCGCTTCCTGCCGAGCCTTCTCATCACGGGCGACGGCGACACGATCGGCCCGCGCCCGCAGACCCGGGAGATCACGGCCGTCGAGCCGCCCGCGACGACCGAGGCGCTCGAGCTGCTCATCACCGATCGCTCGGATCCCGACCGCCGCCGGTAGCATCGGGGCATGCTGCTCATCGCCGAGATCCAGTTCTGGATGTTCCGTGCGCTCCTGCTCGCACTCGTCGCGGTCGAGGCGTGGGCGCTCGTGAACGCGCTGCGCTACCGCCCCGGCGCCTACACCGCCGCCTCGAAGCGCACCAAGACGTTCTGGTCGCTCATGGCGGCCGGCTCGGTGCTCCTGGGCCTGCTCGCGCTGTGGGGGCTGTCCCCCTACCTGCTGGGCATCATCGGGATCGTGATGGCGGGCGTTTTCCTCGCCGACGTGCTCCCGGCGCTGCGCGCCGTCATGCTGCGCGCCCAGGGCAACAGTCGCTGACGCACGACGCCCGCCCCGCGAGCGCGGGACGGGCGTCGTGGCACGGAGCCGATCAGGCGGTCGCGGAGGTGCCCGCCGAGCGCAGGTTCTCGCACGCCTCGACGACGCGCGCGGCCATGCCGGCCTCGCCCTTCTTGCCCCACGCGCGCGGGTCGTACATCTTCTTGTTGCCGACCTCGCCGTCGATCTTGAGCACACCCTCGTAGTTCTCGAACATGTGCCCGACGACGGGACGCGTGAAGGCGTACTGGGTGTCGGTGTCGACGTTCATCTTGATGACGCCGTTGTCGACGGCCTCGCGGATCTCCTCGAGAGTCGAGCCGGAGCCGCCGTGCATGACCAGGTCGAACGGCTTCTCCTTGCCGTACTTCTCGCCCACGGCCTTCTGGATGTCCAGCAGGATCGACGGGGTGAGCTTGACGTTGCCCGGCTTGTACACGCCGTGCACGTTGCCGAAGGTCAGAGCGGTCGTGTAGCGGCCGTTCTCGCCGAGGCCGAGCTTGGCGGCCGTCTTGAGGCCGTCCTCGGGGGTCGAGAAGAGCTTGGACTCGTCGACGTCGGCCGAGTAGCCGTCCTCCTCGCCGCCCACGACGCCGACCTCGATCTCGAGGATCTTCTTGGCCTCGGCGGTCTTGGCGAGCAGGCGCTCGGCGATCTCGAGGTTCTCGTCGACCGGCACGGCCGAGCCGTCCCACATGTGGGACTGGAACAGCGGGTCGAGGCCCTTCTTGACGCGGTTGGCCAGGTCCCACTCGATGAGCGGCTCGACCCAGGTCGAGAGGTTCTCCTTGGCGCAGTGGTCGGTGTGCAGCGCGACCGTGACGGGGAAGTTCTTGGCCACCGCGTGCACGAACTCGGCGAGGGCCAGGGAGCCCGCGACGCGGTCCTTGACGGTCGAGCCCGAGAGGTACTCGGCACCGCCGACGGACACCTGGATGATGCCGTCGCTCCCGGCCTCGGTGAAGCCCTGCAGCGCGGCGATGGCCGTCTGCGAGCTCGATACGTTGATCGCGGGGTAGGCGAACGAGTTCGCCTTCGCGCGATCGATCATCTCGGCGTACTTCTCCGGGGTTGCGATGGGCATGGCAGCTCCTCACGGGTCGTGGGCGTTCGTCCGGACGCGTGGAGCGCCCGGTGCTCCGATCCTCTCACGGAAGCGGCGGCACGGGCCCAGGACGTTCGGGACGTGAGGAGCCGGGCCGTGCGTGCTGAAGCATCCACGTGTGCATCGCGATCGCGGCGGCCGCCGCAACGTTGAGCGACCGTGTCGAGCCGTACTGGGTGATCGCGAGTGTGCGCGAGCAGACGGCCAGGGCCTCGGCGCTCAGCCCCGGGCCCTCCTGGCCGAACACGAGGACCGCGCGCTCGGGCAGCACGGCACCCTCGAGCGGCTCGGCGCCGGGAGGATTGTCGATCGCGATCAGCTCGCGCCCCTCCTCGCGTGCCCACGCAGCGAGGTCGGCCATGGTCTCGTGGTGCCGCTCGTGCTGATAGCGATCGGTGACCATCGCGCCGCGCCGGTTCCAGCGCCGGCGCCCGACGATGTGGAAGGCGCCGACCGCGAACGCGTTGGCGGTGCGGACGATCGACCCGATGTTGCGGTCGTCCTCGACGTTCTCGATCGCCACGTGCAGGGCATGGCGGGAGCGGTCGAGATCGGCCACGATCGCCTCGCGCCGCCAGTAGCGGTAGCGGTCCTCGACGTTGCGGGCGTCCCCGTGCTCGAGCAGCGCGGGGTCCAGGCGCTCGTCGCGAGGCCACGGGCGCGCATGGGGGCCCACGCCGATCACGCGGTCGCTCACCGCTCGTCCTGGTCGGCGCGCACGTGCTCGTCGGGGTCGGGGAGGCCGGCGGCGCGGCGACGGCGGTCGCGGCGCACGAGACGGACCGCCCACACCAGGATCACCAGCACGATGAGGGCGTAGATGACGTGGGAGACGACCTCGGTGTACGGCTCGATGACGTGCCAGTTCTCCCCCAGCGCGTAGCCGAGGCCGACGAACAGGGCGTTCCACAGGGCGCTGCCCGCCGTGGTCAGGAGCATGAAGCGCGGCAGCGGCATGCGGTAGATGCCGGCGGGGATCGACACGAGCGAGCGCACCCCCGGCACCATGCGCCCGAAGAACACGCCCGCGCTGCCGTAGCGGTCCATCCAGCGCACGCTCGCATCGAAGTCGTCGACGCTCACGAGCGGCAGACGGACCACCAGGCGGCGCAGACGCTCGGCGCCGAGCGCCCGCCCGAGGGCGTACAGGATGAGCGCGCCGACCACGGAGCCGGCGAGGGACCAGAGGAACATGCCGGCCAGGGAGTGGTGCTCGCTCGCGGCGTTGACCCCCGCGAGGGGGAGGATCACCTCGGAGGGGATCGGCGGGAACACGCTCTCGAGCGCGATCAGGAACGCCACGCCGGGACCGCCGAAGCGATCGATCGTGGCGACGGCCCACTCGACGATGTTCATGGGCTGGACCTCCTGGTGCGGGTGCCGGCACGGGTACGGGCATCGGGGCGCTCCGGATCGTACGGGGGCTTCCTGCGTCCTCCATGGGCGTCTACGCTGCGCCCATGACCTTCAACCCCCATGCCGAGATCCGCTCCGGGAACGTGTCCCGCACGGGCGGCTCGGGCGGCGGGGGCGGGCGCGGCCTCGCGATCGGCGGCGGCGGGGGCGGCTGTCTGCTGCTCGTGATCGTGCTCGTCTGGGCCCTCGCGGGCGGGAACGTCGGCGACCTGCTGGGCGGCACGGACACCGCGCAGGAGCAGGACCGGAGCCTCGTCGAGCAGTGCAGCACGGGGGCGGACGCGAATGCCGACGACGACTGCCTCGTGCAGGCCACCGTCGAGTCCGCCGACGCGGTGTGGTCCTCGCTCGCGACCGAGGCCCAGATCAGCTTCACCGAGCCGCAGGCCCTCATCTTCCGCGATCGGGTCTCGACCGGCTGTGGCGCCGCGACCTCGGCCGTCGGCCCCTTCTACTGCCCGGCCGACCGCACCGTCTACATCGACACGAGCTTCTACGGCGAGCTCACGTCGCGCTTCGGGGCCGACGGCGGTCAGCTCGCCAAGGAGTACGTGGTGGCCCACGAGTACGGCCATCACATCCAGGAGCTGCAGGGGACGATGGACCGCATCGATCCGCGCGCGACCGGCCCCGCGTCGGACTCGGTGCGCCTCGAGCTGCAGGCCGACTGCTACGCGGGCGTGTGGGCGAACCACGCGTCGAGCTCGACGGACGACGACGGCGTGGCCATGCTCGAACCGCTGTCCTCGGACGACATCGACTCGGCGCTGTCGGCCGCGAGCGCCGTCGGCGACGATCACATCCAGCATGACGTCTCGGGCGGCCCCGTGAGCCCCGAGACCTGGACGCACGGCTCGTCCGAGCAGCGCCGCGCATGGTTCACGACCGGTTACGGCAGCGGGGACCCGCGGTCGTGCGACACCTTCGACGCCGCCGAGCTCTGACTCAGACGTCGAGCTCGGTCACGTCGAAGGCGGGGAGGTAGCGGTAGCCGGCGGCCTCGATGGCCTCCCGGGCACCCGTGCCACGGTCCATGATGACGGCGACGGCACGGATGTCGGCGCCCTCGGCGACGATCGCCTCGCACGCGGTGAGCACGCTGCCGCCCGTGGTCGAGGTGTCCTCGACCGCCACCACCGCTCGGCCCGCGATGCCGGGGCCCTCGATGCGACGCTGGAGCCCGTGGGCCTTGTGGGCCTTGCGCACGACGAAGGCGTCGAGGTCGTCGGCGTCGGGGTCCGCCGCGGCCGCGTGGAGCATCGCCCCGGCGACCGGGTCCGCGCCGAGCGTGAGGCCGCCGACCGCTTCGACGCCGTCGAGCACGCCCGCGGACCCGAGCAGGTCGAGCATGACGCGGCCCACGAGCGGGGCCGCCTCGTGGTGCAGGGTGATGCGGCGCAGGTCGACGTAGTAGTCGGCCTCGGCCCCCGAGGAGAGCGTCACCCTCTGGCGCACCACGGCGAGGGAGTCGATGAGCTCGAGCAGGCGGGCGCGATCAGCGGCACGGTCGGCATCGGCGCGGGGCGTGGCGGCAGCAGTCATGGCGTCAGGGTACCGGCCGCCCCGCGCGGGCCCGCTCACGCGTCGTCGTCGCGCTGCCACGGCGCTCGCAGCCGGCGGCGGGAGGCGCGGCGGCGGGCCTGTTCGAGTCGCCGTTCGGCGATCCGACGCTGCACGTGGGACACGGCGAGGTGCCGCACGAGAGTGCGCCGGGCCTCCCGGGCGGGGCCGGAGGGAAGGCGGTGCTTCATCGAGGGGATCGACAGCACGACGCCCCGCGCCGTGTCCTGGAGTGCCCGCTCGACCACGTACGGCGCCTTGAGCCAGGTGACGCGCGGCAGTCCCTCGACGTTGACGGCGGCACCGTCGTGGACCTCGGTGTGCACGAAGCCCGGCAGCAGCGCCGTCGCCGTCACCCCGGTCCCCTTGAGCTCGTGGGCGAGCGACTCGGTGAAGACGGTGACCCAGCTCTTGGCGGCGGCGTACGGACCGCTCACGGTGTACCCCGCGAGCGAGGAGACGTTGAGGATCGCGCCGCGCCGGCGCTGCAGCATCGCCCCGGCGGCGGCGTGCGAGAGCACGAGGACGGCTCGCATGAGCGCGTCGAGCTGACGCTCGTGGTCCTCGACGGGGACCTCGAGGAAGGTGCCGCGCAGGCCGTACCCGGCGTTGTTGACGAGCAGGGAGACAGGGGCGACCGGGTCCGTGAGGCGCACTGCGACCTTGTCGAGCAGGTGCCGGTCCGTGACATCGGCCGCGACCACCTCGATGTCGACGTCGTGGACATGGCGGATCTGCTCGGCGACCGCGCGCAGGCGGTCCTCGTCCCGCGCGACGAGCACGAGGTCGTGGCCGGTACCCGCGAGCTGCCAGGCGAACTCGAGGCCCAGTCCGCTCGTGGACCCCGTGACCAACGCTCGTGCCATGGGCCGATGATAGGTTCTCGCGGCCCGCCGGGAGGGGTGCGACGCTGACATCGGCTCGCTCCGTGCCCCTCCCCGAGCGGTCAGCGGGCGTCGCGTGCGGCGGGCACCACGAGCGGGGTCCCGGTCGCGGGGTCCTCCACGACCAGGCACGGCAGGCCGAAGACCTCCTCGACGAGCTCGGCGGTCACGATGTCGCGCGGAGCCCCCTCGGCGACCACGCGCCCCTGCTTCATGGCGATCAGGTGCGTCGCGTACCGCGCGGCGTGGTTGAGGTCGTGCAGCACGGCGACCAGGGTGCTGCCTGCGGCATGCAGGTCGGCGAAGAGGTCCAGCAGCTCGATCTGGTGGGCGATGTCCAGGAACGTCGTCGGCTCGTCGAGCAACAGGAGCGGCGTCTGCTGCGCGAGCGCCATGGCGACCCAGACCCGCTGGCGCTGCCCGCCCGAGAGCTCGTCGACCTGGCGGCGTCCGAGGTCCGCGACCCGCGTCTGGGCCATGGCCGCTTCGACGGCCTCCCGGTCCCGCTCGCTCCACTGCCGGATCAGGCCCTGGTGCGGGTAGCGGCCGCGCCCGATGAGGTCGGCCACGGTGATGCCCTCGGGGGCGATCGAGCTCTGGGGCAGGAGGCCGACGATCCTCGCCGCCTCCTTCGCGCGGTAGCTCGAGATCGCCCTCCCGTCGAGCACCACCGAGCCCGCGTCCGGCGACAGCAGGCGCGAGAGGGCCCGCAACAGGGTCGACTTGCCGCACGCGTTGGGTCCGACGATCACGGTGAAGGACCCGTCGGGGATGTCCACCGAGAGCACCTCGGAGATCACGCGCTGCTGGTAGGCGAGGGTCACGCCGTCGGCGCGCAGCCGTGCGGCCGGGGCCGGGGGGTTGCCCGTGTTCATGGTTCTCTCCTGGAGTGGTGACATCACGATCTGCGCGCCTCGTGGATCAGCAGGGCGATCAGATAGACGCCCCCGATCACGACCGTGACCACGCCGACGGGCACCGTGCCGGGGATGACGTGCTGGGCCACCTGATCGGCCCCGAGCAGGAGCAGGGCCCCCATCAGGGCCGACGCGCCGAGGGGGATCCCCGCGCTCCGGCACAGCCGGCGGGCGAGCTGCGGTGCCGCGAGGGCGACGAACGCGATGGGACCGGTCGCCGCGGTCACGAGGGCGATCAGGGCGACCCCCACCACGAGCACCGCCAGGCGCGTGCGCTCGACGCCCGTGCCGTGCGCGCGTGCGGTGTCGTCGCCCAGCTCGAGCTGGCGCAGCGGGCCGACCAGCACGGCCGTGAGCCCTCCCAGCACGATCAGGGGGATCAGCGCGGAGACGACCTCTCCCCAGCCGACCTCGGCGAGGGAGCCCGCTCCCCAGATCGAGGCGGCCATGGCGACCTCGGTCTGCGCCTTGAGCAGCAGGAAGGTGTTGAGTCCCGAGAGCATCGCGGTCACGGCGATCCCCACGACGATGAGCCGGAAGCCCTGTACCCCGCCGCGCCATGCGAGCACGTAGACGACGAACGCGGTGGCCAGCCCACCGACGAGCGCACCCACGGACACCGAGAGCACCCCTGTGCCGATGATCGTGAACGTGATGACGGCGCCCGTGTAGGCGCCCGTCGAGAACCCGATGATGTCGGGCGATCCGAGCGGGTTGCGCGTGAGGGTCTGGAACAGCGCGCCTGAGGCGCCGAGCGCCGCACCGAACACGATGGCCGCGACCACCCGGGGTGCGCGCCACTGGGTGACGACCCGGGTGTCGAAGCCCTGGTCGCTCACGATCGCCGCGATCACCTGCCGGGGCGAGAGCGGGTAGTCGCCCAGGCCCAGGGCCAGCAGCGCGAGCACGGCCACCACGACGGCGAGCACGATCGCCGTGACGAGGGGACGCCGGGAGGCGCACACCGGGGCGCTCACAGCCCGCTCGCCCGCTGTCGGCGCACGAGCGCGATCAGGACCGGGGCGCCGAGGAACGCCGTCACGATGCCCACCTGGAGCTCGCCGGGGCGCAGCACGATACGCCCGACCACGTCGGCGGCCAGCAGCAGGATCGGGGCGAGCAACCCCGAGTACACGATGATCCAGCGCTGGTCGGGCCCCGTGATCCAGCGGGCGACGTGGGGGATCATCAGCCCGACGAACGCGATGGGGCCGGCCATGGCGGTCGCGCCCCCGGTCAGCAGGGTGATCGCGATCATCGCCAGGGTGCGCACGAGCAGGACGCTCGCCCCCATCGCCCGGGCCAGGTCGTCGCCGAGGGCCACCGCGTTGAGCGGCCGACCCAGGCCGAGTGACAGCAGGCCGCCGATCAGGAGGAAGGGCCAGACGGCCGCGATCACGTCCCATCCGCGATCGACGAGCGATCCCGCCTCCCACGCCCGCATCGCGTTGAAGCCCTTCGGGTCGGCCAGCAGCATGGCCGCCGTGATGCCCGAGAGCACCGCCGC
>DAMDHZ010000018.1:9214-37562 GCA_032101665.1 Brachybacterium sp. | reverse complement strand
CAACCACATGATGTCCTCGTAGAACATCGTCCCCGGCGACACATCCGAGAACGAGGGAGCAGGCGCACCCTCACCGGCCTCCATGCCGACCACGAGGGGGTTGTGGTCGGAAGCGCCGTAGGGGCCGTCCTCGTAGATGTTCACGGCGTTGTTGCGATAGCGGCTGTACTGGGCCATCGGCGACTCTGGCCCGTTGATCGACCAGTCGGACGCGCCCGTCAGGCGCTCCATGGCCGACTCGTTGGCGAGCACGTGGTCGAGGGAGCCGACCGAGGCGCCGTAGCTGTACGACCAGCCGTCGGGGTCGAAGTGGTGCGCGACATCGGTGTAGCCCCGGTCGTAGAAGACGTGCAGCGGGTCCTCCTGCGTGTAGGCGTTGAAGTCGCCTCCCAGCAGGACGTCCTCGACCCCGAGCTCCTCCTGCGTCGTGGTCACCCAGGCGTCGAGGGCCTTGGCCTGGTTCAGGCGTGAGGTGCGGGAGTTGCCCTGGACCGGGTCGGCGGGCAGATTCGCATCGGCCGCGTCCTCCGAGCCCTTGGACTTGAAGTGGTTGACGACGAAGAAGAACGGCTCGCCTCCGGTGCCGTTCTCGTCGACGGGGACGAACACCTGGCCGATGGGTTCGCGTGCGTTGGAGAACGCCGGGTCGCCGGCGAGGATCTGTGCATCGCCGACGGGCTCCGCCTCGGCGGGGCGGTAGATGATCGCGTTCGTGATGGCGTCCTGGCCTCCGTCGATGCCGAGCTTCTCATACGTGGGGGCGGTGGGGATGTAGGCCCACGTGCCTTCGCCGTCGCGCTCGTTGAGGGCCTCGACGAGGCTTGCGGTGGCCTCGTCGGGGGTCTCGCCCAGGCGCGCCGAGTTCTCGATCTCCATCAAGCCGGCGACATCGTTGCCCGAGCCGCTGATCGCCGCGACGATCTTGGACTCCTGGCGGTCGAGGCTCGCCGCATCCCAGGCGCCGCGGAGGTCGCAGCCGCCTCGCACGTTCGTGCCCTCGCCGTCGATGTTCGTGTACGGGGTGCAGCCGGGGGTGTCCTCCCCCAGCGTCGTGAAGTAGTTGAGCACGTTGAAGGTGCCCACCTGCAGGTCACCGCCCACGGGGTCGGGTGCGTCGGTGCGCGTGTTCTCGACGTCGACGCCGTCGGTGTCGTGGGAGGTCCACGGACTCGTCGGGTCGAGTCGCCATGAGCCGAAGGAGTAGGTGACGACGACGGGCTCGGTGAACGTGGGATGGGCTCCGACCCGCACCGGCTCGTCGACGGTCAGGTAGCTCATCGGCTCGGTCGGGTGCGCCTGGAAGTCGGTGGTCTTCGCGTCGTCGAGGATCACCTTCTGCGCGGCCTGGGCGTCCAGAGCGGCGGTCGCGTCCGCACCGGGACGCATCACGTCGCCGGGCTGGCGCAGCGGCTCGTCGCCGATCGCGAGCGTGATCTCGCCGTACTGCTGCGTGGGGTACACGTCGGTGACGGTGAAGTCGCCGGTCGCGGGCAGGTACAGCATCGACTCGAGGCTCTCGCGCTGCACCTCGTCGGTGGGGAAGGCGGAGAGGGTGACGGGCTCGACGGCGTCGAGGCTGATCTCGCGGTGGGCGAGGCCGCTCGCGGCGACGGTGAGCTCGGTCAGCCCGTAGGACTCGGAGACCGTGCCGGTCACCTGCACGGAGTCGCCGATCGCGACCGAGCCGACGGTGGCGGGCGAGCTGACGAACAGGGCCGTCGAGGCGGGCCCGCTCGACAGGTCGAGGGCGCCGCCGGTGCCGCCGGTCTGGACGACGTAGCCGTCGAGACCGCCGGTGGCGTACACCGCGGTCACGACGCCCGCGGTCGTGACGGCCTTCCCGGCGTACGGGGAGGTCGCGCCGGTGCCCTGGATGTCGGCGATCGGCACGACGTCACCCGGTTCGGGATCCGGGCCCGGGTCGACGGGGCCGCCGCCGCTCGTGGGCTCGGGCGTCGGCGCGCCGGCCACGAAGTCGGTGGAGTTCTCCCCGGTCGAGGCGATGCGCGCCACGGAGGTGGCGTTCGTGGTGGCGGGCGCGGGCGCCTGTCCGGAGAACGTCGTCGCGGAGCTGCCCCAGCCGACGAGGTCGAGCACGGCCGGGTCGCTCGCGCAGGCCGTCGCGGTGCACTGCAGCGTCCCGCTCACGTTCGACAGGGCGACGACGCCGCCCGTGCCGCCGGCCGCGATGGTGCCCGTCGCGTCGGGCGCAGGCAGCGCCTGTGTGCCCTTGGCGCCCTGGGCCAGCTGGATCAGGTAGGTCGAGCCCGCTGGGATCGATCCGGTCAGGCGCATCGTGTTGCCGGCGGAGAACGCACCGGTCGCCGAGGAGTACTGGAGCGACCAGCCGTCGATCGACACGTCCTCGTCGGTCGTGTTGCGGAGCTCGACGAAGTCGTGGGTGTAGGTGGCGCCGCTGTTGCCACCACCCCCGTAGACCTCGTTGATGACGACGCCGCCGGGGGTGACCGTCTCCGCGCGGGCGGGGGCGGCGACGGAGGGGACGAGGACGCCGACGAGGGCGAGGGAGCCGGCGCATGCTCCGACGCGGCGCCAGGGTGAGGAGTGGGGGGACATGAGGGCTCCTGGGGGTGAGGAGGAGAGAAGGCGACAGCCGGGAGACACGGGGACGGGCCCGGCCACGAGACGGCGGACCGGCCGGACGGGGACGGGAAGGGGCCGGTGGGGGCCGGCCCCCGGACCGGCGCGGCGGCGTCCCGCTCGGGACGCCGCAGCGCCGGGGTGTCAGCTCTCCGAGAGGAACGTGATCCGCTGCTCCGCGGTCAGGCGGTAGAGGAAGGCGGCGGTCGCGTCGCGGTTCATCGAGCCCAGCGGACGGTAGGTGCCGTCGGGCCAGCCGGTCGTGATGCCCTCGGACTTGAGCCACGCGATCTCGGTCGCGAACTGGCTGTCGGCCGGGACGTCGCGGAACGGCGCCGTGGTCGGACGGTCGACGTCGGGGCTGCCCGCGTAGCGGTAGACGAAGGCCGCCATCGCGCCGCGCTCGATCGGCGCCGTGGGGCGGAAGGTGCGATCAGGCCAGCCCTGCACGATGCCCTGCTGGTAGGCCCAGATGATCGCGTCGTAGTGCTCCATGCCCGGCTTGACGTCGGTGAAGGGCTGCGAGCGCGGAGGGTCCACGTGGGGTGAGCCGGCGAGGCGGTACAGGTACTCGGCCATCGCGTCGCGCGCGACCGGCGTGACGGGACGGAAGGTACCGTCGGGCCAGCCCGTCGTGATCTCGTTCTCGGCGAGCCACATGATCTCGTCGTAGTACATCGTGTCCGAGGTGACGTCGCTGAACCACAGCGGGACTGTCGCGCCGACGTGCACGGTCGCCGAGACGGAGGTGCCGGTGTCGGGCCCGGCCGTGACGGTCACGGGGTGGTCCCCCGCCTCGGTGCCGCCGGGGAAGGTGACGGGCACGTCGGCCGCCCAGGTGCCGTCCTCGCCCTGCCGGTACGGGGCCGTGAACTGCTGGTCGCCGACCGTGACCGTGACGGTGTCGATCCGCGGGGCGCCGAGGCTCCGCGACTCGAGCGTGGTGATGTGCAGGCGGAACGGGTCCTCGCCGGTGCCGGTCGCGTCCGGGTTGGTGACCTGCACGCCCGCGCCGCGCTGGGAGTAGTCGGGGGCGAGATCCGGGTGGGCGGCGAGGTAGCCGATCCACGCATCGCGGTCGATCAGGCCCGTGTCGGTGAGGTGGGTGCCCTCGGTGAAGGCGCGGAAGTTGTCACCGCCGGCGGTCAGGAAGTTCGCCGCGACCACGGTGTAGGTGGCGTCGGCCTCGAGCGGCTCCCCGTCGATCGTGACGGCGGTGATCCGCTCGCCGGTGGCGGCGGTCGGGTCGAAGGCGTAGGAGACGTTGGAGGAGAGTCCCAGGGCGAGGTACGGCCGGGAGGGCACGTTGCCGTTCTCGTCGAGCTGCCACTGCTGGTCGAGCACCTCGAGGAACTGGGCACCCGTGAGCCGGACGGTCGAGAGGTTGTTGACGAACGGCACCACGTTGTTGGCCTCGCCGTAGGTGATCACACCGTCCTCGGTCTCGCCGCCTGTCTTGGCGTAGAACAGGTCGGCGCGCACGCCGCCGGGGTTCATGACCCCGATGGTGGCCTTCTCGCCGGCGTAGGAGTCCTGCTGGGTGGCCCAGACCATCGAGTCGGCGAGCGCGTTCGACAGCGTCGAGGTCGAGGCGCGGTCGTCGCCGCGGTCGGAAGCGGTGTGCTCGGCCTGCCAGGTGCCGTCGGCGTCGTAGGCGGCACGGTCCGGCGCCCACGCGGTCGTGAGGTCGGCCGAGAGCGAGCCGACCGGTTCGGCGGCGGCGATGTCGCCTGCGGTCTTGGCCTCATCGGCGATCGCGGCGGCCGCCTGGTAGGTGGCGTCGGTCGTGCAGCCGCCGGTCGCGTCGAGCGAGGTGGGCACCAACCTGGTCTGCTCGGGCACTGCGTCCCAGTCCCCCGAGCCGTCGACCTGCAGGGTCACCTGTCCCAGGTTCACGCCGTAGGAGCCGGTCTGCATGATCGGGCGGGTCTCGCCCGCCTCGCCCGGCACATCGGCCAGGAACGAGTAGGTCTGATGGGTATGGCCGTTGAACACGACGTCGGCCTCAGCGGAGGTCTCGGTGACGATGCGGGTGAACAGGTCGCCCCCGCCGGGATCGGTTCCGGCGGCCGCCGAGTTGGCCGAGCCCTCGTGATACTCGACGACGAGCACGTCGTAGTCGACCTCACCGGCCGACTTCTTCGCGTCCAGCTCGTCGATCGCGGCGTTGACCTCGTCGACCGGGTCGCGGAAGTCCAGCCCCGTGACGCCGCTCGGCGAGACGAGCGTGGGCGTCTCCTCGGTGTCGGCGCCGACGACCGCGACCTTGACGTCGCCCGCGTCGACCACGGCGTACGGGGTCGCGGCGCGCGTGCCGTCCTCCGTGTAGACGTTCGCGGCGAGGTAGGCGAAGTCCGCTCGCGGCTCCACGCGGTCGTTCAGATCGTCCTGCCCGCGGTCGTACTCGTGGTTGCCGAGGGCCGAGGCCTGCAGACCGAGCGCATTGAGGTAGTCGATCGTGGGCTCGTCATCCTGGATGTACGAGGCGAACTCGCTCGCGCCGATGTTGTCGCCGGCCGAGAGGAACACCGAGTTCCCCGGGTCCCCCACGGCGCTGCGCTGGTTGGTGAGGGTGCACGCGAGGGGCTTGGCGTTGGAGCTGATGCGGCCGTGGAAGTCGTTGATGTTGAACAGGGTGACCTGGGTGCCGTCCGGCTGGTCGGTGCCGAGCGGGCCGACCGCGACGGCGCCGGCGCCGAGCGGTGTGAGAACCAGGCCGAGACCGGTCACGCCGGACGCGGCGGCCCGGACGGCTCGACGGGACAGTGGAAGGGACATCGGCGTCTCCTGAGGAGGGAGGGGCGGTCCACGGGAGGAACGCCCGATGGGGCGGCGAGCGCCCGTCGCACGAGAGCCCGTCTGGTGGGATATCGCCATCGAACACGATGCCCCGGTGCTCGACGGTCCGTTCGATCACATCGAGACCGTTTCGTCACCGACTCGTCATCCACGAGTTCCCGGGGCGTCGCCGCCGTTTCCCGGCCGTCCACGTGGTCGGCCCGACACGGCTTTTCGCGCTGCGCGCACGTCGGGCGCTCCCCTTTCGGCCCGAGTTCGCCTATGGTCGGGGGCGGTGACGAAGAAGCCGCCGCTGTTCCCGCCCCCACCCCTCGGGCTCAGCGACACCGCCCACCCGGGCAGGCGGCGCGGCCCGTGAACGGCAGCTCGAAGGAGTCCCATGTCCGTGCCTCTGCCCGTCGATCGACACGACAGCGCCACTCAGCCCGCCCCGCGCCGGCGCCGCACCGTTCCCGCGAAGGACGGCGCGAGCTGGCCTCATGTCGTCGTGGTCGGCGGCGGCTTCGCCGGCGCCAACGCGGTGATCGGGCTGCGGAACACCCGGGTGCGCATCACCCTGATCGATCGCAACATGTACAAGACCTTCCAGCCGCTGCTCTACCAGGTGGCCACCGCGGGCCTGAACCCGGGCGACGTGACGATGATGCTGCGCGGGCTCTCGCTCAAGGTACCCAACATGCGCTTCCGCCAGGGCGAGGTCATCGGCGTCGATCCCGAGCGCAAGGTGGTGCGCCTCGAGGGCGCGTCGGAGCCGTGGGAGATGTCGTACGACTACCTCGTGCTCGCCAACGGCGCGACCACGACGTTCTTCGGCACGGAGGGTGCCGAGGAGCACGCGATGCCGCTGTACACCCGCGCGCAGGCGCTGCGGGTGCGTGACCGCATCTTCGCCGAGCTCGAGCGCACGAGCCGCGCGGGCGAGGCCGACAAGCTGTGCGTGTCGATCGTCGGCGGCGGCCCCACGGGGGTCGAGATCGCCGGCGCGCTCGCCGACTTCCGCCGCCAGGAGCTCGACATCCTCTACCCCGAGATGGACCCGGGCACGCTGCGGATCCGGCTGATCCAGCGCGGCACCGACCTCATCAAGGAGTTCGAGCCGGAGTACCGCGACTACGCCGCCCGCGAGCTCGAGGCGCGCGGCGTCGAGCTGTGCCTGGGCCATGGCGTCAAGGAGGTCGGTTACGACTTCGTGCGGCTCGACGACGACTCCATCGTCGAGTCCGACATCACCGTGTGGGCGGCGGGCGTCGCGGCCGCCAAGATCCTCCGCGAGTGGGGTCTGCCGCAGGCCAAGAACGGGCGCATCGAGGTCGAGGACTCCCTGCAGGTCAAGGGTCTCCCGGGGGTGTACGCGGCCGGCGACGTGAGCGCGCAGGACGAACCGCTGCCCCAGCTCGCCCAGCCCGCCATCCAGGCCGGGCAGCATGTCGCCAAGATGATCCACGCCGATGTCGTCGGCGGCGCCAAGGAGCCCTTCACGTACACGAACCTCGGGACGATGGCGACGATCGGCAGGCGCGCCGCGATCGCCGACATCCCCCATCTGCCGGGCCTCACGGGCACCGCGGGGTGGTTCGCGTGGCTGGGCGTGCACGTGACCAAGCTGATCGGGCACCGCAACCGGCGCGCCGTGACCATGAACCTGCTGTCGCTGTACTCCGGGACGCGCTCGACGCACCAGCCCAACCCCGTGATCGGCGAGATCGACTCCGTCGCGGCGCAGAAGGAGTTCGACCGCTCGAGCCGAGAGCGCCACTTCGGGCCGGGCCACCTGGCCTGACGTCGAGCGGGGGCGCCGGGGTTTCGAGGGTCGGGGCGTCGAGCGTCGGGGCGTCGGGCCACCGACTGCGCGCCCCCTAGAACCGTCTCCGCGGTGGTCGGCGCCGCATCATCGCTTCGAGGTGATCGGCGTCGGCCCGGACAGTCTCGGCCTGGCGCCGGGCCGGGGCCAGAGGCGGGCGCGCTTCGCTGCCGGGCACCACTGAGGCGGGCGGCACGTCGCTGCTCGGCGGCGACGGCTGCGCCAGCTCATGTGCACGTGCTGACCGCACGTCCTCACTGCTCGCCGACCGCGCGCCCTCCCCGCTCGCCGCCGACGACAGCACGTCCTTGTCCCTCAGCACCGCCGACCGCGCCTTCTCGTCGTTCGCCGCCACCGACCGCGCGCCCTCGCTGCTCGGCGCCGCCGTCCGGGCTCTCCCGTCCTCGGCCTCTCCAACCCCCAGACCGCCGCCCTCGTCCGTCCCGAGATCCGGTGCCGGAACCCCCGCGGGCGCATATCGAGCCCAGGTCACGGCCTCGGCGAGGCGTCGGGCATGGGCCTTGTCGTCCTCGGTCACGGCGATCCCGCGGTGGCGCACTTGGTCGACCAGGTCGACCAGCGCCTCGCGCGGCGGGAGCGCCGGGTCCAGCCGCACCGCCGAGGATCGCCGGCCCAGGCTCCCTCGGACCCCCGCGATCGCTCCGCCCAGCCCGGCTGAGAGCCCGGTCCTCGAGGATCCAGCGTCAGCCGAGCGGTCCTCGCCGGCCACAGTTTTCTCGCGATTGCGGCGTCGAGCCCCGCTCACACCGCCGCCTCCGGCCATGCCGTCGATCTCGTCCCACGCAAGCAGCGCCGTTGCACGGGCCGGGTCGTCGGCCATCAGCGCCTCGCGCCACCGCCGCTCCCGGCGCACGGCCGCACGGCGCCACAGTCCGAGCCAGACGGCGAGCGCGAGCAGTCCCGCGCCGGCCAGCGCGAGCAGCACGCCCTCGATCACCTCGCGCGCGCCCGCGCCCGAGTCCGCCACCGCAGCAGGAGCCGTCGTCGGGGCCTCGGTCTCGGCCTGCGGCGCGGTGCTCGCCGCGCCGGGCGGCAGCTCGGCGACGTCGGGGGAGGCGTCGTCGGCGGGCTCCTCGTCGGGCTGGGCGTAATCGGGCAGGCTGATCCCGGTGTCGGCCGCGGCCGGGGTGGGCTCGAAGCGCACCCAGCCGTAGTCGGGGCCGAACCACACCTCGGGCCACGCATGCGCGTTGTGGTTGGTGACCACGCGGGCATCACCGTCCGTGGTGCCGTCCGTGAACCCGATCGCCACGCGGGTCGGATAGCCGAGCGCGTCCATCATGAGCGCGAACGTCGCCGCGAACTGCTCGCAGTACCCGCGCTTGTCCTCGAGGAACGAGGTGAGCGGGTCCGCGCCGTCGGGCGTGCGGGCCTCGAGGTCGTAGTCGTAGGTGGTGCGGAAATAGGTCTCGAAGGCGCGCGCGGTCTCGTAGGCGCCGACCGCCCCGGCGTCGTGGCGCACCTGCTGGGCGAGCGAGACGACGGCCGAGGGCATGTTCGCGACCACGATCCCGTGGTCGACGGGCCTGCCGAGCTGGTCGTCGGTCACGCCGCGCAGGTCTTCCTCCCCGAACGGCCGCTCCTCGGACTGCACGGCGTAGCTGTAGTCGCGCAGGGACATGAACCCGCCCTCGAGGCGCAGCTCGCCGCGGGAGTCGGTCGCGCCGCGTAGCGGCAGATCGCCCGTGTCCGCCCAGCGGATGCTCTGCGGCGCGGGGAGGGCGTCGGTGTCGAGAGCGTCGACGGTGATGTCGTAGCGCGGGACGCCGTCGAGCGGCTCCTCGGCGCTGCGGCGGTCCGAGAACGACGCCTCCTGCTGGCTGATGTCGGCCCGGCCCCAGATCCCGTCGTGGAAGAGGGAGAGCGTGTGCAGGCGCAGGTACCCGGGCTCGGGGTCGTCGGTCGTGTAGCGCAGCAGCTCGGTCTCCTGGGCGCGCATCAGGTCCCGGCGCACGGACACGGAGTCGTCGATCATGACGGGCGAGACGGAGCCGTCGCGGCCCACCCAGCGGTTCAGGGTCGCGATCGTGAGCGGGTACGGGGCGGGGTCGCGCTCGGGCAGGACGCTCGCGACGCCCGGCCCTGCGATCAGCACGATCACGCAGGTCACGACGACCGCAGCCCCCGTGCGCAGGGAGTCGAGCGCGCGGGCGCCGAGCACGAGGAGGGCGCCCGCGACAGGCCCGGCGATCGTCCACCAGGGGCCGCCGTCGGGGAACATGAGCGCCGGGGAGAGCGCGAAGGCGATGAGGCCGAGCGCGGCGAGGGTGCCCTGGTCGAGGTCGACGAACAGCAGATCGAGGGCGAGCGCGACGAGCGCCAGCAGGAGCGTGAGCACCACCATGCCGGGCGGGTCGAGACCGACGGGCGGCTGCGAGCCGCCGAGCTGGCTGACGCCGTCGGCGATCGTGCCGATCTGTGCGCCGATCGTGTCACCCGGTGAGAGCAGACGCGCCGGCTCGATCGCGCCGGTCACCGCCTCGGTGCAGCCGACGAGCACGATCACGGCCAGCACCTGGCCGAGGGCCACGAGCGCAGGGGCTCTCACGAGCGCTCGAAGCGCCGCGCCGACGCCGATCACGACGATCGCGGAGGTCGCTGTGATGCCCAGCCATGCGGGCCCGTCGATCAGCAGCGAGAGCGGCGAGCAGGCGAGCAGCATCGCGATGAACAGGAGGAGGCTGCGTCGTGCCGCACCCGGGGTGCGCACGCCGAGGCGACGGCCCGCGGGACGTCCACTCCGTGGGCGTGGCATGTCGGGCCGGGCGCGGCGGGATCGCTCGTGCGGCGGCGCGAGCGTGCTCGGGGTGCTCATGACGCCTCCTCTGCGGCGGCCTCGAGGGCGTCGGCGATGCTTCCCTGGCGAGGCGTGTGCACGAAGACCCAGGCGCCGAGGCGCTCGGCGCTCGCGTCGGTCCGGCCGCCGACGAGGAGGGCCAGGCGCCGCCCGGCACGGCCGCACAGTCCCTCGAGGTCGATCACGCGACCCCATCCTCCGACGGGCGCCGCTCCCCCGTGTCCCGCGTGCTCACGGTCGGCGGCGCGGGAGCCGGTCTCCCCCGGGCCGGCGTCATCCGGGGCGACGACGACCGCCAGGGCCACGTCCCCGGTGGTCACCCCGCCCGCGCTGCGATGCTCGTGCCCGTCGTCACGGGAGAAGTCGAAGCGCGCCAGGGAGACGAAGGCCTCGCGCACCTCGACCGCGTCGACCTCGCGGGCGATCACGGAGGTGGCCGCTCGCGTGTCGACGAGGCCCACGGTGCCGGGAGTCTGGGCGCCGGGGATCACGGGATCGGACTCGGTGGTGGCGTGCACGATCTCGTCGCCGCGCGCGTCGAGCACGCGCACCGCCCAGCCGCGGGAGTGCAGGAGCGACCACAGGGACGCGGCGATCGAGACGAGCCGGTCCTCGATGGCGAGGTCGAGTGCGCCGCGCCGGCGTCCGTCGATGATGACGACGGCGGTCTGGGAGACGGCGGGCTCGTCCTCGCGGGTCATGAGGCTCCCCACCTTGGCGCTCGCGCGCCAGTGCACGCGCCGCAGGTCGTCGCCCTCGACGTACGGGCGGGCCAGGGGCCCGATCTCGCCCAGTCCGCTCGTGACGGCGGCGTGCGGCGTGCCGCGGCGGTCGAGGCCCGCGCGGCGTGCGAGCGCGGCGTCGACGCCTTCGATGACCGGCAGGCCGATGACGGTGCCGGGCAGGTCCTGAGCCCGGCGCGCCTCGAACAGGCCGAGCACGTCGCGCACGTGCGTCTCGACACGGCCGAGCGGGTGCACGCCGCGACGGGCGACGGGGAGGTGGTGGCCCATGGCGGGGGCGAGCGGCAGCTCGCCGGGGCCGCCGAGATCGTCGGGCAGGTCGCAGTGGACCATGCCGCGCGCGAGCGGGAGGCGGCGCATGAGGACGCCGGGGGCGAGCTCGAGGTCCACGCGGGCCAGGCCGGGGGCGGTGACCGTCTCGTCGCGGACGGTGCGGCGCAGGTGCAGGCCGACGAGGGACAGCGCCGTGCACATGAGAGCGAGGACGAGGGCGACGAGCAGGAGGCCGGCGACACCGCGGGCGGCCGCGAGTCCGGCCAGGTCGCCGAGGGCGAGCAGGAGGAGGGTCACGGTCAGCAGGGTGAGGCCCCGCGCGGTGGGCCGCACCGGGAGGACCGTCCCCCTCACCCTCAGGCCCTGACCGCGACGGAGTCGAGCACCTCGTGCAGGATCTCGCTCGCGTTCGAGCCGCGGGAGAGGGCCTGCGGCGTCAGGTGCAGGCGGTGTCGCCAGACCGGATCGATGACGGCGCGCACGTCCTCGGGCTGCAGCCAGGTGCGGCCGTCGGCGACGGCATGCGCTTTGGCGGCGCGTACGAGGTGGACCCCGGCCCGCGGTGAGGCGCCGAGCGCGATCCGCGGATGCTCGCGGGTGGCGCGGGCGAGCCGCACGACATAGTCGAACAGGCTGGGGTCGGCGTGGAGCGTGCGCACGGCCTGGATGGCAGAGGCGATCGTGGCGGGTTCGGTGACTGCGGTGATCTCATCGACGATCTCCCGTGCTCCGGGGCGCACCGGGCCGGCCTGGTGGGCGAGCATGCGGGCCTCGGCGTCGGGCACCGGGTAGCCCAGGGAGATCTGGGCGGTGAAGCGGTCGCGCTGGGCCTCGGGGAGGCGGTAGGTGCCCTCCATCTCGACGGGGTTGGCGGTCGCGATCACCATGAACGGCTCCTCGAGGCCGTAAGTGGCGCCGTCGACGCTCACTTGGCGCTCCTCCATCGCCTCCAGCAGGGCCGACTGGGTCTTCGGGGAGGCGCGGTTGATCTCGTCGGCGAGCAGCACGTTGGTGAACACGGCGCCGGGCCGGAACTCGAAGTCCCGCGTGACCTGGTTGAAGATGCTCGCGCCGGTGATGTCCCCGGGCAGCAGGTCCGGCGTGAACTGGATGCGCTGGCGCCCGGCGCCGAGGGCCGCGGCCAAGGACTTGGCCAGGATCGTCTTGCCCACCCCGGGCACGTCCTCGACGAGCAGGTGGCCGCCGGCGAGCAGCACGAGCACGGTCAGCTCGATCGCGTCGCGCTTGCCCTCGACCACGGTCGCGACCTCGTCGGTGACGCGGCGGACGATGTCGGCGATGGCCTCGGCGGCGGGGGTGTCGAGGGTGGGTGGGAGGTCGGGGGTGGGGTCGGGCGTTGGCGCAATGGGCTCGGCGTCGGGGGCCGGTTCGGGCACAGAATGCCGTGAGGTCGGGGAGAGCGTCATCGGCAGGTGCTCCTTTGCTCCTTCGGACGGTGGCGTAGCGGGTGGCGCGCGCCTCGCGCGTGGGCGATGCGCGGGTCGGTGCCGCGGGTGCCAGTGTACGAAGGTGGGCAGACCGGTAAGACACCCAAACGCCTCCACGCGCGCTTGTTCGAGCCTCGCATGCCCCGGCTTGGCGCTCACCTAGGAGATCCCTATACCTGGCCGGGCACATACCTCAGGCACGCACGACCGTTACCGAGACGAACCGACTCCTCGCCAACGTCGCCCGACCTGACCAAGCGGCTCTACGGCCGCTACGACCAGCGGCACCCCCGCGGGAGCGGAACCCGACCTCCCCCGACGGACACGGCACCGCCCATGACACCACGATGCCAAAATCAGCAGTCAACCACCAGCAACGATGCCAGCCGTCCGCGCCCCCAACCCGAAGAAGCTTCGAGGCTAAGACTCCAGCACCGGGACGCCCGCAGCGAACCCCTCACGTGCCTCACCGGGCAGGAGACGGCCGTCGCGTGCCCCTACGCGTGCCATCTCCCCACAGAGGAGCGACGGACGCTAAAGTGACTTCACTCACTCCGACGACCGGACTTCGAGGGTGAGCGAGCAGGAGGTGGATTGCGCCCAACGATGGGTATCGGGAAGAAGCGTCTCAAAATAAACCCAGAACTGCATAGCGCAAATCTCAATGCCGCTCATTACGTAAACTTCATAAGTTGCAATTGCGCACCGCATGAGCGGTCGATAACCGGAGCAAGTCTGGACCGCTAGGCACAATTAGGCGAGATAGAGGTACTTGAAATATGGAGGACCGTGTTCAAGAAATAGTAAGCTGGCTGTATGACGGCTGGCATCGCGAGCACCCGATCGCAGTCATCGAAGGCTTCGCCGGCATAGGCAAGTCTACGGCCGCAAACCATTACTTTAGAGCATGGAAGGGACCGAAGGTCTCAATATCTCTGGTCGAGGGTACATTATATGAAGATTTTCTATTGGAGTTGGTTTCGGAAATTGAAGCCGCGGGATTGAGGGAAGTGGTCGACGATAGCGACTGGGAGAAAGCGGTTGTGCGCGCAATTGCCTCTCGTGAACTATTGCTGGTATTACGGAAGTTTGAGTCGCAATTGGACGCCGACGGTCTTGTGTCTTCTGCTGAGATGCGGCGATTTCTTGGTAGGCTCTCATCCGCACCCAGGGGGCGAGTCTGCATCGTATGCGCGCACTCACCGCGCTCCGACCAATGGACGTCAAACGCCCAATATCGCACCATGGAGAAACCTACCATAGAGCAGGGTTCCCAGATGTTGCGGGAGATGGCACGCGAGCGAGGAAAGCTGGACGAACTCGACGATGATCTTATCGGAGAGGTTTCAGCTTGGCTGGGGAACAACCCGCGCGCGATACGCGCGTTCGTCGGCTGCCTTGTAAGCCAATCGGTGGAAGAGATCATAGATCGAGATAGCGAATCATGGGAATTCCGTCACCGACCGCGATCCGCAGCTCTAACCGAAGAGCTGGAACATGTTTTCTGGCGGCAATCTATCGGCCACCTTGATCCAGAATCAGTCACGTTGACGGAGAACCTTTCCGTGTACCGAAAGCCGTTTCGAGTCGAAGCTATTCAGGCGGCGGGTGCAACGATTGCAAACTGGGAGAGCGCCAAGAATCGCCTAACCCTGTCTTTCATTCTAGAGCGAAGAGGGGCGTGGTACGAACTGAATCCAATCGTGAGACAACTTGCGGCTTCACGGCTAGGGGAAAGCCCGCGTAGGAATGCCTCAGCACATCGCCGAGCTGCAGATTTCTTCGCAAAGAGACTTAGCAACCGATCCCACCGTGAAGAGACGAGAACCGCGGGAAATTTTGTGGAAGCGCGCTACCACTACCTGGAGGGAGGCTATCCAAAGGACTTAGACGCGATAGCCTCCGACTATCGCGGACTCCTGCTTCAAACATATCGCTCATCCGCGATCGACCTTAGTAGCCCGTCAGAAGCTCGAGCACGCATTCCCGTCCTATTGGCCGCGTTGGACCATGATGACCCTGGCTATGAGAAACTGCGCGGCGCGTTGGTGCAACTATTGGAGACTCGCGGCGGCGCAGGGGACGACCATAGGGCAATGCACCAGGCTAGGATCGCCTCCCAAGCTCGGCTGCCGCTGAGTTTCTGGCTGTCCTATGCACGGATCGCTTCCCGCGTGGAGACCGATGCATTTCTCGTGGCTATGGCAAAGCGATCCCTTGAGAAGTGCACTCATGAGCCGGAGAGAATAGTCGTAAAAATTTCAGAACAGCTATTTCTACGTGGTCAACACGCGCGAGCCCTCGGCGTCCTAAGAGATGCATCCGCGAAAATTGGCGGCCATGCCGTCGCGTACCTGAAGCGGCTCGAGTCGTTCATTCTTGAGCGAACCGGGAGATTCCCGGAGGCATACGAAGTCCTCATGTCTTTCCATGAGACAAACGGCCCTGGAGGCGCATCTGATCTTCTTCTCGAGGAGGCAACCTTTCTTGCGTATCAGCACGGCGACTCAAAACGCCTCGCAGCTATTTCAAGGTATGCGCGAGGTCTGAATGACCAGCCCAAGAAGCATCCTGCCATACTTTCCGACATGCTTCAATGCATGCTTCTCGGAGACTATGAAGCGGCTCGAGCACTCGGCGAGCAGGGAAAGAGCGATGTAGCTGTCGCAAGCCAACTTGCCTTCTGTTGTCTAAGTGAAGGCGAATGTGAGCGCGCTACGAAACTCTTGCCGGACTTGGACCACCGCCGAAACCAGCCAACGTGGTGGCTGACAGCCCTGATCGCGCTTTACAGTGGAGATGGCGACACCTATCTCGGTGCTATAGAAAAGGCGTCGGGACGGAACTTGGATGACGCCGAAGTCGCCGACGTGCGACTTTGGCTCTATTTGTGGGATGAAGTCCCAGAGTCCATGCGTCCGTACCCGAGCTTCTATTTCCCGCGTATCCCATCGAGACTTACGGGACTATCAAGGGACCTTGTTCGCACTTTTCATGGAGGGGCGCAACGAGAGTTGATTGCCGAGGTGGTTCCACTAGATACTGAGCAAAGAGGAAGAGGAGGTTCGGAGAGAGTGATGCGGTCTGCGAGCATCAACCCGGATCGCCCCGGAGGCGACCCTGATGGGACTAGTGGATCGAAATTAGTAGTGAATGGAGATCTATACATGAATAGTTCTAGCGGCAATGAGTATTATACCAACAGTGGGCAGACAGGATTCATAGGCCGCGATGGCCGGATTGAAGGCGACGTCTCTCAGGTTCAAATGGGTCAACCAGATCTAGACACGTGCATGTTAGCGTTATCGCGTGCGGCGAGGGCGGATGACGAGCATGAAGTGGCAGACGTGCTTCAAGAACTACAGGATCGCAGCATCGAGCTTGGCGTAGATCGTTCGGACGAAAAATTCAAGAAAGTCCGATGGTGGGTTATGGAAAAGTTGACGGATACCTCATTGGCTGTAGCCGCGGGAGTAGTCTTGGCAACGTTTGGCATGAATTAGCCGCGAGACTTGCGCATGTTGGGCAAGTCTCGATGTGCAGTCACCGTCGCATCGCGCAATTGGCGCTCCCCGTGGCCTGTCTTCCCTTATGTTCTTGCCCGCCGCCGGGAATGACGACACTCGCACAATTTCCTCACGATGGGATGGCGCTCGTTGACTTTGAAGCTTAGCCGAGCGGCCCAGAAGGCGGCTTTCGACCTATTTACAAGAGGGTCTTGCGAGCGTCCGCCCAACTTCGTGAAGTTGAAATTTTGACCTCGTTCCTACCACGGTCACACGTGTCCCCGCCCCAAGATCTCCCCAGCCGCGACCCCGTTCCCGAGCAGCCCCTCATCCACCCCGAGCCACCGCGCGGCCGTCGCCCCCACGTCGGCGAGCGACGCGAAACGCACCCCGCGTAACGCCGGGGCGTCCGCGCCGACCATCGCCATCACCGGCACGTACTCGCGGGTGTGGAAGTTGTGCCCGAGCGTGGGGTCATTGCCGTGGTCACCCGTCACGATCAGTAGATCCTCCGACGTCAGGGAGGGCAGCATCTCCCCCACCGCGGCGCTCGCGGTCTCGAGCAGGCGCGCCCACCTCTCGGCGTCCTGCGAGTGCCCGGCGAGGTCCGTCTCCTGCACGTTGGCGACGGTGAGGCCCGTGCCCGCCGCCTCGCGGGTGTACCTCAGGAGGAGGTCGGTGTCGACCCCGGGTCGGCGGACGACATCGCTGTCGGTGACGAGCAGGTCGGCCGCCTTTCCGATCAGGGTGACCGTGCGGCCGGCACGTGCGGCGATCTCGGGCAGCTGGCGGGTGTGGTCGATGTCCGCACCGAGGTGCCGCACCTGCAGCCCGGGATTCGCGTAGAAGCCGCTCGCGGGGGTGTCGAAGCCGTACGTCCCCTCCGGCCCCTCGCGGAGGAAGTCGGTCACGGGGCCGTCCACCGTGCCGCCGACGACGATCACGCGACCGACCGGCGCGATCCCGCGGACGAGCGTTCCGATCTCGAGCAGCTCCTCCCAGGCGAGCACGGACGTGTCGGCCGAGACGTTCCAGGCGAGCGCCGGGTCCGCCTCGAGGTTGTCGTGCACGAGGGCGGCACCGTCGACCACCAGCGTGCGCCCCTCGGCGAGCGCCTCGACGTGGTGCCCGTGGTCGACGAGCACCGCTTCGAGTGCGCCGAGGTGGTCGGCGACCGTCGCGAGGACGACCCGGGACATGTCGGCACCCACGAGCGTCTGGTGGCCCGCGTAGCTGTCGGCGCCCGGATAGCCGAGCGCGGCGCACGCCGCCGCAGCAGAGGACGGGGCGGGGGTCAGCTCCAGGTCGGGCCGCAGCGCCGAGAGCCCGAGGGAGGTCGCGAGGGCGTCGATCTCGAGGTCCCGGCCCTGCTCGCGACGATGATCGACGATGTGTCCCAGCGTGTCGGCCGCGGCGTCCTCGGCCCGGCTCCTGCCGGCGTCGGGCATGGCGCCGATGCCCAGGCCGTCGATGACCAGGATGGTTGCTGTCCTCATGAGATCCTCTCGCCCGTGGCGGTCCAGGTGCCGCGCAGCGTCGGTGCGCCGCAGCCGATGCCGGAGACGACCGCGACCCGGGATCTCGTCACGAAGACCTGGGTACGGAAGGACATGATCGCGGTGTCGCCGACGTGTGGCCCCGGCCCGGTGCCGTCGAGCTCGAACCCGCGGTAGTAGTCGATGTTCTCGGCGGGATGCGCGTGGAGCCGCCCTTGCCGGACACCGTCGCCGCCGCTCACGAGGAGCGAGTGGGCGTGGCCGCGCGCGTAGAAGCCGCCGCCGTAGACGGAGGGGCGGGGCCCGGCCATCGCGACCTCCGAGACGTACACGCTCGCGGGGATCTCGGCGAGATCCTCCACGGCGGCGTGCTCGGGCGTGGTCCCGGTGAGGGCGTGCCCGGGCTCGGCGAAGGAGGCCCCGGCCTCGGCCACGAGCGGGAGCGTGGAGACGCTCGTGTGGCTGGGCAGGCTCATCCGGGAGTCGAGCCCGGCGGCCCGCAGCAGGTCGTGCGCCTCGAGCACCGTGCGGGCGGCGGCGGTCAGGGCGGGGCGGCGCGCGGCGTCGTCGAAGACGACGCAGGGGAATCCCGTGACGCCGCCGATGCGCACCCCGGGCAGGGCGTGGGCCCGCTCGATCACGCCCGGCAGCTCCGCGAGCGTGAAGCCGCCCTGCTGGCCCGGGTAGGTGCTCTCGGGGGGTCCCGCGATCTTGAGCAGCAGGCTCTGCTCCAGGCCGTGATCGTGCGCGGCGGCCGCGACGGCCTCGAGGTTCTCGAGGTCGTAGACCGTGGCGAACCGCGGGCGGTACTCGCCCACGACGCGGGGCAGCACGTGACGGGGGATCTGCACGAGGTGTCCGACGTTCCCGAGGGCCACGCCCTCGCGGTGGAGCTGGTCGGCCTCCCGATGGTCGATCGCGGCGGCCTCGGGGAGGTGGGCCGCGACCGTCTGGTTGATGAGGGGGTTGCGACCGTACTGCTTGCCGACGAACCACAGGCCGACACCGACCCGCCGCCCTGTCTCGGCCAGGGCGGCGGCGTTGGCTTCGATCGCGTCGAGATCGAACACATAGGTGTCCGGGTCGATCCTGCCGGTTCTGTGCAGCTGGATCGCGGCCTCGATCAGTGCGGGGTTCCGTCGCCGCGTGACAGGGAGGAACATCTAGACCACCGCCTCCACCGCGTCTCGAAGGATCTGCAGGGTCAGGTCCGCGCCGGCCCGCATGGGGTTGATGCGCAGCGCCCACGTCCGCAGGGCGGGGGCGGCCTCGAGCGACGAGGACGACATGCGGTACACGAGGGGCGTGATCTCGAACCGCGAGTTCGAGCCGACCGGGTACGGGGCTGCGCCGAGCGTCGCCGCGGCGGCGGGGACGCGGTCGGCGATCGGCGCGTCCAGGAGCGCGATGACGCAGAGGTCCTGGGCGTTGGCCACGCGGGCGTCGACGATGTGGTCGACCTCCCCCGCGGCCAGCCGACGGCCGAGCTCGTGCACGGTCGTGCTCTGCCGTGCCCAGTTGAGCGGCGCCATCACGAGTGCCTGGAGGGCGGCGAGCGCCTGCCACCCCTGCACCTGCCCGCCGCCCGAGTAGTTCTGGGTCCGTGCCTGGTCGACGATGTCGTGGTCGCCGATGATCACGCCGACCCCCTCGGGGCCGTGGAGCTTGAACAGCGAGAAGGCGGAGGCCGCCGCGCCCAGCTCGGTCCCGATCCGCGGCACCCGCAGGACGGCGTAGTTGTCGTCCACGATGACGCGTCGTCCCGCTCGCACCGCGCACCGGATGATCTCCTCCGGCCGGTAGCGGTCACCGAGCCGTTGGCGCGTGTGCTGGAGATACACCCACGGGCAATCGTCCTCGGCGAGCGCGGAGTCGAGCAGGTCCAGATCGTTGAAGTCGACCCGATGCTCGTCCACGCCGGCGTCGCGGAAGGTGGTCGACGTGGTCGAGTAGGCCGGCGCATCGTGCAGGAGAAGTCGGCGCTCCCCCTGGGCCCAGGGTCCGGCGGACAGGGCCGTGCGGATCGCTCCGGTGCCAGCCCCCTGGACGAGCAGGGCGTCCTCGCCGCCGAACGCCTCGGCGAGCGCCCGCTCGGCACGACGCGTGGTCACGGGCTGGCCGAACGGGGGTGCCACGCCGGCATCGGCCTGGAACATGCCTCCGTCGGGGAAGTGGTGGGCGATGGCCGCGACGAGCGACTGCTGTCGCGCGAGCGCCTGCTCGAGGCTCGCGGTCTCGAGCGGGTGCGTGTCGGGAAGGGGTGGCGGTGTCGTGGTCATGCTCCCTCCAGCCAGCGCAGGGCGTTGTCGCGGTACAGGAGGTCGAGCTGCGCGTCCGGGACCCCGGCCTGCCGCAGGGACTCGCGGAAGGGCCCCAGCACGTATCCGTATCCCGAGCCGCCGTGCGCCTCCAGGTAGCTGTCGCGCGACACGTCGCCCGACAGGATGACGCTCCGCTCATGCCCCGCCTCCAGGAGTGCGAGGAGGAGCCGCCGCCGGGTGTCGTCCGACTGATAGGACGCCTTGCCGACGGTGTCGAGGCCGAGGTACGCGCCGGTGCGGGCCAGGGCGAGAAGCTGGCCCGGCTCGGACGACAGATCCTGATGGCCGAGGCAGACGCGGTGCGGCTCGAGGCCCGTCGAGGTCAGGAGCTCGAGCTGCTCGTCCGCGCGCCGGCTGAGGTGGGCGTGGGTCGCGACGGACAGCCCCGCCTGCTGTGCCGCCCGCCCGGCGCCGAGCAGGCTCGCCCGTTCGGCCGGGCTGATCTCCTCGCTCGAGCCGATCTCGCCGAGGACGCCGGGACGGATACCGGTGCCGTCGAGGCCGGTCTCGATCTCGCACAGGATGCCCGCCTCAACGGCACCCGGATCGGTGCCGACCTCGCCGACGGGATGGAAGCGCTCGTAGTAGTAGCCGGTCGAGGCGACCAGGCGGACGCCCGCCCGGTCCGCGATGCTCGCGGCGAGGCCGACGTCCCGCCCCATGCCGCGGCAGGTGAGATCGACGACGAGCTCGAGGCCATGGTCCGTCCGGGCCCGCCGCAGCTCCTCGGCGACGGCGTCCGCATCGCGGATCGCTGCGCTCTGGTCGGTCGGGGTGGTGAGGTCGAGCACCAGGTGCTCATGGCCGAGGACCGCACCGCTCACGGACGCCGCCTCGATGTCTCCGGTGACCGTTCGTATCGTCACTGGCCGAACCCCTCGGGCAGGAGGCTCATGAGGTGCAGGAGGTTGAGCAGCACGCCGCCGACGATGACGGCCGCCGGTCCTGCCGCAAGCCGCACCACGGGACGCCCCGTGGCCTCGTTGAGCAGGTAGAGACCGCCGACGATGAGGATGCCGAGCCCCCCGCCCATGGCGTTCGCCGCCATGAGGGAGCCGATCAGGATGGCCAGTCCGAGGGCCTCGGTGATCGCGTCGCGGATGTGGTCGGCCGATGCGCGGACCGTCGGCCACTTCTCGAGCCACCGGCCGATGACCGACAGCAGCAACACCTCACACGAGAAGATCACGGCGCCGGCGATGAGAGCAGTGACGATCGCGATCGGCGTGGGCAGCGCGTGGAGCAGGTACCCCACCGGGTAGACGAGCGTGAAGCCCGCCATCGCGTAGGCGCCGGAGGCGAGCGCCGTGGTGGCGATCAACGGGACGAAGCCCAGCACGCGGATGAAGTCGACCTGCGCCGCCTCGGACATCTGGCCGTTGGCGACGAGGAAGCTCGTCGCCTCCCCGCCGCCGAAGTCCCCGGAGGCCGCGAGGGCGCAGACGAGCCCGCCCAGGATCGCGAACCAGGGCAGGTGCTTGCGCAGACGCATCGCATTGGGGCCGAAGATCTGCGCGGTGGCCGACTGCATCTCGGCGTGCATGTCGGCGAGCGCCTGACGATCCTCCTCGGGCGTCGCGGCGAGCTCCGCCGCCTTCTCGCGCCGTTCCCGGACGTCCTGGCGCACCGCGAAGACGAGCAGCAGGATCACGCCCGCCGCGAGCGAGAGCGTGCCGGCGAACATCGACGGGATGAACTTCAGGGTCAGGATCGCGAGCACGAGCTCGACCAGGAAGGTGACGAGGCCGCGGGCCTTGCCGAACTGCTGGGAGATCGCGAGGACCGGGAAGATCGCGAACAGCCAGAGGATGGGGGTGGAGATCTCCTGGAGGGCCGTGATGAAGTCGACCGGGAGGCTGTGGGCGATCGTGTTGGCGGCGGCGAGGCCGTAGGCGCACACCGCTCCCCAGGCGGCCCCGGCGACTCCCGCGAGCCACTTCCACGGCGCCAGCAGCCCGAGGATCTCGACGGGGAGGAAGACGAGCCACGGGTTCAGGACGCCCGTGGAGAGTGCCATCGGGGCACCGAGGCCGAAGATGAACCCGGCGGAGAGGCCGAAGACGATGGTCGCGGTGGCGATCCGGGTGGATCGCCCCTGGATGAAGTCGAGCATGAACGGGCGGGCGCCGTCGTTGAAGACCGCGAGCGCCTGATGCGCGATGAGCGCGCCGAAGGCGCACAGGACGATGACCAGGACGGCCTGGTAGGGGGCGATGGCGGCGACGGCGCCCTGCCCTTCTGCGAGCACCATGTCAGCTCTCCTTCGCGCGCAGGGCGTCGAGCAGGAGCGGCACGACGGCGTCGACCTGGTCCATGGAGAACCCGTAGGCGATGTTCCCCGCGTCCACGGCCTCCTTGACCGCCGCCGGCGACGGCACCTTGCGGCCGAAGGTGTGGGTCTTCTCCGACCCGAGCAGACTGACGAGGACGCCGAGGCTCGCGCCCGCCCCCGTGTGACACGTGCCGAGGTAGTAGTCGGCGCGACCGCCGCGGAGCTGCATCGCCGCGTCCATGTCGGTGCCGATCTCGACCGTGTCGTCCGGGCCGAGAAGCGGGGCGAGGGTGTCGGCGACCTTCTTCTTGGCCACTCCACCAGCAATGATCTTCATCGAACTGCTCCTCAATCTGTCGTGGGTGAACTGCTCGGGTCGGCGATCTCGAGGAGACCGCCGACGTGGAAGGCGATGAACTGGGTCTCGGCGTCGGGGACGTCGATCCCCTCCGTGTCGTGGAGGTCGCGGGCGATCTCGCGCGCCAGGTCGATCGCGTCCGGGCGCTGCCTGACCACCTCGGCGTACAGCGCCGGGTCCGGGGCCTCGAGCTCCGTCTCGCCGGCGAGCATCCTCACGACGGCCGTGAACAGGTGGGACACGAACATCCCGGCCGTGTCCTCGGTCATGGGCAGGCGTCCGTTGAGGCTCTCGACCTCTCGCCGCACCGCGGCCGCGGCACGGGCCGCATCGTCTCCGGTCTGGCCGAGGATCTCGATGCGCCTCGACAGGTCCTGATCCATGGGGTTTCCCTCGTTCGGTCGGTGGGGCGTTCGTTCAGTAGGTGGGGATGCGAGTGCCCTCGACGACCGCGTGCGCCGCGGTGAGGAGGTCCTCGCTCGCGAGGACGTCGCGGGCAGCGACGGTGCGGCCGCGACCCTCAGGCTTCGCGACCACGACGGCGGAGGTGGTGATCCCGTGCGACAGCTCGGGCACGTCGACGATCTGGACCCCGGAGCGGGGTCGGTTGCGCAGCTCGTCGAGGTTCCAGATCGCGGCGTCGATGACCCCGGCCTCGATGAGCGCCGGGAGCTGGTTGTAGGAGACGTCCACGAACTGCTCGTCGGGCAGGTTCCTGAAGTACTGCCGGGTGAGCTCGACCTGGTCGATCGACGTCGCGTCGACCGCCACGCGCAGATCCGGGTCCGCGGGATGCTTAGAGGCGGCGATGACGAGGCCGTGGCCGCCGACGAAGGTGCGCTCGCCGAAGTCGTGGACGACCGGGAGGTCCCGGAGGCGCTGTGCCGCGAACCCGGAGACGATCGCCATGTCGGCACGACCGCTGCGGACAGCCTCGGCGCGCTCGGAGGCGCCTCGGATGAACATGAGCGTCAACGGGAGCGAGGCCTCGCGGAACACCTGCTGCAGACCGGTCGCGAGCCCTTCGTAGCGCCGCGTGTACGGCAGGGGCAGAGCGATCGACAGGGATCGTCCGCCGCTCAGCTCCCAGAGGAGGGAGTAGTCGATCTCCTCGATGAAGGTGCCGAGGCGCCCGCGGGCCCGCAGGCGTAGGGCGCCGGCGTCCTTGAGCACGTCGAGCGCAGCTCCGACCGTTCCGTTGCCCACCCCGCTCTTGCCGGCGAGATCCTGCACGGGAGGCAGGCGCTCCCCCTGCCGCATGGCCATGAGCTCGACGGCGAGCGCGCGAGCGACGATCCCGGTCCGAGACATGAGCGCGTCCGTTGTCCTCATGAGCCGACAATATCCAGGTTACTGGATATTGGTCAAGAGTGGGCTGCGGCGTCACGTGGCGAACCCACGGGGCAAACGGGGGATTAGGAGCGGGCGAGGCTGGACGGGGACCGGGGCCCGCGGGGGTGAGCAGACGACGGGCGGGTGAGTCACCGATCAAAGGTGCCTGCACGGGCGGAACCGGAAACAGTCGTAAGGGAGTGGCCACGGTCGCGGCGAGTGACGTCGGCTCACGAGCCCGAGCGACGCACTCCGCACAGAAGCGCTCGGAACATGGGCGAGCACCTCACAGGTAGGCCCGTTTCGAGACGGCTCGCACCGTTGTCCGCCCAGCAGCGGGAAGTCCACTCCGCGGTTCAGGCCGAGACCGAGTCCCCGTCCGCGTCACCGTCAGTGCGGTGCTCGTCAGTCACGGCCGACTTCTGCTTCCGCTGGAAGAGCGTCCCGAACGCGCCGGCGACTCCGGACGCGGCCCCTTTGAGTGCCGCTCCGACCTCCTCGGCGGCGGCAGCGGCTCGGGGGCGATCGGGAACGCCGTCGCCATCGATGTCCACGGAGCGGAACGCTCCGGTGGCGTGCTCGAACGCCTCGTCTCCCCGTCGTCGTGCGGCGGCGGCGCCACTCGAGCCTGCGGCGAGAACCTTGTCTCGTGCTTCGACCGCGGCCTGTCCCCATCGCTTGGCCTCGGCCGCCTCGTGGCTGGATTCGATCTCGAGTCGAGCCCGGAAGTCGAGCACACACTCTGCGACGTTCCGACTCGACGCCACGGCAGCCGGCGCGTCGAACGGGTTGAACAGCACTTTCGCGTTCGCCATGCGGACGGTCCCGCCCATGCGCGTCAGCAGCCGCGACGTGGCGTGCGAGATGAGGTCGACTCGCTTCTCTCGAGCAGCATCCAGGCCGAGGCGGTGACGGTCGAGCTCCTCGGGCGAAGCGTCCTGCACGCAATCCAGTTCGAGCACGGAGATCCCGTCGAGGAGCTGGAAGCAGCGTGCGAGAACAGCCAACCAATCCCGGACCTGCGGCTCGGCAACCTTGGTCGCCTTGGCGTTCTCTCCCAGCCTCGCTCCACAGCACCATGTGGAGAGGCGGATCCTCCGTCTCTTCACAGCGTCTGCGACACGCAATGAGCGCCCATCCATTTGGCCACCACGACTGTCCGTGTATGAGATGATTCAAGCATGACCGAGATCGCGCCCCAGGCTCATGTCGATCCCCTTGACTCGGCCCCCTTGACCGAAACGGTCCCCCAGTACGTTTGGGAATATGCCAAAGAGCAGGATGCATTGAAGAGAGCCGCAGACCAGATGCGGGACTACCTTTACGAGCTGTCAACCGAGGCTCTCATCCCGGTCCACACGATCGAAACACGCGCGAAGAGCCTCACTTCGTACATGAGAAAGTGTTCCCTGGCCAACTGGGACGGCTCCCCCAAGTATCCGGACCCACCTACTCAAATTGACGACTGCGTCGCCGCCAGAGTCATTGTCTACACGACTCGAGCGAGACGTGACTTCCTTGGTCTATTGACGACGAGATGCCACACCCGCGATCACGCAAATCCGGGGAACAAGAAGCACAACGGCTACGACAGCGATCATCTTATTGTGACGGCCGTAGACGCGGGGCACCTGAGCGCGCGATATCCAGACTTGGCAACATATCTGCGCCAACGACCAGGCCTTGAGGTCCAGATCAGAACTGTTGCAGGTCATGCCTGGGCGGAGTACGAGCATGATGTTCGGTACAAGTCAGCCGCCTACAAAAAGCTCGATGACGGCGATCGAGGACGCGTCGACCAATGGTTCATCGAAGCGGGTGGACTTCGGCGCTATCTCGATCAGGTATTCAACGACATCGATGAGTTCCTGGTGCCGACCGATGTCGACGAAGAGGAAGCGGAGGACGTCGCTGAAGAGATTGAAGATTCGCCCACATCAGACGGCGATAGCAGGCCGCTCGACGCCGAAAGTCTCATCGAATTGATAGAGAATCGGTATCCGGATCTGGAGACCGGAAACGATGGGACCATTGAACAGATATTGACCCAGCTCAGAGCACTCAACATCAACACCATCGCAGAACTCACCGTGGCACTTGACCGAATCGATCAAGATGAAGTCGAGTCATTGATGGATTACCCTATCGCCGTCTCTGCCGCCCGTCGACTGGACGATGATCTTCTGGCGGCGTTCGGGCGGAGGTACGTGGACGCGGCCGCAGATGACGAGCCTAGACGACAATTACTTTCACTTAGGCTGCGACGAGTGAGCGGCAAATTCAATATCTATGCGTTGGTCGTCAATGGGGCCGAAACGACCCGGCCAATGCCCGCCGCCCGGGCTGTGCGAGAGCTGGCCCGCATTGCCGCCGATACACTCGGGCCCGAAGGGGCATGCATCGAAAATGCCATCGCACTCACGAAGAGCGATCTGCTGAATTCGACAAATCCGCGGGCTGTCGCCACCCGCGATGCCGAGATCTATGTTGCGACGAACCTCCTGCGTTCACATGCAGAGTTCCTCATGCGCGAGCTCGTCGATCGACTGCCCCACGGGCTAGTGGAGGTCTATCGGGCGGGGGACCGGCTGTTCCCCCCTACTCGATAGGCCGCGACCGAATCTACCGCCGAAGGCACTCTCGACCATGGCCACCGCTTCTTAAGTGGCATCAGTTGCGCCCTGGCGCCCTCACCCCAACCGGTCGAGGATCTCCTGGTACACGTCAGCGGTGTAATGGAACGGCGCCGGTCCCCAGCGATGCTCCGGGTCCGCGATGGCCGCGTCCTCGGCGATCTCGAGCACCGGCAGCCCGAGGCCGCGCAGGCGGGCGTAGTAGGGACGGCTGAGCCGGTTGGCCCGGTCGGCGCTCATCCCCATGCTGAGCGGCGTCGGCTCGCCCGCCGCCGTCGTCCGCGCCCACGGCACCTCGAGCACGGTCGTGCGGTCGAGCAGCTCGAGACGTTCGAGCACGGAGACCAGCCGGATCGCACCCTCGGACCACAGCGCGTAGTGCTCCGCGCTTCCGAACGGGATGTGCCGGCCCTTGTCGATCACCTCTGCGACCTCCGGCACCGTCAGGTTGTCGACGCTGCGCGTGACCACGGTGTCGTCGGCGAACACGTGCACGCCATGGCGCTCATCGACGATGTCCCACAGCACGAGGTCAACATCGCGTGCCGCGTCGAGACGCTGCTCGAGATCGCCCGCGAAGTCTCCGCGCATCATCCGCTCCTGGAACGCCGAGGGGATCGACGCTCCGTCGGGGAACCGCGCCGAGGCATCCGACCAGGCCGAGATGAGCGACTGCCGGGCCACGTAGGCGGTGACGTCGAACCGTTGCGGACCCGCGTACTCGATCGTGTCGCGGGAGACGCAGCTGCCGGTGATCGCGACCCGACGGGGTCCCTCGGGCGCGACGGCGGATCCGGTCACTGCTCTCCTCGGTCGACGACGGCATGCACCGCGGGGCACGTCGCGGTACGGCGCGCTCGCGACTGTGCGGCCACAATAGCGGTGCAGACCCGTCAGCGAGATGTCGGGTGTCCTCGATCAAGGAGCATCCGTGCCCGTCCCTCCCCCTCGGAACGAACCTCGCGCCTCGGCCCTGGCGACTGTGCGCACCGGGCTGTGGCATCTGCGCCACGGCGGCCTCGCGCAGTGGCGCACGTGGCGTGCGCGCCGGCGCCTGGGCGGCGCGACCGCCGACGGCCGAGCGCGGGAGTCGGACCGGACGCTCACGTTCGCGCCCACGGTCATGCCCGATCGCCCTCCCCGCCGCGCTGATCTGCGCGTCGCCGCGATCCTCGACGAGTTCTCCATGCTCGCCTGGAGCTATGAGTTCGACGTGCTCGCGGTGACACCCTCGGCCTGGCGCGAGCAGCTCGGCGAGCGGCCGGCGGACCTGCTCCTCGTGGAGTCCGCGTGGCACGGCAACGCCGATGCCTGGCAGTACCAGCTCACGGGGTCGACGGCGCCCAGCCCGGCGCTGCGGGAGCTCGTCGCCCACTGCCGGGAGGCCGGCATCCCCACGGTCTTCTGGAACAAGGAGGATCCGCCGCACTTCGAGGACTTCCTCGACACGGCGCGGATCTTCGACCAGGTGTTCACCACCGACGTCACGCTCCTCCCGCGCTATCGCGAGGAGCTCGGGCACGATCGTGTGGGCGTGCTGCCCTTCGCCGCCCAGTCGGCCGTGCACAATCCGGTGCGCCCGCAGCATGGCCACCAGGAGCGGGACGTCGCGTTCGCTGGCATGTATTTCGCCCACAAGTTCCCCGAGCGCCGCGAGCAGATGGACATGCTCCTGGGCGGCGCGCTCGACGCCTCCTCGCGCATGGAGCGCGGGCTGGAGATCTTCTCGCGCTTCCTCGGCGACGATGAGCGCTACCAGTTCCCCGGCGATCTGGCACCTCGCGTCGTGGGCTCGCTCGACTACCCGCGGATGCTGACCGCGTACAAGGCGTACAAGGCCTTCCTCAACGTCAACTCCGTGGTGACGAGCCCGTCGATGTGCGCGCGGAGGATCTTCGAGATCACGGCGTCGGGGACGCCCGTGATCTCCGCCCCCTCCCCCGCCGT
>DAMDHZ010000018.1:0-9204 GCA_032101665.1 Brachybacterium sp. | reverse complement strand
CCCCGCCGTCGGGCAGTTCTTCCCCGATGACGAGGTCCCCGTCGTGAGCAGCCGGGAGGAGGCCGAGCAGGCCGTGCGGGCCGTCGTGCGCTCTCCCGAGCTGCGCGACCGCATGGTCCATCGCGCCCAGCGACGCATCTGGCGCGAGCACACGTACACCCATCGCGCCCGGACCATCCTCGACGCCGTCGGGCTCGACGCCCGCCCGAGCGGGACGGCACTGCCGTCGGTCTCCGTGCTCGCGGTGACGAACCGTCCCGCCCAGCTCGACCATCTGCTCGCGCAGGTCGCGGGGCAACGTGACGTCGAGGTCGAGCTGGTGCTCGTGACCCACGGCTTCTCGGCGCCGGAGGACCTGGCGGGCCGCGCCGGGACGCTCGGCATCAACGGTCTCACGACGCACGCCGCGCCTGCGGACTGGACGCTCGGACGGTGCCTGAACGAGGCGGTCGCCCGCAGCACGGGGGCGGTGCTCGCCAAGATGGACGACGACGACACGTACGGGTCGCTGTACCTCCACGATCTCCTGCACGCCCTGGACTACTCCGGCGCCGACGTGGTGGGCAAGCAGGCCCACTACATGCACCTGGCGGGCTCGGACGCGACGCTGCTGCGCTTCCCCTGGAGAGAGCACCGCTGGACCGACCGGGTCATGGGACCGACGATCACGGGCCATCGCGCCGTCTTCGAGGCCCATCCGTTCGAGGACGTGTCCCGCGGTGAGGACACCGCGTTCCTGCAGTCGGTGATCGACGGCGGCGGACGGGTCTACTCGGCCGACCGCTTCAACTTCATCCAGCAGCGAGGGCAGGGACATGCCCACTCGTGGGCGGCCGACGACCGCGAACTCCTCGCGACCGCCGATGTCGCCTGGTTCGGGCAGAACGCGGCGCACGTGATGATCTGAGGGAGACGCGTCCGGCGGCGACGGGTTGCTGTCGGGCACATGGCCGTCACCCGCGCCGATACGATGGAGCCGGGCCCCCGCCCTCCCCCTTCCCTGATACCACGAGGACGCGATGCCCTCCTCCCCTCTCGGTCGCAGCCCCATGTCCCGCCCGGTCCGGGTCCTGCTCGTCGTCGTCCTGGTCCTCGCGGTCGTCGCGGCCGGCACTCTTCTCCTCCCCCGGCTCGTGCAGCGCGGTGGGGACGTTGGGAGCCCCGGCCCGACGTCCGCGACGCCGACGATTCGCCCCGCCGACGAGGTCGACGCTCCCGGCTACGACCCCTCCCCCGGGCCGTTCAGCACGACGCCCGTCGCCGAGGCCACGGGGGAGCCGATCAGCGTCTCGTTCGCCCTCGAGGAGGGCGCGACGCACTCCGGCGGCACCGTCGGCCTCAGCCTCGAGGCCACGGATCTCGCGTCGCCCGTCTGGGGATCGGAGGACTCGAACATCGACGAGATGCTCGACGCCCTGGACCGTCCGATCCTGCGCTTCGGCGGGAACTCGGTCGATCGCCGCATGTGGTGGACCTCGAGCGACGAGGCCCCCCCCGAGTGGGCCACCGCGACCGTGACGCCGGCCGACCTGGAGCGGGTGGCTCGGGTCGCCGAGAAGGCCGACGCCCAGGTGACCATCGTGGTCGACCTCGGCCATGACGACCCCGACCGCGCGGCGGACATGGCCACCCACGCCCGGGAGGCCTTCGGCGACCACCTCGCCGCGATCTCCGTGGGCAACGAGCCCAACGGCTACGACCTCGCGAGCCAGCCGCAGCTGCAGATCCGTGGCGATGGATGGGGGCCTCAGGCCTACCAGACGTCGCTGCGTACGTATGCGGACGCGATCGAGGCGAGGTCGCCCGGCACCCCGATCGCAGGCCCGGGGACCTTCGACGCGACCTGGTGGCGTGCTTTCGCCTCCGCCGATCTTCCGCACACCGCCGCCCTCTCGATGCACTGGTATCCACTGTGGGATTGCAACGGCCCGGCCAGCTCGATCGCCAACCCGACCGTCGAGGACCTCACCTCGCCGTCCCTGAGGACGCAGGCCCACAAGATCCTGGGCATGGGTGAGGCGGAGGCGTCGAAGAACAACCTCCCCCTGTGGCTGGAGGAGACTGGCCCGACGTCCTGCCCCGGGACGAACGCGATCTCCCGCACCCATGCGCAGGCCCTGTGGACGGTCGACTACGTGCTCACCGCGGAGGAGATCGGCGCCGAACGGATCGCCTTCCACTCCACGCTGCAGGCGTGCAAGGGCGGCGCCCCCATGAGCCCCATCTGCGCCACCGGGACCAAGGACGAGCCGGGAGAGCTGTTCCAGGGGCGCACGAGCTATCTGGCCCTCATGCAGCTCGGCTGGCTGCAGCCGGGCCGCGTGCTCACCCCGACCGTGAGCGGAGACGGACGCATCATGGTGCACGGGGTCCTCGGGGATGACGGGTCGCTCGGCCTCGTCATCGTGGACATGCGCGATCCCGCGACGGATGCCGACTCGCCCGTGACCGTGTCCATGCCCAGCGGCCTCGACGAGAACGCACCGCAGCGATGGGTTCCCGCCGAGGGTTCCCGGTTGACCGGGGACGCGCTCGATGCGCAGGCGAACGCGCTGAGAGCGCCCGCTCCCGTCAACGGAGAGCTCACCGAGGGTGAGCTCGCCCGGGGGGCGCCGCTCAAGGTGACCAGCGCGCCGGGGTCGGTGACCATGCTGAGGCTCACGCCCGCAGAGGATGCCGATCGTCCAAAGAGGTGAACGTCACGGGGGCGGCCCGTGACGTTGTAGTAGCTTGGTTTCGGCAGTCATACGGTCTTCTACGGGATGCCCACGGGAAGCTTGTGCTGGCCGCCTTTCCCCCACGGCCATCCCCCCTGGCCATCCCGAATCCTCTAGGAGTCGTACACGTGGACGCCCCTATGCCCCTCGAGACCGTCTGCGTGATAGGACTCGGATACATCGGACTGCCGACAGCAGCCGTCCTCGCCCAGGCCGGCAAGACCGTGATCGGCGTCGACGTCAAGCAGGCCAACGTCGACGCGATCAATGCCGGCACCGTGCCCTTCGTCGAGGAAGGGCTCGAGACCGTGGTCGCCGGTGTCGTCGTGCAGGGAAAGCTCTCGGCTCAGACCGAGACCCCGGAGGCGGACGCCTACATCGTCTCGGTTCCCACGCCGTTCAAGGGCGATCACGATGCCGACCTCAGCTACATCGAGGCGGCCGCACGGGGCATCGCCCCCAAACTCACGGGCGGTGAGCTGGTGGTCCTCGAGTCGACCTCGCCGCCCGGGGCGACCGAGCACATGGCTGACGTGATCCTCGCCGAGCGCCCGGAGTTCACTACGGAGCCCAACCGCCCTAATTCCCTCTACTTCTCCCACGCCCCGGAGCGCGTGCTGCCCGGTCGCATCATGATCGAGATGGTCGAGAACGACCGCATCATCGGTGGCATGAATCGCGAGGCCGCCGAGATGAACCGCGATCTCTACGCGAGCTTCTGCAAGGCAGAGTTGTTGCTCACCGACGCGCGCACCGCCGAGATGGCCAAGCTGACCGAGAACGCGTTTCGCGACGTGAACATTGCGTTCGCGAACGAGCTCTCGATCATCGCCGACCGTCAAGACATCGACGTCTGGGAGCTCATCGAGCTCGCCAACCACCACCCGCGTGTCAACATCCTCCAGCCCGGCCCCGGCGTCGGCGGGCATTGCATCGCCGTGGACCCGTGGTTCATCGTCTCCGCCGAGCGCGAGCACGCCAGACTCATCGCGACAGCCCGCAACGTCAACGACTCCAAGCCGGAGCTCGTGCTGTCCAAGGTGCTCGAGCGCGCTGACCGGTTCAAGAGCCCGGTCGTCGCCGCGCTGGGCATCGCATTCAAGGCGAACATCGACGATCTGCGCGAATCACCGAGCCGCTCCATCGCGAACCGGCTCGCCGATCGGCTCGAGAGCGGGACTGTGCTTGTCGTCGAGCCGAACATCGACGAGCTGCCCGGTGATCTCGCCGACCGCGACAACGTCGAGCGCGCAGAACTCGACGACGCCGTCGAGCGCGCCGACATTGTGCTGCTCATGGTCGATCACGATTCCTTCAAGACCTTTGACCGCGAGAAACTGAAGGAGAAAATTGTCATCGACACGAAAGGCCTTTGGCGATGAACGCGCGCCCCTCCGTTCCGAATCGATTGAAAAAACTCGGCGGGCTTGCGAAGCAAGCCGAGAAAAAGGTTCTCATCCCCACAAACTTGCGCGACCGGTCAGGACAGCCGGTTCATACTCACCCAATTGACCAACTTGATTTCACGATCAAGGTAGATCCGAGCGAAACAATACACATCATCGCGGAAAGCTGCAGCGATCAACCCCACATTGAGGGTGCCGCCCTTCTTCAGCTTGTCGCTCTAGATAGCTCGAATCGGAGAGTGCCCATTCCAAGTTGGCCCTCCCGGTCCGCCCGCGTCGACGAATACGCCTACCTGGCGCCCGGAGACGCTGCAAACCCCGCTGTTACACATTTGATGCTAACGATACCCGACGGTGCAGACACATTACGCGTTCTAGGGCATACCTGGAAGAACGCAGTCACGACTCACATTGTTGGCCAGCCCAAGCTTCATCGCTCTGGAGATAATGACCCGCCGTTCTCAACCGACTTGGGGACGGTGATTACATGGAGCGCGGATGCATTTAAGACGGTTTTTGAGGTACCCACAAATGCTCGCAAAGTCGCGCTCAATATGCTCGTTGAAAGCCCTGCCGAAATCGATGCTAATTCGCCCCTAGTAGTTGAACTTAGAGACGCGTCGGCAAAGCTGCTAATGCCATACGCGGGGCTCGCCCAGCATCCCCAATATGGCCCGTTCATGACACTCACAGCACCAGTGGGCGGTCAAGCACGCAATACGTTCGAACTAGACATCCCAGCGGACACTAAGACGCTCTCACTCGGCGGGCTCAAGTGGGGAAAAAAGACAGCACTCATTGCGGAGCGGCCGACCGCCGTCTTCTCGTACAACGACAGCCTATCGCTGTTAATCGAGCAACTTGAGTCCGTCCCCACAGACCGGCCGCTCATTATTATCGATACGACGGCGCCCCCTTTGGGCCATGAAACTCTCTCGCTTCGCCCCAACAACCTCGCAATAGAGTACGCGCGACAAGGCGCAACGGTCCTCTTCGTTCCCTTTGGAAGTACACAAGAGCGACCGACGATTCTCAACGAACACTTGCTTCAGATAGATAGAACTTACGCCCCAGCAGTCATCGACGCCATAGTTGATGGCCGCGACGGAGGGCCAAACATCTACATTTGTAGTTCCTTCCCCTCTCTTGAGTGCGTAGCTCGAGCTGAAGAACTACGCGCGCGGGGCTGGCGCACTGTTTATGAGGTTCGCGACGATATGGAGGAGTTCAACCGCGCCGGATATTCCAAATGGTACGACCCACTTCTCGAACGCAGAATGCTTTCTTCCTCCGACATTGTTCTTACCGTTTCTGACGCTCTAAGCAAGAAGATGGGAACCCTTGGTGCTGGATCACGCGAGATTCACACCGTTCCAAACGGCGTCGCAAAGTCCACTCTCGACGGCTCCGTAAGCCTGCGCGATCCGGCTCGCCTTCAAGCTAGAAACGCCTCGCGAAGAATAGGATACGTGGGGCATCTTACCTCGAGCTGGTTCGATTGGGCATTGGTAACCGAAGCCGCATTGCGGCTCCCTTCGGTCACCTTCGAAATCGTCGGACACGGGATTCCTGAGAACATCAATTTACCGGGAAACGTCAAGTACTTGGGGCCACGTTCACACGAGCAACTACTCCCGATTGTAGAAACGTGGCGCGTTGGCATCATTCCGTTTGTGCCAACGCCTCTGACACGCGGAGTTGACCCAAATAAAATATACGAGTACTTCGCATGGGGACTACGAGTGATTTCGGCGCCGATGGGGTCGGTGTACCAATACCCTTCAACGGCTGTTTTCCGCTCAGTCGACGAATTTACGGCCCAAGTAGAACTAGCGTTGTCAACCGATATGACCCTGAGCGAGCTCCAGACGATCTCGCGCTTCGCTGAAGAGTCAAGCTGGGCAAATCGTGCAGCTGAGATGCTTTCACTATTGACGGAGGCTCCAAATTGAGGAAGCTGATCATTTACCCAAATTGCTCCAAGGGCGGTGTAACCTCTGTCATCCGCGGACGTGCGGTCGCCGATACCAACAGTGAATTTCAGGCGGTCTTCTTCAATGATCGGGGTGGTCGTGACGCTTTCTCCGATCTGCCGAACGTAACCGTCCGTCTGCCGCGAAAAGATCGAGTTCCTGCCTACATATCGCACTTGCTGGCCACCACGGAGTACGCGTCGGTGTCGGTACTGTCAGCGCCAGATCTGATCGGAAAAGTGTCATGGCCCGCGCACGTCCGACCGGTCTATGAATTCCACAGCTCTGATATGGCGGTGATAAAGAAGGAGATATCTACTCTAGCTTTGAGTAAGTTATCTTTGATCACTGCGCCCAGCGCCTTTATGGCGTCACGTATCCGCGCTGAACTTCCCACGAGCCCGCACATTGAGGTCCGTGTCGTTCCCAATTTGGTAGACACGACCTCCTTCTGGAGCGGAACGGCTGATCGCCACGTTCTCCCCCCCGGCTCAACGCCTCTCTTGTGGGTCGGCAGATTCGACAAAGGAAAGGGATATCGCTACTTCTTGCGCCTCCTCGGCGGATTGCCAACGCATTTTTTCGGAGTGGCAATTGTGAGCCTTGAGTCTGACCCCCGCCGGGCCGCAGACTTCTTAGCCGAGGCCTACGCCTGTGGGGTGGATGAACGTATCCGTCTCCTTCTCAATGTTCCGCAGCGCCGTATTGGGGAATTGTATCGAGAGGCCGCCGAGAAGGGCGGGTGTTTGGTCTCAACCTCGCTCCTGGAGTCGTTCGGCTATAGTGTTGCCGAGGCGCTCACCAGTGGATTACCGGTCGCCGCGTTCGACTTGCCGCCATTTCATGAGCATCGCGACCCGGATAACTTGCTCCGTACCGTAGAAATTGGCGATGTCCAAAGTTTGCGTAACGCAATAGAGGACCATTGAGCTAGTTGTTTCTCTCAATGTCGAGCTCGAGAAGGACACTCTGGCCACCATTCGGGGCCCCTTAGTTGCCCAGACCTACGCCAGCGGACTTCTATAGCCGCGTTTTCGTCACTAGCTGTGCAGGTCTACGACTATCAAATAGAAGGTCCAGACTGTATTGTTCCTTCACCGATTGAAGTAAAGGATTGAACCGTGCGCCTTCTTCCGCCAGACTATCTCACTAGGATTCGCTCTCGCCATCGCGGGGAAGAGGCAGGCGTACCCGGTCACCTCCATAATAAGGTCATCGGTGAAGCGTTCGTTCGGTCGCTAGGAGTCTCAACCCCAAATACCTATCGCACCTTTGAAAGCGTGGAGGACATCGATCTCGAAGGGCTTCCCGAGAACTTTGTCCTAAAGCCCACCTTCATGTCAAGTTCCTATGGAGTAATGGTCTTGACTAGAACCGAGACTGGGTGGCGGGACGATCTATGGAATAAGACCTACTCCCTTGAAACCATCAAGACTGAGCAAAAGCGTCACTGGGATGCTTCGCCAGCGTCAGAGAAGCGGTTCATCGTAGAGGAGAAGATCGAAGATGTCACCGGAGCGTTGGTGCCTGATGACTGGAAGTTCTTTGCTTTCCAAGGGCGTATCGGGCTTATCCACCGGGTCGTGCGTGACTCTCCGCGGAACCGTCACGCTTTCTTTTCGGGGGATTTCGTTCCGATTGCTAGTAGCGACACTGATCTGATCACCGTCAACGACAAAATTGTGAATCGCGTCGCCGTTCATCCGCCTGAGAATTGGAATTCCCTAGTCAATGCTGCTAAGCGCGTCTCTACTGCGGTTCCGTCGCCGTTCGTGAGGGTTGACATGTACAATTCGGTTCGCGGTCCGATATTCGGAGAGTTTACGCTTGTTCCCGGGACCTTCTTCTATGAAGATCGGGAAAAGATGATGCCTGCACTCTCGACGCGTCTCGGCCAATTGTGGGTAGAGGCCGAACGGGATCTCGAGTAGGCTGGTTACAGCCCTCTTGCCCGGTGCGTGTATTGCCTGGTGGCGTTCATCGTTCCGCCGTGGAATCCCTTGGTAGAGTTTTCCTGGTCGCGGGTTTGGATTGGCAGAAGTTTGTACCGGTGAGAGCGCGGCGGTCTCGCTCAGTGGTCGTGGAGCGGCGAAGGGGACTTGTGGGCACACCGTCGAAGGCGGCCGCTACCGAGTAGCGGAGGTATTGGTCGAAGGCGGAGGCGGTGTCACCGAGCGCCTCGACTCGAGCGCCGCCTGTCCTATTCGCGCCGATCGCAATCGACGTCTTTAGGCACCGCTCGGTAACCACCTCGAACAGCGGCGATGCCGCGTAAGCGGGCAGCGCAACATCGTCGGGCTCGACGGCCGGTAGCGTGGGCGCCCGCCACACCTTTGCATCGTAATAAGGTCAATCGGAATGCGGCAGCAGTGGAAGGGACGCCGACATAGGGCTAAGAAGTGCTGATAGCCGGTGTCGATCGCGGGGCGAGTAGTCCCCTTGGCGATGCAGGTTATGGCCGCTCCCTGGAGGCCAAAGTGTGAAGCGAACCGGGCCGCAAGGCGCCGAGATTCGGAAGCGCAGAGCTCGATGGCCGACAACCGGTCCAGGACCTCGGTCGTCCTCCAGTCCTACGAGCATGGGCCCACTCAAGATGCCTCGGAAGTGCCTTGACTCGGCCAAGAAAGTCCCACCCCATCAGACGTCGATAGGGCCTTACCGAGGCTCGGCCGGGTTCGATGGTGGTCATTCTAAGATTCCTGGCCTTCGCAGCCGGCACTGAAGGCCACAGGTTTTTCACAGTCGCCGGCGCCGAGCACTGCCTGGCCGATGTCGATACGGCGGTGAGCACGGCGGGGAACGGAGTGATATGTCCTTTACCTTAACGGGGCTCTCTAGTTGTTGCAGGTCATGACGTTGTAGTCACCGGCAGAAGTGAAGGAACGGCTCGCTGAACGGCACGAGGGTGATGTCTAGGTGTGATGTCCAGAGAGGTTGCTGATCCTGGTGGCGGGTAGGGCTCCAATCGCAGAGTGGATCCTGTGGTGATTGTAGAAGTGCAGCCAGCCGAGGAACGCAGCCCTGAGCTCGGACTCTGAGGCGTAGAAGCGTGCGTGCGCCCAGCCATCGGCGCGTGCGCGGTGGAACCGTTTGATCTTTCCGTCCATC
>DAMDHZ010000017.1:26029-37722 GCA_032101665.1 Brachybacterium sp. | reverse complement strand
GACGTCCCCGGCATCATCCACAAGTCCGCCCTGCCCCGGCGAGGCATCGAGCACCGACAGATCCGCACGTGGCTGCGCACGGGCGTGATCCGAGGCGTGGGGGCGTGGTACGTGACGCCGGACGCACCCGCTGATGTGGTCGCGCTCCTCTCGCGCGGCGTGCGTCCCACCTGCGTGGACGCGGCCGTGCTGCACGGGCTCTGGACTCCCCTCCACCCCGGCGTGCACGCCTTCCGGCCTCGACGGGCACCGATGACGCAGCCGGATGACCCGTTCCTGCTACCCCTCCGCCGACGTCTGGATCCGGCAACCGGCCGGCTTCTGCTTCCTTCCGAATCCGAGACCGGCCGACCCCGACAGCCCCAACCTCTGGTCCTGCACAGTCCGGCGCCTCGGACATGGCCCGACGACGACCCCGTGCCGTCTCTCGCGGTGACGCTCGCACACGCCGCGCGCTGTCTTCCGGTCATGAAGTCGGCGATCCTCATCGAGTCCGCGCTGAACCAGGGACGACTCAGCGCCGTGGAACTCGCCGACCTTCTCGGTGCCCTCCCCCAGAGATTCCGCATCCCGCTGTCCCGCGTCCGCGCCGATGCGCAGTCGGGAACGGAGACCGCCGTGCGCTGGTGGCTGGAAGGGTTGCGAGTCCCCGTCCGGTCGCAGGTTCAGCTGCTGCCCACGGTCAGGGTCGACCTGCTCGTCGGCACGAACTGGGTGATCGAGTGCGACAGCCGTCGCTTCCACGATGCGCCGGAGCAGTATCGCGAGGACCGCCGACGCGATCTGGCCCTGATCGCCCGCGGCTACGCCGTCACACGGCTGACCTGGGAGCAGGTCTTCCTCGAGTGGGAGCAGACCGAGCAGATGCTGCTCACGATCCTCCACCGACGCGATCATCGGCGAGCCCTGCCCGCCTGAGGCCGCCGGTACCGACGCGCGGAGGGTCGGAGTGCATGCTCACGTGGGGACCGTGGTCGCGGACGGGACTCTGGTGATGTGCACTGGCTATATCGCCAGTGCACATCACCAGAGTCCCGTGCAGAACACCGTGCAGGTCCGGTGCCGCCGCTCATAGCCCGGTCCGGCACCCCGGCTCACCGACCAGCCCGACCCGACCGCAGCCTCGCTCACCCCCCGAAGCGGCGTTCGCGGCGGCAGTAGTCGCGCAGGGCGCGCAGGAAATCGACGCGCCGGAAGCCGGGCCAGTAGGTCTCGCAGAACCAGTACTCGGAGTGCACCGACTGCCACAGCAGGAACCCGGACATCCGCTGCTCGCCAGAAGTGCGGATGATGAGGTCGGGGTCGGGCTGCCCGCGCGTGTACAGATGCTCGGAGATCGCGTCGATGCTGATCGACTCCGCGACCCCCTCGGGGCTCCTGCCGGCGGCGGCGCCGTCGAGGATCAGCTCGCGCACCGCGTCGACGATCTCCTGGCGCCCGCCGTACCCGATGGCGAGGTTCACGACCAGGGCGCGGGTCACCTCGGCGTCGTCCAGCACGGCCGCGATGCGCTCGTGCACCCGCGGCGGCAGCAGCTCGGGGCTCCCGGCGATGCGCACCGAGTATCCCGCGGCGGAGTACTCCTCGACGGCCCCTGCGATGATCTCGTAGAGCGCCTCGAGCTCCTCGGGCGGCCGTGAGAAGTTGTCGGTCGACAGCATCCACACCGTGACGAGCGGGATCGAGAGCTCCTCGCACCAGGTGAGGAACTCGGTGATCTTGGCGGCCCCCTGACGGTGGCCCTCGGCGGTGGTCGCGCCGGAGGCCTTGGCCCAGCGGCGGTTGCCGTCGACGATCACGCCGACGTGCCGCGGCAGCCGGTCGGCCCCGAGCTCCTTGACGAGGCGACGCTCGTAGACGCGATGCAGGATCCCGTCGGCGTCCATGGGCCCTCCTCGTCGTCACAGCGCACGGCCCGCGCACGAGCCCGTTCAGGTCGCGGCATCGGAGCCGACCGCGCCATTATGTCGGACCGACAAGGTCCCCGAGTGCCGCACCGCTCAGGATCCGCGGAATCGACACCGGATCTTCGCGGATCGTCGATGTCGGCCTCCCCGGAGCCGCCCCCGGGACCAGCAGCAGCTCCCCATGATGGTTACGGGACCGTAGGTTACGCTGGGGCCATGACCGGATCTTCCACCTCCCATCGGGACGCGACCGGGACGACCGGACGCCCGCCGCACGACGCGACCGCGCCGGACGATGCCCGCGGACGCGCCGTCTCCGCTGCTCCGGATGGATCCCACGCGGTACCCGACCCGTCCGAGCCGGAGGCCATCTCCCCGGGTATGCACCGGGCCGCTCTCCGCCGAGCCCGCGCGCTCGGCCAGCAGCTGCCCAAGCCCCGCCTGCGCGGCATGATCCACCTGATCACGTTCCCCACGGCCATGATCGCGGGGCTCCTGCTCGTCGCCTTCGGCGGCGACCTGCCCACGCGCATGGCGTGCGTCGTGTTCGTGGTGACGGCGGGACTGCTGTTCGGGATCAGCGCGACGTACCACCGCGGGACCTGGCGGCCCGAGCACGCGCTCATGCTGCGGCGCTTCGATCACGCCAACATCTTCATGATCATCGCGGGCACCTATACGCCGCTCGCCGTCTCCCTGCTTGACCGGCACCACGCGAGCATCCTGCTCACGATCTGCTGGGCGGGAGCCGCCGTCGGCGTCGCCTTCCGGCTGCTCTGGACCGGCGCGCCCCGGTGGCTGTACGTGCCGGCCTACGTCGCGCTCGGATGGGTCGCGATCTTCTACATGCCCGAGTTCCTGGCCGGCGGCGGCTGGGGCGTCGTGTCGCTCATCGTGGCCGGCGGCATCTGCTACACGCTCGGCGCGGTCGTCTACGGCCTCAAGCGGCCCAACCCGTCACCGCGCTGGTTCGGGTTCCACGAGATCTTCCACGCGTTCACGGTCGCCGGCTTCGCCTGTCACTTCGCGGCCGTCGCCCTCGCGATCGCCTGAGCCTCACGCTCTCGACGCGCGGTTCGCCGTCAGCGCCGCGGATCGTCGCCGGTGCCCGGCGCCCGGCCGGAACCGTCGTCCGCACCGCCGCCCTTCTTCCGGGCCTCGTCGTCGGCAGCGTCGCGATCCTCGCCGGCCGCACGTGCCGCGTCCTCCTCGCGATGCCGCTCCTGCACTCGCGCCCGCGCCTGCACCCGCCGGATCCGGCGGGTCATGTCGAGGATCAGCAGGAGCGTCGCGAGGCCGATGAGGAACACGACGACGAACCCCGCGACCCCGGGGGTGACCGAGGTGGGCGTGAAGTCGCCGCCGTCCGAGGGCCCCTCGGCGAGCACGGTCAGGCCGGCCGTCACGATCGCGCCGTTCATCGCAGCCCCGCGAACACGTCGGTCTCGGGCAGCGTGACGCCGATGCGCGAGGTCCGCAGCTCGTAGTCGTCGGTCGGCCATGCCTCGTGGAGCACGTCGTTGCCGACCGCGAAGAAGAAGCCCTCCGGGTCGACCTGCGTCGCGTGGGCGCGCAGTGCGTCGTCGCGCAGGTCGAGGTAGTCGGTCACGTCCACGCGCGTGGTGATGAGCCGGTCGGACTCCTCGTCGAAGTGCATGAGCATCTGCTCGATGTCGTCCGAGGCGCGGTGGTGGGCCCGCAGGTACCGGGCGATCGCCGAGAAGCGCTGCCGGGAGAAGCCGTTGATGTAGTACAGCTTGGTGACGCTCCACGGCGCGCCCAGCTCGGGCGCGAACTCCGGATCGGCGGCCCACTCGAAGGCGGCGACGCTCACCCGGTGGGTCATGACGTGGTCCGGATGGGGATAGCCGCCGTTCTCGTCGTACGTCGTCATCACGTGGGGGCGCAGGCGCCGCACGGCCTCGACGAGCGGACGCGCCGCCGTCTCGAGGTCGAGCGTCGCGAAGCTCCCCTCGGGCAGAGCCGGCAGCGGATCGCCCTCGGGCAGCCCTGAGTCCACGAAGCCGAGCCACTCGTGGTCGAAACCGATCACCTGCTGAGCCGCGGCCATCTCGCGACGGCGCACGGCGGGAAGATCGGCGAGCGCCTCGGGGTCCTCCCGCATCTTCGGGTTGAGGATGTCGCCGCGCTCGCCGCCCGTGCACGTGATCACGGTGACCTTCACGCCCTCGCGCACATAGCGGGCCAGCGAGGCGGCCCCCTTGCTCGACTCGTCGTCGGGGTGAGCGTGAACGGCCACCAGGCGCAGCTGGTCGGTCGGCTCGGTCGCGATCTCGGTCACGTGGTCCTCGGTTCGGTGTGGGCGGGCGCCGGGGAGCGGCGCCCGACGATGCTCGGGCAACCCCACGAGGTTACGCCACGCGCGTCCGCGCGCGCTGTGCCCACGAGGCTCTCGGACGGGGGGTCCCGCGCGGCCGGCTCGGGCCCTGGCGGGTGCGTCGGGCGCGGCGCGGCAGCTGTCGGCCGGCTCGCGCCGTCCTCTCCGCACCACGGCCCGACCGCATCCAGCCGGCTCTGGGACACTGGGAGCATGTCTGCCGTCCCCGACCGTCTGCGCGACCGCTACGGCCGCTCGACCTCCCGCCGCCGCCCCGTCGCCCTGCTCGTGGTGGTCGGTGTCGTCTTCCTCGCCGTCGTCGTGCTCGTCGGCATCCGCTTCGCCGACCAGCCGGTCCGGGCCAAGGCCGTCTCCTACGACCACCTCGGCTCCCAGCGCATCTCCCTCACGTTCGAGCTGACGGCGAACCCGGACGCGCCGGTGCACTGCACCGTGCAGGCCCTCGACGAGACCCGTGGTCAGGTCGGCTTCATGGCCGTGGACATCCCGCCCCGCACCGAACGCCAATCGCTCCAGACGGTGGAGATCGCGACCCAGGGCGAGGCCGTCTCGGCCGACGTGGTCGAGTGCGAGAAGGCCTGAGCCGACCGCACCGGTCCGCCATGGGTGCACTTCCGGCCGTGCCTCCCGGTGCCCCGTCCGCCGTGTTCTGGCGCACACGGTGTAAACTGTCCGAATTCACGGTGACGTGACACGCGGGGCACGTGCGGACAGCACATGTGCCCCGCTTCTTCATCACGTGGGGCCGATCTGCTCCGCGCGGTCCGTCACCGACCGCATCGACCATCACCATCCACCACGAACGAGGAGTACCCGTGAGCACTCAGCCCGGCACCGCCTGGCTCACCCAGGAGGCATACGACCGTCTGTCCAAGGAGCTCGAGAACCTCGAGGGTCCGGGCCGCGCGGAGATCGCCGAGCGCATCGCCGCGGCTCGCGACGAGGGCGATCTGAAGGAGAACGGCGGTTACCACGCGGCACGCGAGGAGCAGGGCAAGATGGAGGCCCGCATCGGCGAGCTCCAGCGCCTGCTCAAGAACGCCGTCGTCGGCGAGTCCCCCAAGGACGACGGCGTCGTCGAGCCCGGGATGGTCGTCACGATCGACCTCGCCGGCCGCGAGCGCACCTTCCTGCTCGGCAACCGTGAGATCGCCGACGGCGACGACCTCGAGGTGTACTCGACGGAGTCGCCCCTGGGCGCCGCCATCGAGGGCTCGAAGGTCGGCGAGACCGTCGACTACACGGCCCCCAACGGGAACGCGCTCAGCATCAAGATCCTGAACGCCAAGCCCTACAAGGCCTGACCGGACCCGGTCCAGCACGACGGCCGACACGACGGCCCGGCACCTTCTCGGTACCGGGCCGTCGTCATGCCGGCTCCGCCGCGCCGATCCCGGGCGGGCCGTCACCCCGCCGGGTCGTCGCAGAAGCCCTCAGCGGCGACGCACCGGGCTCAGCGTGCGCAGCCGCGACGCCGCCATCACCCGGGCGCGCGACGCGAACAGGGCCGCGGTGCCGAAGTCCCGGCCCAGCTCGGGAGCCGGATCGCGCCCGACGAGCTGCTGCAGCGTGGCGTTGAGGAAGGCGGCGAGCGGGATCGCGAAGAGCGCCCCGGCGATACCCGCCGTCTCGGCACCGAGCGCGACCCCGAGGAACACCCCCAGCGGGTGCAGGCTCACGGCGTGGCCCATCATGAACGGGTGCAGGATGTCCGCCTCGATGAAGTGGACGGCGAGAACGATCGCGACCATCACGAGCGCCATCACCCATGACTTGAGCACGAGCACGAGCAGCACCGCGATCGCCCCCGAGACCACGGCGCCGATGAGCGGGATGAACGAGAACAGGAACACGATCAGGAACACGGGCATGGCGTAGGAGCCGAGCCCGAGGGCCGCGGTGCCGATCCCGATGCCGACCCCGTTGATCGTCGCCACCAGGATCTGCGTGCGGCAGTACGCCGAGAGCGCCTTCCAGCCGCGCCGGAACGCCTCGTGCGTGGGCACACGGGCGGCCGCCGGCATCAGCCCCAGCGCCCAGCGCCAGATCACCTCGCCGTCCTTGAGCAGGAAGAACAGCGTGAACAGGCAGATGACGATGCCGGTGATGGTGGTCCCGACCGTCTCGACCCCGGACAGCGCACCCTGGACGAGCGCCTCGGAGTTGGCCTGGAGACGTCGCACCAGCTCGTCCTCCGCCTGGGTCAGGGTCGGCTGGTCCAGGCGCAGCGTGTCGGTCGCGAACGTCGTGAGCTGCTCGAAACCGTGCACCGCCTTGGCCTGGATGTCCGCGAACTGGGCGAGCAGCTGCTGGCCCGCGAGCGTGGTCATGCCGACCACCACGAGGATGAGACCCACGAGGGCGATGCCGCTCGCCGCGCCGGGCCCCAGGAACGTGTGGCGCGCGAGCAGGTTCACGATCGGGGTCAACAGCGCCGCCAGCAGGATCGCCACCAGGAAGGGGACGACGAGCGGCATGACCTGCCGCATCCCCCACAGCACGACCGCGACGAGGGCGATGACGAGCAGCAGGCGCCACGACCAGGCGGCGGCGCGCCGCATGCCGATCGGGATCTCCTCGACCTCCGGCGGCTGGGACGGGGTGCGAAGGGGACGGCGAATGCGGGCCATGGCGGCTGCCTCCAGAGCGGATCGGAGCGCCGCCCAGTGGACTCAGGCGCGGCGCAGGGGCTTCGGGCGGGAAGCGTACGCCTCAGCGGCCTCCTCGTCGGTCCCGAGGTCAGGGGAGGGATCGTGCCCGGCGAGGTAGAGCACGGTCGCGTTGACGAAGGCGATGAGCGGGATCGCGAACAGGGCACCCGCGATGCCCGCGACGAGGGAGCCGACCATGACGCCGAGGAACACGGCGAGCGGGTGCAGCTCGACCGCCTTGCCCATGATGAAGGGCTGCAACACGTTGCCCTCGAGCTGCTGGACGGCGATGACGACGCCGACCATGACGATCGCGAGGACCCAGGACTTGAGCACGAGCACGAGCAGCGCCGCGATCGCACCGGAGACGATGGCGCCGACGAGCGGGACGAAGGAGAACAGGAAGACGATCAGCCAGATGGGCACGGCGTACCCGGCGAGCCCCATCGCGAGCATGCCGATCGAGATGCCGGTCGCATCGACGGCGGCGACGAGGATCTGGGTCCGCATGTACGCAGAGAGCGCCTTCCAGCCGCGACGCACGGCCTCGTGCGTGGGCACGCGCGCGGGCGCCGGGAGCAGACGCACCACCCAGCGCCAGATCCCGCTGCCCCCGGAGAGGAGGAAGAAGAGCGTGAACAGCGCGATCACGATGCCGGTGACGACGGTGCCCACCGTGGTCACCCCCGTGAGCGCCCCGGACGCGATCGTGCCCGCGTTCTCCTGAAGCTTCGCGACGAGCTCGTCGACCGCGTCGGTGATGGTCGAGTCGTCGATCTGGAGGGTGCCGGTGACCCAGTCGGCGAGCTGGTTGAAGCCCGCGACCGCCTTGTCCTGGATGTCCCCCCACTGCGAGAACAGCTGCCGTCCCGCGAGCGTGAACATCCCGATCACGAGCAGGATCAGGCCCACCAGGGCGATGCCGCTCGCGGCCCCCCGGCCGAGGAAGGTGTGGTCCGTGAGCAGGCGCACGACGGGCGTCAGGATCGTGGCCAGGAGGATCGCGACGAGCACCGGGATCACGATCGTCGCGATCTTGGTCAGGGCCCAGATCACGACCACGCCGAGGGCGAGGACGAGCAGGACCCGCCACGACCAGGCCCCCGCACGGCGCATCCCGATGGGGATCTCACGCACCTCCTGCGGTTGCGTCTGGGCGTTCCCGCGATCGGAACGGAGCCGGGTGACGGATCGGACGGACATGGATGCTCCTTCGAGCGGGTGCGAGGACCGGGGGGGGGCGGCCGGGCCGGGTCAGGGGAACTCTACCCAACGGCCTGCGCCGCGCTCAGGGCGCTCGACCGGATGATCGGTCGCACGCCGAGACCGCCGGACGCCTGGCGGGGACGTCGCGCGGTCCCTGCGACAATGGCGCGCATGGCCACTCCGGCACCCATCCCCGTCGCCCCCTCCCGCCGATCGACGCTCGGCGTCGAATGGGAGCTGCTGCTCGTCGATCGCGACTCCGGCCATGCGCGCCAGTGCGCCGCCGCCGTGCTCGAGGCGGTGCACGACGCGCACGCCGGGCACTCCGGGATCGTGGGCGAGCTGCTGCAGAACACGGTGGAGCTCGTGACGGGCGTGTGCACGACCGTGGGCGAGGCGGGAGAGGACCTGCATCGCTCCCTCGACCGGGTGCGCCGGGCGGCCCACCCGATGCGGGTGGACGTCACGGGGGCCGGCGCCCATCCGTTCTCCCGCTGGGAGGAGCAGCAGGTCACCGACGCCGACCGCTACTCGACGCTGATCGACCGCACCCAGTGGTGGGGGCGCCAGATGACGATCTACGGGGTCCACGTGCATGTCGGGATCGAGGATCCGGCGACGATGCTGCCGATCATGAACGCGCTCCTGACGGAGGCCGCGTCGATCCTGTCGCTGTCGGCCTCGAGCCCCTATTGGCAAGGTGAGCCGACCCGCTATGCCTCCAATCGCTCCCTGCTCTTCCAGCAGCTGCCCACGGCGGGCCTCCCCTACCAGTTCGACAGGTGGGCGGACTACGAGTCCTACGTGGCCGACATGCTCACGATGGGCGTGATCGACCAGCTCAACGAGATCCGCTGGGACATCCGCCCGGTGCCCGCCTTCGGCACGATCGAGATGCGCGTGGCCGACTCCATGTCGACGCTGCGTGAGGTGCTCGCGGTGGCGGCCCTCGTGCAGTGCCTCGTCGAGGACTTCGCCTCCCGGCTCGAGGCGGGCGAGGTGCTGCCGCGTCTGACCCCGTGGCAGGTGGCCGAGAACAAGTGGCGCGCCGCCCGGTACGGGATGGACGCGATCCTCGTCGTGGGCGACGACAACTCCGAGGAGCTCGTGACCGACCACGTGCGCCGCCTCCTGGATCGCCTCGCGCCCGTCGCCGAACGTCTGGGATGTCCCCGCGAGCTCGCGGGCGTCGAGGAGATCCTGACGTACGGCGCCTCCTACCAGCGTCAGCTCGCGGTCGCCGCGCGCGAGGGCGCCACCGGGCGCGACATCGTGCGCCATCTCGTCGTCGAGACCCAGGGCGACATGGTGCTCGGGCCGGACGGGCACCACGCTCGCTGAGTCCCTGACGACCGTGCGAGACCCCAGGACAGGGCCGACGAAAGTCGGAGCGGTCCTGACCACAGGAGACGTCGCGATCCCCGCCGCACGAACCGTAGCCTGGGCGCATGAGCAGCCAGACACTCCCCGTGCCCGAGCCCGCCCCGCCCGTCCCCGGCGACATCGCCCTGTCGCTGCGGGGCCTCACGAAGGCGTTCGATCGCACCGAGGTGGTCCACCAGATCGGGCTCGACGTGCCCGCCGGTTCGTTCTACGGGCTCGTCGGCCCCAACGGCGCCGGCAAGACCACGACCCTGTCGATGGCGACGGGACTGCTGCGGCCCGACGCGGGCGAGGCCCACGTGCTCGGGATCGACATGTGGCGCGAGCCCGAGCGCGCGAAGGCCCACCTGGGGGTGCTCGCCGACGGACTGCGCACCTTCGACCGCCTCACGGGGCGCGAGCTGCTGACCTACTGCGGGCTCATCCGCGGGATGGAGGCGTCCGTGGTCGAGGAGCGCACCGAATCCCTGTTGCAGGCGCTCGGCCTGGGTGACCAGGAGGGCAAGCTCGTGGTCGACTACTCGGCCGGCATGACCAAGAAGATCCTGCTCGCGTGCGCGCTCGTCCACGCACCGCGCCTGCTGGTCCTGGATGAGCCGCTCGAGGCCGTGGACCCGGTCTCCGGCGAGGTGATCCGCACGATCCTGCGTCGCTTCGTCGCGGGCGGCGGCACCGTGATCCTCTCGAGCCACGTCATGCAGCTCGTCGAGGAGTTGTGCAGCCACGTCGCGATCATCGCGGAGGGCCGTGTGCTCGCGGCCGGCACGCTCGGCGAGGTCCGCGCGGGCGGCTCCCTCGTCCAGCGGTTCGTGGACATGGTCGGCGGGGCCGACGTGTCCGAGGGCAGCCTGTCCTGGCTCGAGGAGGGAGTGCGATGAGCGCTCCCTCGATCCCCGCGCTGCACGCGGTCGGCGGCGTCGGCCACGGCGTCGTCGCGCCCGGCGCGCTCGTGCGCCTCCTCGTCCGCCTCAAGTGGACGCTGTGGAAGCGCTCGTTCCGCAAGAACATCGGCAAGGTCATCGGCACCGCGTTCGGCGTGCTCTACGGCCTCGGCGGCCTCGCCGGTCTGACGGCGGCGCTCCTGGCCACGGCGCTCCTCGTCGACGGGGCCGGTCCTGACGCGTTCGGGCTCGTCGTCCGCGGCCTCGGGGTGGCCGCCGTGCTGCTGTGGCTCGTCATCCCGCTGTTCGCGTTCGGTCTCGACGACACCCTCGACCCGCGACGCTTCGCGGCCCTGCCGCGCAGCGCCCGCGAGCTCCAGGTGGGCCTGTTCGCCGCCGCCGCGCTCTCGCTGCCGTCCCTGTTCACCCTCGTCGGGGTGCTCATCGCCTCGGTGTGCGAGGCGATCTGGCTGCTCATCTCGGCGGTCCCGGGCACGGTCGGCGGTCTGGTCCTGCTCCTGCCCGCGAACCTGCTGGGTCTCGCGCTGTGTCTGCTCCTGCCCCGCGCGGTGCTCGCGCAGTCCGCGACGCGACAGTCCTCGCGGCGTGGCCGGGAGATCGGCGGCATCATCGCGATGATCGTCATGTTCGCGGCCATCTACGGCGTATCCCTGCTGGGACAGAGCGTCGGCGAGGACGGCGTCGGCTTCTCGCTCTGGCTGCCTGTCGAGGCGATCGGCTGGCTCGCGTGGACGCCCTTCGGCGCGGCCTTCGCCGTGCCCGTCGACATCGCCGAAGGCCAAGTCCTGACGGGCCTCGTGCGGCTCGCGATCGCCGCGGCCGCGGTCGTGCTGGTGTGGCTGTGGTGGCGCCGCTCGATCGGGCTGGCGCTGCGGTCGGCACTCCTGGGCGAGGCCTCCTCGGGCAGCGCGAAGGTGACCGCCCTCGTGCCCCGAGGGCTGCCCTCGAACGCGCTGGGCGCGTCGACGGGACGGTCGCTGCGGTATTGGCGGCGCGATGCCCGCTACCTCGCGGCGGTGGCGATCCTGCCGGTGCTCGTCGTGTTCTTCACGCTCATGGGGTTGATGTCCGAGCCCCAGCAGTACGTCGCGATCGGCGCGGTCGTGTTCGTGTGCGGGATGTCGTCGATCTCGATCACCAACGAGCTGGGTTTCGACGGACCGGCCGGCTGGGTCAACATCACCGCGGGCATGCCGGCGCGCGCGAACCTCGCGGGCCGCATCGTCGCGATGGCGACGTTCGCGGTGCCCTTCGCCGTGATCGCCTCCGTCGCGGTGCCGCTCAT
>DAMDHZ010000017.1:4522-26019 GCA_032101665.1 Brachybacterium sp. | reverse complement strand
CATCTTCGGCCGGGCCTCTCTGATCCTCCCGGTCCTGCTCGGCAGCATCGGCGTGATGCTGTCGGCATGGGGCACCTCGTGCCTGGGCTCGGTGCTCCTGCCCTATCCGACGTCGGCGCCGGGCACCAATCCGCTGCGGGACCGCTCCTCGAGCTCGGCCGCCGCCATGCTCGGGACGTTCGCGGCGATGATCGGCATGTGGCTCCCCCAGCTGCCCTCGATCGTGCTCGCCATCGTCGGGATCGTCATGGGCTCTGCGGCGATGCTCGTGGGTGCCGGGGCGCTCGCGATCGTCCTCGGGGCGCTCACCCTGTGGCTGTGCCTGCGGGGCGCCGCCTCGATCCTGTCGCGCCGCTACGTGGACGTGTTCCAGAAGGTGCGTGCCTTCGTCTGAGCCCCCTCGTGGCGGAGCCCCGGCGAGGTGGTCTCAGAGCGCGCGGCGCATGACGAGGGCGTCGATGCGGCGTCCGCGGATCCGGTAGTAGCCGCGACGCCGGCCGATCTCGGCGTAGCCGGCGCGGGTGTAGACGGCCCGGGCGCGGTCGTTGTCCTCGCGCACCTCGAGCAGGAGCGCGTCGGCCCCGCCCTCACGGGCCCGGTCCTCGCACCAGCCCAGCAGGGCGCGTCCGATGCCCTCGCCCGGGCGGGCGGTGCCGATCGTGTGCAGGTCGGCGGTGTCGCCCGCGATCATGATGCCCGCGTAGCCGAGGATCTCGCCCGTGCCGGTCTGCTCGGCGACGACGTACCGCCGATCGGGATGCTCGATCTCCTCGGCGAGCTGGAAGACGGTCCAGGCCTCGTCGGGGAACAGCTCGAGCTCGAGGAACGCGAGGGCCATGGCGTCGTCGACGACGGCCGGTCGCAGCGACCACGCACGCCGCGCCTCGGCGTCGTCGGCGGCTCCGTCGGCTCCCGAGGCCACGCGCTCAACGTCCCAGGGCGCTCTTGCGCGCGGTGGGCTTGGCGGCGTCGGGCTCGCGGAGGTACAGCGGCGCGGTCGAGGAGAGGTCCGCGCCCGCGGCGCGCTCGAGCGCGGCCGCCCGCAGCAGGTGCCCGGCGTCGACGTGGCGCAGATCCGCGGTGGCGGGCAGCAGCTCGGGGTACAGGTGCGCTCCGGAGCCCACGAGCACGTCGCACGCGCGCAGCGGCGCGGCGACGTCGACGGGGGCGTCGACCGCGGGGCCGTCGGTGCGGCGCAGCGATCCCGCCGAGGCGACATAGCGCGCGTGGTAGACCTCGCGGCGGCGCGCATCGAGCGCGACGGCCACTGTGAGCTCCTCGGGCCCCTCGGCCGTCGCGACCGGTCCGGGGACGATGGCGCCGATCGCGGCTTGATGGGCGAGGGCGTCGAGCGAGCACAGGCCCAGGAGCGGCACCTCGAGCACGGCGGACAGCGTGCGCGCGACCACCAGCCCGACCCGCAGTCCCGTGAAAGGACCCGGTCCGCGTCCCGCGACGATGCCGGTGAGATTCCCGCGCGCGACGCCGGCCTGCCGCAGCGCGTCGTCGACGAGGCCGAGCAGCACCTCGTCGTGGTGCCGGGCCCGCTCGTCGGAGACGACCGCGTGCACCGCGCAGTCGGCGGCGTCGCGCGGATCGTCGGCGACGGCGACGCTCACCGCGCCGGAGGAGTCGATGCCGAGCCACATGTCAGTTCTCCCCATCGATCGCGGGGAGATCGGCGCGCAGCGACGCGACGGCGTCCGCGTCCCAGCGAGGACCGACCGGGGTGAGGCGGAGGGTGCGCGGCTCGTCGAGCGTGTGGGCGTCGGCCGTGGCCTCTGCGCCGTCGGGGCGCTCGAGCTCGAGCAGCAGGTGGGAGTCGGTGAGCTGCTCGACGCGGTCGCGTCCCCATTCGATCACGGTCACGGCGTCGTCGACGTCCGCGTCGAGGTCGAGGTCGTCGATGTCGACGCCGCCGCCGAGGCGGTAGGCGTCGACGTGGACGAGAGCGGGGCCGCCCGAGAGCGACGGGTGCACGCGCGAGATGACGAAGGTGGGCGAGGCGACGGCGCCGCGCACGCCGAGCGCCTGTCCGAGGCCCTGGGTGAAGGTGGTCTTGCCGGCGCCGAGCGGGCCGTCGAGCACGAGCAGGTCCCCGGCGCGCAGATGCCGGGCGAGCACGCGGGCCACCGCGCGCGAGCCCTCGGCGGTCGTCGTGCGCATCGTGATGGTCCCGGCGGTCATGACTGGACCTCCCGCGTGACCCGGCAGCTCACGGAGGTGAGCATCTCGTACGGGATGGTCCCGGCGGCGCGCGCCCAGTCCTCGGCGGTCGGCACCGTGCCCTCGTCGAGGACGGCCTGGGCGCGCTCGCCGAACAGGATCACCTGGTCGCCCGACTGCGCCTTGGAGTCGGGGCCGAGGTCGATCACGATCTGGTCCATCGAGATGCGGCCCACCTGGCGCGCGGTCTGGTCCCCGGTGCGGGTGCGCACCATCACGTCGACCTGGCCGGAGGCGGCGCGGTGCAGCCCGTCGGCGTAGCCGATCGGCACGAGCCCGAGCCGGGTGGGTGCGGCGGTCGTGTACGTGTGCCCGTAGCCGACGTGCTGACCGGCCTCGACGTCCTTGACGAGGGCCAGGCGGCTGGTGAGGGACATGGCCGGGCGCAGGCGCTTGCCATCGGGCAGCGGCAGGGGCGGGTAGCCGTACAGGGCGATGCCGGGGCGCACGATGTCGCGGTGGAGGTCGGGCCGCGAGATGGTCGCCGCGGAATTGGCGACGTGCTGGAGCGGGACGGGACCGGTCTCCTGACCGAGGACGTCGCACGCCGCGTCGAACTCGTCGATCTGTCGGTCGGTCTCCGGATCGACGGGGTCGTCGGCGACCGACAGGTGGGTCCAGGCCGCGACCAGCTGGACGTGGTCGTCCTCGCCGATCTCGCCGCCCAGCGCCGCGACCTGGGAGGGGAGGACGCCGTTGCGCCCCATCCCGGAGTCGATCTTGACGTGCACGCGGGCCCGGCGTTCCACGGAGCGGGCGGCCTCGGAGACGAGCCGCAGCATCTTGAGGGAGCCGACGGACACGTCGATGCCGGCGTCGATCACCTCGGGCAGCACCGCGGCGGCCGTGACCGGCTCGTACAGCCACGTGAAGATGGGGACGTCGAGGCCCGCGCGCGCGAGCGCGAGCGCGGAGGCCGGGTGGGCGGCGCCGAGCCAGGTGGCGCCGCCGTCGAGGGCGGCGCGGGCGGCGGTCAGCATGCCGTGCCCGTAGCCGTCGGCCTTGACGATCGCCATGAGCGCCGTCTGCTCCTCGAGCAGGGAGGCCATCGCCCGCGTGTTGTGCGTGATCGCTCCGGGATCGATCACCGCACGGTTGGGGATGTGCCGCGGATCCTCCGCGGGTATGGCGACGCTCATGCTCCTCCTCGGGGTGCGACCGTGGTGATCGCGCCGCCCAGGATAGCCGTGAGCACGGCGGGCACGTGCTCGGCCACGTCGAGGGCCACGAGCGGGGCGGTGCCGCCCCGGCTCGCCGCGACCCCGGCGCGGCCGTGCACGGAGACGGCGAGCGCGGCGGCGCGAGGCCCGGGAAGCCCCGCGGCGAGCAGGGTGCCCAGGATCCCGCCCAGCACGTCGCCCGTGCCGGCGGTGCCGAGCCAGGGGGTGGCCTCGGCCTGGGAGTGCAGGCGGTCGGGGGCGTCGCCCTCGGCCACCAGGGTGACCTCGCCCTTGAGCAGGACGGTCGCGCCGGTCGCGCGGGCGAGCTCGCTCGCCAGGCGCCCGGGGGTGAGGGTGGAGGGCAGACCGAGGGCTTCGGCGAGACGGGCCGCCTCCCCCGCATGGGGGGTGAGGACCACGCGCGCGGACAGGTGGTCGCCGGGCCGGATCGCGCTGAGCGCGCCGGCGTCGAGCACCCCGACCGCGTCGTCGGCGCACAGCTCCTCGACGCCCCGCCGGCAGCGGGGGTCCTCGGGGGACAGCCCGGAGCCGACCACGACGGCCTGGTGGCGCCCCTCGGCACCGACCACCTCGGGGCGGCGCGCGAGGATCATGTCGCGCACGGCCGCAGGCCCGCGGTAGCGGACCATGCCGGCGCCCGAGAGGGCGGCGCCGCTCGCCGAGAGGATCCCGGCGCCGGGGAAGTCGGCGGAGCCGGCGTCGATCGTCACCACCCCGCGCGAGTACTTCTGGTCGGCGGGTCCGGGCACGGGCCACAACGCGCGCACGTCACGGGTCTCGAGGCGTCGCACGGCCGGCTCGTCGGGCAGGTGCGGCGCGAGGCCGAGGTCGACGAGGTCGAGGCGCCCGGTGTGCGCCGCCGCGCCGGGCAGGAGGAGACCGGACTTCACCGCCCCCATGGTCACCGTGAGCTCGGCGCGGACCGCTCCGTCGGCGGCCTCGCCCGTGGTGGCGTCAACGCCGGTGGGGACGTCGACGGCGACGACGGGTGCCGCGCTCGCGTTCGCGGCGGCGAGGATCGCCGCGAGCTCGTCCGCGAGCTCGGGCCGGCCGCCGATGCCGAGCACGCCGTCGACGACGAGGTCGGCGCGCGCGAGCAGCCGCCCGGTCCCCGCGTCCGCGCCGCGCGCCCGATGGACGCGGCCTCCCGCGCCGCGCAGGGCCTCGACGCCGTCCTCATGGATCCGCTCCGCGGTCTGCACGGCGGTCACGGCCGCGCCGCGGCGAGCCAGGCGGGCGCCCGCCATGAGCGCGTCGCCCCCGTTGGAGCCTGCGCCCACGAGCAGCACGACGCGGGTGCCGGGGACGTGTCCCGCACGTTCGCGCAGGAGGGGCAGGCAGCGGGCGGCGAGGGCGGCGGCGGCCCGCTGCATGAGGGGCACACCGGCGTCGAGCAGGGGACGCTCGGCGCGGCGCACGTCGTCGGCCGTGTACGCGGTGATCATCGGGGCTCCTTCCCGGCGGGGTCGTCCGTCGGCGCCGTGGGCACGGACCGCTCGGCGACGACGATGGCGGTGGCCACTCCCCCATCATGGGACAGGGAGAGGTGCAGGTGGGTGACGCCGAGGGCGTGCGCGCACCGCTGGGTCGCACCGCGCAGCACGAGATAGGGGCGGCCGGCGGCGATGCGCTCGACCGTGACGTCCTGCCACGAGAAGTCCCCGGGATGACCGAGCGCCTTGCCCACGGCCTCCTTGGCGGCGACGCGCGCCGCGCGCGAGGCGTCGGACAGTGACCGCTCGCTCGGGGTGAGCAGACGGTCGACCAGCGCGGGCGTGCGGTGGAGGGAGTCGACGAGGCGGACGATGTCCACGACGTCGACGCCGACACCCACCACCGTCCCGTCCAGGCGGGGGAGGTAGCGGGCGCCGGCGTCGCCGTGCGGGTCGTCGGGACTCGCCGGGTCCGTGGGCTCAGGACGGTCGGAGGGCTCTGCCGCGGGTGTCAGCACACGGGCAGTATCACTCGACCGTGACCGACTTGGCGAGGTTGCGGGGCTGGTCGACGTCGAGGCCCTTGGCGGTCGCGAGCTCGCACGCGAAGATCTGCAGCGGGATGATCGTCAGCAGCGGCGCGAACAGGGCGCGGGTCGCGGGCACCCGGATCACGACGTCGGCGTACGGCTCGACGGCGGCGTCCCCCTCCTCGGCGATCACGAGGGTGCGGGCGCCGCGGGCGCGGATCTCCTGGATGTTGGAGACGACCTTGGAGTGCAGCGAGTCGCGCCCGCCCGGGGAGGGGACGATCACGAACACCGGCTGGCCGTCCTCGACCAGGGCGATCGGCCCGTGCTTGAGCTCGCCCGCGGCGAAGCCCTCGGCGTGGATGTAGGCGATCTCCTTGAGCTTGAGGGCACCCTCCATGGCGGTCGGATAGCCGACGTGGCGTCCCAGGAACAGCACCGAGGTGGCCTCGCGCATCTCGCGGGCGAGGTCCTCGACCTGGCCCGACGCGTCGAGCACGGCCTGGACCTTGGTGGGGACCTGCTCGAGGTCGGCCATGATGGCGCCGATCTCGTCGGGGAACAGGTTGCCGCGCACCTGGGCCAGGTAGAGGCCCAGCAGGTAGCAGGCGGTGATCTGGCCGAGGTAGGCCTTGGTGGAGGCGACGGCGATCTCCGGCCCGACGTGCAGGTACAGCGCGGCGTCGGCCTCGCGCGGGATGGTCGAGCCGCGCGTGTTGCAGATCGCGACGACCTTCGCGCCCTGCTCCTGGGCATGGCGCACGGCCATCAGGGTGTCCATGGTCTCGCCGGACTGGGAGATGGCGACGACGAGCGTCTTCTCGGTGACGACGGGATCGCGGTAGCGGAACTCGTGGGCGAGCTCGACCTCGACCGGGATGCGGCACCAGTGCTCGATCGCGTACTTGACCACGGACCCGGCGTTGGCGGCGGTGCCGCACGCGACCACGACGATCTTGTCGATGCTGCGCAGCACGGACTCGTCGATCTTCATCTCATCGAGGTGCAGTCGCCCGTTCTCGAGGCGGCCGCGGAGGGTGTCGGCGACGGCGGAGGCCTGCTCGTGGATCTCCTTGGCCATGAAGGACGGGTAGCCGCCCTTCTGCGCCGCGGTCGCGTCCCACTCGATCGTGTAGCGCTTGGCGTCGGTCACGGGGGTGCCGTCGAAGGTGAGGACGCGGACGGAGTCCGCGGTGACGGTCACGATCTGGTCCTGCCCGATCTCGAGCGCCTCCTTGGTGGCGTCGACGAATGCGGCGACATCGGAGCCGAGGAAGTTCTCACCCTCGCCGAGCCCGACCACGAGCGGGGAGTTGCGGCGCGCGGCGACCACCCGGTCCGGGGTGTCGATGTGCACGGCGAGCAGGGTGAAGGCGCCCTCGAGGTGCGCGACGACCCGACGCATGGCCTCGGTGAGATCGGCGCCGTCGGTGCCGGCCTCGTCCTCCATCCGCTCCATCTCGCGCGCGACCAGATGGGCGGCGACCTCGGAGTCGGTCTCGGAGCGGAACTCGAAGCCCTCGGCCTCGAGCTCGGCCTTGAGCGGGGCGAAGTTCTCGATGATGCCGTTGTGGACGAGCGCGAGCTCGCCGTGGCGCCCGCCGCGGTGCGGGTGCGCGTTGCCGTCGGTGGGGGCGCCGTGGGTGGCCCAGCGGGTGTGGCCGATCGCGACCTGGCTGTCGGTGGCCTCGTGCCCCGCGACGGCCTCGCGGAGGTTCGCGATCTTGCCGGCGCGCTTGTCGATGCGCACCTGGCTCTCGTCGATCACGGCGACCCCCGCGGAGTCGTAGCCGCGGTACTCGAGGCGGGTCAGGCCCGCGAGGACGACCTCGACGGGGCGGGGGGAGGGGCTGGAGGGGCGGGGCCCTGCGTATCCGACGATTCCACACATGGGCTCCACAGTAGTGAGACGCACGGCCCTGGCCAGGGCGTTCGGCCTCTCGCGGCGAGGTGTCCGTCACGAACTCGCCGGTCGCTGCCCGGGAGTGCGCGAGCGCGCAGAGGTCCTGTCACGATCGGGCACGGTCGAGCGTGCGAGAAAAGGTAGTCATAGGGAGGCACGAGGCGCTCACGGCGGCCGTCCGTCCATATGACTACCTCTTCTTGCGACCGCGGCCGCCGAGAACTCGAACTCCCACAGCCGCGTTCCCCGGCGGTCGCCCGGACTCGCCGCGGCGACGGCGCGCGGGATGCCGGCGCACCTGGAACAATGGCGCCCCATGAGCTACACCGGGGTGCGCAGCACCGCCACGCCGTTCGACGAGATCCCCCGTGAGGACTGGGCGCGACTGTCCCGCCAGACCCCCCTGCCGCTGTCGGAGGACGACGTGGCCCGGCTGCGCGGCCTGGGCGACCGGCTGGACTTCCAGGAGGTCGACGACGTCTATCGCCCGATCTCCCGGTTGCTCGCGATGCAGGTCGAGGCGGCCCAGAGCCTGCGCCGCGCCCGCGAGGAGTTCCTCGCCGAGGACCAGCGCCGGACGCCGTACGTGATCGGCGTGGCCGGCTCCGTCGCGGCCGGCAAGTCCACCACGGCGCGCCTGCTGCGCGAGCTGATGGCGCGCTGGCCGTCCACGCCGCGGGTGCAGCTCGTGACGACCGACGGGTTCCTCCGGCCCAACGCGGAGCTCGAGCGCCGGGGCATCATGCACCGCAAGGGCTTCCCCGAGAGCTACGACCGGCGCGCGCTGCTGCGGTTCGTCGCCGACGTGAAGTCGGGCCAGGACCGGGTCGAGGCGCCCGTCTACTCCCACCTCGTCTACGACATCCTCGAGGACGAGAAGGTCGTGGTCGAGCGTCCGGACGTGCTGATCCTCGAGGGGCTCAACGTGCTGCAGCCCCCGCTGCCGCGCCGGGACGGGCGGATCGGGCTCGCGGTGTCCGACTACTTCGACTTCTCGGTCTACGTCGACGCCAAGGCGGAGGACGTGCGGCGCTGGTACGTCGATCGGTTCCTGCGCCTGCGCGAGACGGCGTTCACCGACCCGCAGTCGTACTTCCGGCGCTACGCCGCGCTGACCGACGAGGAGGCGCGCGCGACCGCCCACCGCATCTGGGACTCGATCAACGGGCCCAACCTGGTCGAGAACGTGCTGCCGACGCGCGGGCGCGCGGACCTCGTGCTGCGCAAGGGCAGCGACCACCAGGTGCACAGCGTGCTGCTGCGCCGACTCTGAGAGCGCGCGGCCGCTCGCGCCGACGTCAGAGGGCGAGGCGCTCCGCGACGATCTCGGAGAGGCGGTCGGTGATCATCTGGGCCTGGCCGAGGGTCGCGGCCTCGACCATCACGCGCACGACGGGCTCGGTGCCCGAGGGGCGCAGCAGCACCCGGCCGGTGTCGCCGAGCTCCCGCTCGGCCTCGGCGACCGCCTGGAGCACGCCGTGGTCGATCCCGGCGCGGGTCTTGTCGACGCCCTTGACGTTGACCATGACCTGCGGGAGCCGATCGACCACGGCCGCGAGCTCGGCGAGGGTCGAGCCGGTCTCGGCCATGCGCTGCAGGAGGTGCAGGGCGGTCAGCTCGCCGTCCCCGGTCGTGGCGTAGCGGCTCATCACGACGTGCCCGGACTGCTCGCCGCCCAGCGGGTGGTTGCCGCGACGCATCTCCTCGAGCACGTAGCGGTCGCCGACGGCAGTCTGGACGAGGGCGATCCCCGCCGAGCGCATCGCGATCCGCAGCCCCAGGTTCGACATCACCGTGGCCACGAGGGTGTGGTCGGGCAGCTCGCCGCGCTCGTCGAGCGCGAGCGCGAGGATGCCCATGATCTGGTCGCCGTCGACCACGGTGCCGCTGGCGTCGACCGCGAGGCAGCGGTCGGCGTCGCCGTCGAAGGCGACGCCCGCGTCCGCGCCGAGGCGGACCACGGCCTCCTGGAGCCCCTCGAGGTGTGTCGAGCCGCAGTCCTCGTTGATGAGCTTTCCGTCGGTGCGATCCCCGATCACATGGACCGTCGCGCCCGCCGCGCGCAGGGCCGCGGGCCCGCTCCGGTAGGCGGCGCCGTTGGCGCAGTCGGCGACGACGGTCAGCCCGTCGAGCGGACACGAGAGCGTCTGCACGAGGTGCCCGACGTACTGCTCGACGGCATGGGGATAGGGCCGGATCGTGCCGACGTGGTCCCCCTGGGGGCGGTCCCACTCCTCGTGCATGCGCGCTTCGACGGCGTCCTCCACCTCGTCGGGGAGCTTGGTGCCGCCGCGCGCGAAGAACTTGATGCCGTTGTCGGCGGCCGGGTTGTGGGACGCGGAGAGCATGACGCCCAGATCCGCCTCGGAGGACTGCACGAGGTAGGCGAGGCCGGGAGTCGCGAGGATGCCCGCGTCCTCGACGTCGACGCCCGCCGACGCCAGGCCCGCGCTCACCGCGGCGGCGAGGAAGTCGCCGGAGGGACGTGTGTCGCGGGCGACGATCGCGCGCGGGCGGGTGCCGTCGAACGCGCCCAGAGTCGCCAGGACATGGGCGGCGGCGACGGACAGCTCGACGGCGAGCTCCGCCGTGATGTCCACGTTCGCACGTCCGCGGACGCCGTCGGTGCCGAACAGTCGGGCCATGGGGATCCTCGTTCTCGTCTGGGGTCGGGGGGAACCGGTCGAACCCTATCGCGCCCGTATGCGACGAGGCCCCCGACCGTGTCCGGTCGAGGGCCTCGGCGGCGGGATCGAGGGATCGATCAGCGCTTGGAGTACTGCGGCGCCTTGCGGGCCTTCTTCAGACCCGCCTTCTTGCGCTCGATGACGCGCGCGTCGCGGGTCAGGAAGCCGGCCTTCTTGAGCGCCGGGCGGTTGGAATCCTCGTCGATCTGGTTGAGAGCGCGGGCGATGCCCAGGCGCAGCGCACCGGCCTGCCCGGAGACGCCGCCGCCGTGGATGCGGGCGACCACGTCGAAGCGGCCCTGGAGGTCGAGCAGACGGAAGGGCTCGTTGACCTCCTGCTGGTGGACCTTGTTGGGGAAGTAGGTCTCCAGGTCGCGGCCGTTGATGGTCCAGGTCCCGGATCCGGGGACGAGGCGCACGCGGGCGACGGCCTCCTTGCGGCGGCCGGTGCCGCCGCCGGGGGCGGTCACGGACGTGCCGCGGCCGACGGGGGCCTCATCCGTGGACTCGGTGGTGTAGCTGCTCGGGACGTTCTCGTCCTCGACGACAGTGGGGGTGGTCTCGGTCACGGTTCTCCTCAGTTGTGTCCGTGCTGCAGGGCGATGCGCGGGCCAGCGCCCGTCACTGCGCCACCTGATCGATGGTGAAGGGCTGCGGCTTCTGCGCCGCGTGGGGGTGCTCGCCGCCCTTGTAGACCTTGAGCTTCTTGAGCTGCTCGCCGGCCAGCTTGTTGTGGGGGAGCATGCCCTTGATGGCCTTCTCCACCGCCATCTCCGGGCGCTTCTCGAGCAGCTCGGAGTACTTGACGCTGCGGAGACCGCCCGGGTAGCCGGAGTGACGGTAGGCCAGCTTGGTCTCCCGCTTGTTACCGGTCAGCGCGACCTTGTCGGCGTTGATGATGATGACGTAGTCGCCTGCATCCACGTGGGGTGCGAAGACCGGCTTGTGCTTGCCCCGGAGCAGTTGAGCAGCCTGGGAAGCGAGCCGGCCGAGGACGACATCCGTTGCGTCGATGACGTACCAGGAACGCTCGACATCGCCGGGCTTCGGGGTGAACGTACGCACTCGTGCCTTCTTCTCTCGTTGTGGCGAGGCGGACCCGTTCGCGCACGGGAGTGCGCTCAGGGAACCGCTCGCGATTCGATGGACCGTGGACACGCTTCCTTCGGTTAAAGCATGACCTCATCGCCGCGCCCTGATCCCCGAGCCGCGAGGACTCGCGGGCGGATCGGCTGTGCGTGTGAGGAGCCCTCTCGCGCCGGGCGTGAGAAATCGGCAGCGTTCGGGCGCGCACAAGGCACGACAACGGTCAACAGTAGTGGCCGGGGACCGTGCGGGTCAACGCCGGCTCCGCTGCCCGGTTGGCGCCCGCACGCCCGTGACCTGCACGTCCGTTCCGGGAGGGGTCGAGTGTGGCGGAGTCCACGTCAGGCACGGCGGGCTCGCGTGCGTCGCGCCTGCGCGCCGAGCAGGTGATCGGGTGGGTACTCGACGTGCTCGAGCGTCAGCCCGGTCGGCGGGGCCATGGGTGCGGCGCCGACCCCGTCGCGGCTCGCGGCGCGCCGCGTGCGGGCGGCGAGCACCTGGCCGGGCCAGTCCTCGCCGCGCCGCCCCTCGCCGACGGCGAGCATCGTCGCCACCAGGGAGCGGACCATGTGATGGCAGAACGCGTCGGCCTGCACGGTCGCGACGACGAGCCCCTCGTCGCGGCGGCCCGGGCCCGGGCGCTCCCACGCGAGCTCGCGCAGGGTCCGCACCGTGGTCGCGCCCGCGCGCGGGCGGCAGAAGGACAGGAAGTCGTGCTCGCCGAGCAGCGACGCGCTCGCGCGCGCCATCGCCGCGACGTCGAGGGCGCGCCGATGGCGCAGCACGTCGTGACGCACGGGGTCGTGCACGGCGGGACCATCGGAGATGCGGTAGCGGTAGCGGCGCGACAGGGCGCCGAAGCGGGCGTCGAAGTCGGCGGGGACCTCGCGGGCGAAGCGCGCCACGACGTCGGCGGGCAGGACCCCGGCGAGCCGGGTCAGCAGGGAGTCGGCGGCCGTGCGGTCCGAACGGCCCGGCAGGGCTGCGACGACGGGGCGCGGCAGGTCGAGATGGACGACCTGCCCGCGCGCGTGCACGCCGGTGTCGGTGCGTCCGGCGACCGTCACCGTCACCGGGGTGCGGGTCACGCGGGCGAGCGCGGCCTCGAGCTCGCCCTGCACGGTGCGCAGGCCGGGCTGGGCGGCCCAGCCGGAGAAGTCCGTGCCGTCGTAGGCGAGGTCGAGGCGGAAGCGCACGGCGTCCCCGCCCTCGGCCCACCCGACGGGGCCGCCGAGGTCTGGAGCGGTCCTCTCCGCGGCCGGCGCGGACCGGGCGCGGACGGCATCGGACGGCTCTGGGACCATGGGGCCCGATGCTAGCCGGATCGGTACTGTGGGCGCTGTGAAGATCCTCGTCATCGGGAGCGGCGGCCGCGAGCACGCGATCGTCCGCCGGCTCTCCCAGGACTCCCCTGCCCCCGAGCTGCACGCGGCCCCGGGCAACCCCGGCATCGCGGCGCTCGCGACCTGCCACGACGTCGCGCTCGGTGACCTCGACGCCCTGACCGCGCTCGCCGCAGGACTCGCGGTCGACCTCGTCGTCGTGGGGCCCGAGGCGCCCCTCGTCGCGGGCCTCGCGGACCGCCTGCGGGAGGCCGGGCTCACGGTGTTCGGCCCCTCGCGGGCGGCCGCACGCCTCGAGGGCTCGAAGTCGTGGGCCAAGGACGTCATGGCCGGCGCGGGCGTCCCCACGGCGCGCGCCGTCACGGTCTCCCGGGCCGAACAGCTCGCAGCGGGGCTCGACATCGTCAACCCGCTGGGCGACGTGCCCTTCGTCGTCAAGGCCGACGGGCTCGCGGCCGGCAAGGGCGTGGTGGTGACCGAGGACCGCGAGCTCGCCCTCGCCCACGGCCGGGCGTGCATCGCGGCGGGCGGGTCGGTCGTGCTCGAGGAGTATCTCGACGGCCCGGAGGTCTCGGTGTTCTGCGTCGCCGACGGCACCCGGGTGGTGCCGCTGGCCCCCGCGCAGGACTTCAAGCGGGCCTTCGAGGACGACGAGGGCCCCAACACGGGCGGCATGGGCGCCTACTCCCCCCTCCCCTGGGCACCCGAGGGACTCGTCGACGAGGTGGTCCGCACCGTGGCCGAGCCGACCGTGGCCGAGCTCGCGCGCCGCGGCGCCCCCTTCGTCGGCGTCCTCTACTGCGGGCTCGCGCTCACCGCGCGCGGGGTGCGGGTGGTCGAGTTCAACGCTCGCTTCGGTGACCCCGAGACCCAGGTCGTGCTCGAGCGTCTCGCCTCCCCGCTGGGGCCGCTGCTGCTGGCGGCCGCCCGTGGTGACGTCCGCGACGCAGGAGAGCCCGCGTGGCGCCATGAGGCCGCCGTCGCCGTGGTCGTGGCCTCCTCGGGGTATCCGGCCTCCGCCCGCATCGGGGATGCGATCGACGGGATCGAGGCCGCCGAGCAGCAGGGCGCGCACGTCATCCACGCCGGCACCGCCCTCGATGTGACGGGCACCCTCGTGAGCGCGGGCGGACGTGTGCTCGCCGTCGTCGGCACCGGGCGCGATCTCGCAGGCGCCCGCGCCGTCGCCCTCGCGGGCGCCGAGGCGATCGTGCTCGAGGGCGCCCACCATCGCGGCGACATCGCCCGGGCCGCGGCCGAGGACGAGACCCACCGCACCCCCCAGGAGAGCGCATGAGCACCCCGACCCGGCCCCTGACCGAGGCCCCCGAGCTGCCCGGATGGGACCGCGCCGTGGCCGGCAAGGTCCGCGAGCTGTACGTGCCCGCCGGGGAGGACCCGGTGAGCGCGCAGCAGGTGCTCGTCGTCGCGACCGACCGCATCAGTGCGTACGACCACGCCCTGGCCCCCGGCATCCCCGACAAGGGGCGGATCCTCACGGCGATGAGCCTGTTCTGGTTCGAGCAGCTCGCCGACGTCGTCGACAACCACGTGCTGTCCTCGACCGACGTGCCCGAGGCCGTCGCGGGGCGCGCCCTGCTGTGCCGGGGGCTGGACATGGTGCCCCTCGAGTGCGTCGTGCGCGGCTATCTGACGGGTTCGGGCCTCTCGGACTACCAGCGCGACGGCGCCGTGGGCGGCCATGCCCTGCCGGTGGGGCTCGTCGAGGCCTCCCGGCTCCCGCGCCCGCTCTTCACGCCGTCGACCAAGGCGGACCACGGCGAGCACGACGAGAACATCACGGTGCAGATGGCGCGCGAGCGTCTCGGGGCCGAGCTCGTCGATCACCTCGAGCAGCTCTCCCTCGCGGTCTACAACCGCGCCCAGCAGATCGCGCTCGAGCGGGGGATCGTGCTCGCCGACACCAAGCTCGAGTTCGGCCATGCGCGCACCGACGGGACCCTCACCCTCGGTGACGAGGTGCTCACGCCGGACTCCTCGCGCTTCTGGTTCCGGGACACCTACCGCGAGGGCCTGGTCCAGCCGAGCCTCGACAAGCAGTACGTGCGCGACTGGCTGACCTCGGACGCCTCGGGCTGGGATCGCGGCGGCGACGAGCTACCCCCCGAGCTGCCGGAGCATGTCGTCGAGGCGACCCGCGACCGCTACGTCGAGGCCTACGAGCACCTCACCGGTCGCACGTTCTGACCGCGCCAGCCCCTGTGGCGCGGTCGAACGGCAGGGGGCGGCACGAACGGCAGGCGGCGGCACGCACGAGAGGTGGCGGCACGAACCTCGCGGGGCGGGACGAACGAAAGGTGTCAGCACGAACGTCACGGGGCGGCACCTGTCCGCGCTGCGAAGGGCCGCCACGTGACGCTCGCTCCGCTCCCCGGCCGCCCCGATGGTCGGATGGGGGATAGGAAAGGGCAGCGGGGCCGGCGCTCCCGACCCGGCCACCTCAGAGCCGCGCGGCTCAGGCTCCCGGCCCCGCCACCTCGATCCAGCCGTCCTCGGGCCAGTCCCGCACCTCGGTGCCCTCGGGCGCGAGGTTGGTGGACTGGGAGATGTAGATCGGGCGGCCATCGGGGCTCACGATCGCATCGTGCACCGGCAGCGCGAGGCGCGGGGCGACCTCGCGCAGGAAGTCGATCGTCTCGCACATCTTCGACACGGCGCGACGACGGCGAAGGCGAGGACGTCGATCCCCCTGAACTCCTCGAGGGCCTCGAGCGAGTCGCCCGTGACGCCCAGGCGCGGTTCCCCCTCACCCGAGATCACGAGACCCGAGTTGCCCACCCGCGGGATGTCGGGGTGGATGATCGCGTGCCGGCCGCCGACCGCCGACACGGCGAGACCGCCCACCTGCTCGGTCGCGCCGGCGGGCAGGGGGACGAGCTGGCCCTCGGCGAAGGATCCTCCGAAGGTGCCGCCGGGGAGGGCCTCCCCCGCCGCGAGCGCCTCGGCGGTCTGCGGCTCGGCCACGACCGGGATGCCGGGGTTGGCCTCGAGCACCTCGGCGAGCAGGGAGGGCGCGACGTGGTCGGCGTGCTGGTGCGTGATCACGACGCCGTCGAGGTCCCGCAGCGCCGTCACGTCCTGGGCCGCGGCGTAGCTGCCGGGATCGATGAGCAGGCGCGTCCCGGCCGCCTCGACCAGGAGGCAGGAATGCTGCAGATGACGGATCTTCATGACAGGTCTCCTTCGCGTCCGGGACGGGCCGACGACGGAGCGGGCGTGCCTCCGTCACGATCGCGCGGCACGACCGGGGGTGCTCGCGGCGGGCGCGGTCAGCCCTTCGTCGCGCCCGCCGTCAACCCTGCCACGATCCAGCGGCTCGCGAGGCCGAACAGCACCATCGTGGGCAGCACCGTCAGCACCGCGGCCGCGGACAGCGGCCCCCACTCGATGTTGAAGCTCGTGATGAAGCCGTTGAGCGCGGTGGGGATGGTGCGCCGGTCGTCGGTGTTCATGAGCGTGACGGACAGGAACAGCTCGTTCCAGCAGTTCACGAAGTTGAAGATGAACGTCGCGATCAGGCCGGGCCCCATGATGGGCAGGACGATCCGCAGCAGCGCACCGAAACGGCTCAGGCCGTCGATCATGGCGGCCTCCTCGAGCTCCTCGGGCACGTTGTCGAAGAACCCCTTGAGCATGATCGAGGAGAACGGGATGCACACGGCGATGTAGACGAGCACGAGCCCCTGCCGGGTGTCGACCAGGTGGAAGGACACCATCATCTGGTAGAGCGGTCCGAGCGCGATGAAGGCGGGGATCATCTGGGTCACGAGGAAGGCGAGCATCACCGCGCCGCGGCCGCGGAAGGCGAAGCGCGACATGACGTACGCGCTCAGGATCGCGATCACCGTCGCCACCGCGGCGGCCGCGAGGCTCACCGTGAGGCTCGAGTACATGTTCCAGCCGAACGTGGTCTTGCGGAACAGGTCGACGTAGTTGACCAGCGTGGGCGCGTGGGGCAGGTACTGCACCGGGTAGGAGGCGATGTCCGCCGGGGACTTCAGGGAGCTCACCACGATCCAGTACAGCGGGAACAGGGTGATGAGCATCCAGATGCTGAGGCCGGCGACCCGGAGCACCTTGAGCGGCACGGTGTCCTTGTCGATCATCGGTCGTCCTTCGAGAGGGCCTTGAGGTAGACGCTGGCGAAGACCAGCAGCAGCACCATCACCGTGAGGCCGAGGGCCGAGGCGACGCCGTAGTTGCCCTGCTGGGTGAACTGGACCATCCAGGTGGTGGCGATGTGGGTCTGGTCGGCGGGGCCGCCGCCGGTCATGGCCCAGATCAGGTCGGGGAAGTTGAAGATCCAGATGACCCGCAGGAGCACCGTGAGCACGAGCGTGGAACGGATGTAGGGGATCACGACGCTGAACAGGGTGCGGGTCCTCCCGGCGCCATCGATCGCGGCGGCCTCGCGCAACTCGTCGGGGACCGACTGCAGCGCCGCGAGGATCATCATCGCGAAGAAGGTGACCCCGTACCAGATGTTCGCGATGACCACGGCCACGAACGCGAGGTTCGGGTTGGCGAGCCACGGGATCGGCGAGTCGATCAGTCCGACCTTCGTGAGCAGGTCGTTGACGACGCCGAACTCGGAGTTGAACATCCAGCGGAACAGCAGGCCGATCAGGAAGCCCGACACGGCCCACGGGTAGAACACGAGGGCCTGGTAGATGCCGCGGAAGCGGAAGCTCTTGCGCAGCCACAGGGCGAGCGCGAAGCCGATCACGAGCTGGGGGACCAGGGAGGCCCCCACCCACACGAGGGTGTTCAGCAGGATCCTGCCGAAGGCGGGGTCCGCGAGGATCGTGCGGAAGTTCGCGAGCCCCACGAAGGGCGTCTCGGTGAGGTTCCAGAGATTCCAGTCGCGGAAGGCCATCTGGCTGCCGCGGATCATCGGGTAGTAGGTGAACAGGGCCACGAACACGATCGCCGGGGCGAGGAAGGCAAGGATCAGCAGCGCCGTGCGCGCGCTGAACCGGCGCCGGCGGACCGGGGTGGGGCGCCGTCCCCGGCCCTGACCGCGGGCCGGGGCTGCGCTGGTCATCGGCTCACGCCTTCCACTTCTCGGTCCAGAACCCGTCCCAGCCCTTGAGCAGGTCCGCGGTGGTCATGCCGCCCGTGAGCACCTTCTGCAGATCGGCCTCGGAGCGCTGCATCCACTCGGTCCACCACGAGACGCCGCGGGGCTCCTCGCACGAGAGGTACGTGTCGGGCTGGGACGTCATGGTCACGTAGGCGGCCCACGGTCCCGTCTTGAAGAACTCGTCCTCGGACGCCGACTTCTGGATGGGGACCAGGCTGTTCTTCTCGGCGAAGGTCGTGGACGGGTCCTTGCCGGCGAGCCACTGCACGAGCGTGACGGCGGCCTCCTTGTTCTTCGCGCTCTCGGCGACGCCCCAGCCGGCGGTCGCCATGGGCCACGCCGCCTTGCCCGTGGGACCGGTGACGTTGGGGGCCACGTCCCACTGGTCGTCCGTCAGGGAGGACTCCCGCACGGCCGCGATCACCTCGGGGTCCTGGAGCAGGAAGGCCGTCGAGCCGTTGGTGAAGCCCTGCACCATCTCGGCGTAGCCCCATGCGACGGAGGACTCCGGGGAACCGGTCCTGAACAGCTCGACGTAGGTGTCGAGGCCCTGCTGGGACTCGGGCGAGACGAAGATCGTCGAGCCGTCGGCGAGCTTGTAGGCGTTGGTCAGGTCGAGGTTGTCGGCGTTGTAGGCCTCGAGCACGCTCATCAGCTGGCCGGCCGAGTTGGCGCCACCGCGGAACGCGTAGCCGTAGCGGTTCTTGGCGGGATCCTGGATCTTCGCGGCCTGCTCGACGAGCGCATCCCAGGACGCGGGCGGCCCGTCGAACCCGGCCTCCTTCACGAGGTCCGTGCGGTAGTACAGGCTGAGCCCGTAGAAGCCGTAGGGGATGAAGTAGCTCTTGGAGTCCTGGGAGGTCGAGAACTTCTGGGCCTGCTCGGTGAGATCGGCGAAGCCCGACCAGGCCTTGGTCTCCTTGGTCATGTCGTACAGCCAGCCGTTGTTGCTGAAGGGGCCGACGGTCAGGTCGCGCACCTCGAGCGCGTCGATGCCGGAGCCGGCCTGCAGCATCTGCTGGATCTTCTGGTCGGCCTGCTCGGTGGGCGGCGAGACGAGCTTGACGGTGATGCCCTCGTTCTCCTGCTCGAACTGGTCCAGGAGGCTGCGCAGCAGCGCCGTCCGGTCCGGGCTGGTCAGGCTCTCCACCATCTGCAGCTCGTTGCCGGAGCTCGAGCCTCCCCCGGGGCTGTCGCACGCTGCCAAGGCGGTCGCGGCGAGGCCGCCGGCACCCGCCATCATGAAGTCCCTGCGTCGAATGGTCATGGCCATTCCCTTTCCTGAGTGGTCAGCCGATCCCTCGAACGAGGGCCGGCACACCCGACGAGGCCATCGCGTGGATGTCGTCGGGTGTCGTATAGGCATGGGCGGACAGCCGGACGTAGGCCCGGCCCTCGAACTCGGTGAACGAGACCACGAGCCCGGTGCTGTCCATGAAGGGGACCCGCAGCGCGTCGACCTCGTCGTGGGTCCAGACCCTCTCCCCCGGCAGTCGCAGCAGGCGCATCGGGCCCACGGCCTGTCCGACGTCCGGCACGGGGTCCTCGACGCCGGCCTCGGCGAGCGCGGTGCCCACCTCGCGTTCGGCGAGGTCCATCATCGCGGCGCTGTGGGAGCGGATCGCGTCCCAGCCGAGCTCGTGCTCGAGGTGCTCGGCGGCGTGAGGGGCCGCGAGCCACGCCGTGAGATCGAGCGTGCCCTGGTGATCGAACCGCTCGGGGTAGCCGAGGGTCGCCCCCCACGAGTCGATGAGCGGCATCAGGTCGAGCACCGGGCCCGCCGCGGTCTCGTGGACCGCGATCACGGCGGTGCCGCGCGGCGCACACCAGAACTTGTGCAGGTTGCCCACCCAGGCGTCGGCCTTCGTCTCGATCGCGGCAGGGAGCACGCCGGGGCTGTGGGCGCCGTCGACGAGCACGCGGGCGCCGTGGCGGTGGGCCAGGTCGCAGATCGCGGTGGTCGGGAAGGCGCGCGCAGTGGGCGAGGTGACCTGATCGACGACCAGCAGATCGGCCCGGTGCGCGGCGAGGTGGGTCTCGAGGCGCTCGAGCACGGCCGCGGGCGGGGCGTCGAGCGGCACGTGCACGCGGGAGGCGGTGCCCCCGGACTCGCGCGCGAGGCGCTCGGCGCCCATGGTCACCGCGCCGTAGCCGTGGTCGGTCGTGACCACGTGGACGGGACGGCCGGCCGCGAGCAGCGCGCGGTACACGATCGAGGCGCCCGCGCTCGCGTTCGCGACGAGGGCCGCCGACCCCGGCTCGGCGCCGAGACGACGGGTGATCGCGGCACGCGCCCGGGCGACGTGCCCGGGGAGCTCGACGAACCACTTGACGGGGTTCGCCTCCATCTGTGCGCGGAACCCGGCCTGCCTCTCGAGCGTGGCCGCGGGCACGGCGCCGAAGGAGCCGTGATTGAGGTGGCGGTAGGCCGGATCGAGCCGCCACAGCTCCGCCGCGGGCAGGCCGCTGTGGGTGCGCAGCCCCGCGGGCGGCGCATCGCCCTGCTGCCGTGCGGATCGCTCCGACCCGATGAGCGTCTGCTCAGCTCCCATGCCGTCTCCGTCGTCCTCGCTCGATGGCGGCGCGCGTGCGCCTTCCCCAGATCGTCTGACAGGTTTGCCGAGACGACGACGAAACCACGCCTTCTGTTACCGACTTGCAATCATCTGTCTGACAGATCGGGTGTCGGGGACCCACGGTCCTCGGCACCGAGGGTCCGGGCCACTACCATCGGGGGGCGCCGACGGTGCGAGACCGCCCGGGAGGCGTCGCGGCCGAGGACCCGAGGAGGGACACGATGAGCGCGAAGGTCGAACAGGCCGTCGAGGGCCTGCGCGCGATGATCTCCTCCGGGCACCTGCGGCCGGGTGACCGCCTGCCGAGCGAGGCGGACCTGTGCGAGCGCCTCGACGTGTCCCGCAGCTCGCTGCGCGAGGCGCAGAAGATGCTCGCCGTGGCCGGCGTGCTGATCTCGCGCACCGGCTCGGGCACCTACGTGTCGGCGCTCTCGGCCGACGACTTCATGTCGGGCCTGCGGATCGCCGTCCCCCTGCTCCCGCTCGAGCAGTTCCTCGAGCTCCTGGACATCCGCTGCGTGCTCGAAGGGCATGCGGCGGCCGCCGCCGCGGCCTCGTTCGACGACACCCAGCGCCGCCGCCTGGTCGAGCTGGCCGCACGCATCGCCGCCCAGCCCTGGGACGCCGATGCCGAGGGCCTCGACGACGCGTTCCACCGCCTGCTCGCCGACGGGACCCCCAATGCCTCCCTGCGCACACTGCTCGCGATCATCCGCGAGCGCAGCCACCATTACCGGCTGCTCGACGGCTCGAGCGGCGCCGAGCTGAAACGGTCGAGCGACGAGGCGCACAGCCGGATCGCCGAGGCGGTGCTCGCCCATGATCCCGAGGCCGCACGCGTCGAGGCGCAGCAGCACGTCATGACCACCCGGCGCTGGCTCGTGAGCATGCGCCCGGACCCCGAGCCCTGAGACGCGATCCACCTCCTGGTCGCGTCCTTCGGCGTCGTCGCGCCCGAGGCTCGGCCGGGCCGGCGGGTCGCACGGCCCCTCCTCTAGACTGACGACGCCCGAGCCCCTTGGCCCCAGGAGATCCCATGCCCCGCGTCGTGGTCCACGTCATGCCCAAGCCCGAGATCCTCGACCCGCAGGGCAAGGCCGTCGCCGGCGCCCTCCCCCGCCTGGGCTTCGACGGCATCTCGAACGTCCGCCAGGGCAAGCGCTTCGAGCTCGACGTGGACGGCGAGGTCACCGACACGGTCCTCGCCCGCGTGCGCGAGGCCGCCGAGACGCTCCTGTCCAACCCCGTCATCGAGGACGTCGTCGAGATCGAGGTCGACCAGACCAGGGCTCCCTCCTCGACGCCGGGAGCGAGCGCCTGATGCGCATCGGCGTCGTCACCTTCCCGGGCACGCTCGATGATCGGGACGCCCTGCGCGCCATCCGCCTGGCCGGCGGCGAGGGTGTGCCCCTCTGGCATGCCGACGAC